>JAJRYF010000077.1 GCA_024275935.1 Gammaproteobacteria bacterium | reverse complement strand
CAGAACCAGAACCAGAACCAGAACCAGAACCAGAACCAGAACCAGAACCAGAACCAGAACCAGAACCAGAACCAGAACCAGAACCAGAACCAGAACCAGAACCAGAACCCGAGGCTGCCGAACAAGTTGCCGTAGCAGTTGAGCCATCTGCTAGCGCTGCAAATGATGTTAATGAAGCAAATGATTTTGACTATGACTTGGTAGTGCTGGGGGCCGGCCCCGGGGGCTACACCGCCGCATTTCGGGCCGCTGACCTAGGTTTGAAAGTTGCGTTGGTTGAGCGCTACTCTAGTTTAGGCGGGGTGTGCTTAAATGTTGGCTGCATTCCATCCAAAGCCCTGTTGCACACAGCTCAAGTAATTGATGAAGCAGCATCTATGGCAGCTCATGGGGTTAGTTTTGGTGAACCCACAATTGACCTTGAGCAGCTCCGTGGCTGGAAGCGTTCGGTAATTTCTCAACTAACGGGTGGTCTGGCTAAGATGGCGCAGCAGCGGCAGGTAACGGTGATCTTTGGGCACGGTAAATTTACTGATAAAAACACCCTGATGGTAGCCGGTGATGATGGTTTACAGTCACTTAGCTTTGCTCGCTGTATTATTGCCGCTGGCTCGCAAGCAGTTAAAATTCCCGGCATGCCGTGGGATGACTCGCGGTTGATGGATTCTACCGGGGCGCTGGAGTTGGAAGATATTCCAGCCAGATTGTTAGTTATAGGTGGCGGCATTATTGGTCTGGAAATGGCGACTGTATATCGGGCTCTGGGGAGCAAGGTAACCATAGTGGAAATGCAGGATCAGTTAATTCCTGGTGCTGACAAGGACTTGTTGCGCCCATTGCAACGGCGTTTAAAAGGCCGCATGGAAGCGATTTACTTAAATGCCAGAGTAGAAAAAGTTGAAGCCGGTAAAACTGCTCTAGAAGTTCAGCTTAGTGGCAAAGGTGTCCCCGAGAAGCTTGATTTCGAACGGGTACTGGTAGCTGTTGGGCGTAAACCTAATGGTGCTTTAATTGGTGCAGATAAAGCTGGCGTGGTAGTTGATGAGCAAGGGTTTATTCAGGTTAATAAGCAAATGCAAACCAGCCAGGCAAATATCTTTGCGATTGGCGATATAGTCGGTCAACCGATGTTGGCGCATAAAGCCACCCATGAAGCAAAAGTTGCAGCCGAGGTTTGTGCTGGTGAGAAATCTTTCTTCGATGCCCGGGTGATTCCTTCGGTGGCCTATACCGACCCGGAGATAGCCTGGGTGGGATTGACTGAGAACGAAGCTAAAGCCAAAGATATAGCCTATGAATTAGGCAAGTTCCCTTGGGCTGCTTCCGGTCGCGCCTTAAGTATTGCCCGCAGTGAAGGCTTCACTAAGTTATTATTCGATCCGGTGAGTAAGCGTATTCTTGGAGCAGCAATTGTCGGGGTAAATGCCGGGGAGCTGATTTCCGAATGTGCGTTGGCCATCGAAATGGGTAGTGAAGCTGGAGATATTGGTCTTACCATCCACCCGCATCCAACACTTGCGGAATCGGTGGCGATGGCTGCTGAGGTTTTCGAGGAGACCATCACAGATCTGTATATCCCCAAAAGCAAGGCGTAACACAGCGGCGGGTGAGTACTAATCCGGAACTCTCGGTACGGTGAATCGGTTAGAGGATAAAATAACTGACCACACTGATTATCAATGAGCCGATCAAGTTCAATACCAGCCCTTCCCGAGCCATCTGCTTAACCGTCACCTGACCACTACCAAAGATAATGGCATTCGGAGCCGTTGCAACCGGCAGCATAAAGGCACAGGAGGCACTCAAAGCGGCGGGTATCATCAGCAGTTTGGGGTCCAGTTGTGCGGCAATGGCGGTGGCAGCGAGTATCGGCATCAGTAAACTTGAGGTAGCGGTATTGCTGGTAACTTCGGTAAGAAAAGTAACCGCCAGACAAATTCCCAAAATCATTAAATAAGGCGGAACTTCAGCTAGTGCGGAAAGATGGTTTGCCAAGGTGTCAGCAAGCCCTGAGCTGACAAAGGCTGCGGCGATGGTCAGGCCACCGGAGAATAGTAGCAGCACTCCCCAAGGGATGCGGCTGGCAGTATCCCAGTCAAGCAGGCGCTGTTTTTTACCATCTTTGGTATGACCATTTGGGATAACCGCTAAGAGCACCACCGCCAGTAAAGCTACCGAAGCATCATTGGCCGCAGGAATATCCAGCCAGGTCCGCCAGCCGCCAAAAGGTGCGGTACGGGTTATCCAGGCGACTGCGGTTAGAGCGAATACCGTCATTACTCTGGTTTCCTCTATCCGCCAACTGCCCGGGCAGGGTAATTCGATCGGTTGATTTAGACGAATGCCCCGGGTAAGCCAGAGTGCAATAATAGGGATAAATATAACTACCACCGGCAGCCCCCAGCTCATCCATTCAAGAAAATTCACTTCGCCGCCAATCTGCTCGTTATACACCGACATAAAAATCAGATTTGGTGGGGTTCCAATAGGAGTGCCGATACCACCGACGCTAGCTCCATAGGCAACCCCCAGCAATAACGGAATAGCCAGTTTGCGCTCCGCTTTTTCTAAGACTGCCAGGGCAACAGGTAATAACATCAAGGTAGTCGCAGTATTTGAGATCCACATACTCAACATAGCGGCAGCTACCATAAATCCCAGCACCAGGCGGGTAGCGCTAGTACCACCAAACAGGTGTAGCATCTGCAAAGCAATCCTTCTGTGGGCACCACTTTTTGCCATGGCCGCGGAAATCATAAAGCCACCCATCAACAGCAGTATTAGCCAGTGCCCGTAGGCCTGGGCTACCTGTTTTGCATCCAACACCCCTAGCAGAGGAAATAGGGCTATGGGTAAAAGCGAGGTAAATGGAATTGGTACAGGCTCAAAAATCCACCAAATCGCACACCAGAGAGTTATCGCCAGAGTGGCCGCCTGTGCTGTCGGCCAACCCGAGGAGATAAGTAATATTCCAACTAGAATACAGCCAATGGGGGCGCCGAAAACAAGCATATTGGTTTTTGTTAGTATCATTAATTTATGTCTTTAATTCTGAGGGGTTAGTAAGAATTGTTCTCATTTAAACAAAGTTTTTCCGTTGATTAGAGCTATATTAAAAAAAATAATAAACGAATTCAGTTAAATAAATGTGAAGTTCGCTTGCAATCAGGTGCCAGTACTCACTATTATATGAAGTTCTTGAGAATAATCTTCCTATATAGGGAAAAAACAATGAAGATACGAAATTACCTGTTCCTGACTGTTATGGTCACTTTGTTAACCGCGTGCGGAGGCAGTAGCACTGATCGCGGCGAACCAACCACTGGTGCCGTTAATAACAATGGTAGCCATACAACTGCGGTGTTGACGGCGGTTTTTGATCCAACTGGGGGCAACCTGCCGTTTCCAATCAACCTGTTGTTCATTGGAACAACGGACCTCACTTTGAATGTGCCGGTAGCTGACCCGACTGATTTTAGCGACCCTGCGGTTGCTTTGAGTAATCTAGATGGCTTTAGTACAGTCGCACCATGGGCGGCTAACTTTACCGGTGTCAATGGACTGGATCCAGCATCAGTTGTTCCTGGTAGCTCGGTGCGGGTATTTGAAGTCACAACCGTACCCGGTACTATCGCCCCGAACGGACTGGTTGGTGAACTTGTTCCAGGACAGGATTATGTTGCAGTGGCGGCCAGCTCCACCACAATAGCAATTGTCCCATTGCGGCCATTAGACCAAATGACTACCTATATGGCAGTGTTCACAGATGGCATTAGTGACAGCCAAGGTAATGATGCATCCGCCGATCAAACCTATTTTATTGCTAAACGAACTTCCTCGTTGGTAGATGCTAACGGCAATAGTACTGACCCATTGATTCCCGATGCAACGGCACAGGCGCTTGAGCCTCTGCGCCAAATTACTAATGCCCAAGAAGCAGTGGCAGCAGCAGCCGGTGTTGATCGCTCCACGATTATTCTTAGCTGGACTGTTAGCACACAATCAATTTCTCCGGTTATGGAAATTACCCACTCTACAATACAGCCAGCTGGTACTACTATTGTGCCATCCGGGCTAGATACCTCGGCTATTGGCGGTGCTGGTATTGCGGATATTCATATCGGTGTAATTACCATGCCATATTATGGCGGGGTTCCCAGTCAGGCTAATCCGATTGCACCGTTAACTGAGTTCTGGCGCGCTGCGCCGGGTGCTTATATCCCGCCATTTGATGGTTTTGGGCTAGATCCAGCTTCAACCGCAATTACCGTGGCTAATCCGATTCCGGTTATTCAGGATATGCAGACTGTTCCAGTTTTGGTTACCGTGCCCAATATTATGGCTAAGCCTGCAGCTGGTTGGCCAGTAGTAATATTTCAGCATGGTATTACCCGTAACCGAACAGATGCTCTAGCTATCGCTGATACCATGGCATCGCAGGGCTATGTAGTCATTGCAATTGATCAACCGTTGCACGGGGTGGTGCCAGCGGTAGATCCACAACTTGCACCTTTCTACATTGAAAACACTCCCTTCGGCCCGATAGCCAATGAGCGAACTTTTGATGTTGACTATGTTAATAACCTCACCGGTGCACCAGGGCCAGATGGCATTACAGACTCTTCTGGAACACATTCATTTAACTTATCCAGCTTATTAACTAGCAGGGATAATTTACGGCAGGCCTCGATTGATCTTGGGGTGCTGGCAGCCACGATATTTGCTGGGGTTTCTGTAGATGGGGATGCCACACCGGATTTAGACGGCGGTAATATAAATTTCGTTGGTCATAGTTTCGGCGCAATGGCAGGTATTTCTTTTCTCGCGGTTGAGCCGCTGGTGAGCAACGCGGTGCTCTCGGTTCCGGGCGGTGGGATTGTTAATTTATTGCTAGGATCGGAAGCTTTTGGCGACCGTATTCGTGCAGGCTTGGCGGGTGCAGGGTTAGAGCCAGGCTCGCCGGGTTTTCAGGCCTACACGGTGGCTGCTCAAACAATACTGGATTCCTCTGACCCAATAAACTGGGCAGCGGCGGCAGCAGCAGCGAATTCGATTTTGTTGCATGAGGTTATTGGTGACGGTGTCATTCCAAACAGTGTTCCTGGTGCGCCGCTATCTGGCACAGAGCCATTGATCGCAGCTATGGGATTGACAACAATAACTGCAACAACCCAGGATGCCGGAGGCATTCGTGGGGCGGTTCGTTTTATTCCGCCAGCCGATCATGGTTCTATATTGAATCCATCCGCATCACCCGCCGCTACTGCTGAAATGCAGGGGCAAATGGCGACTATAATTGTTTCAGCCGGTACCACGGTGGTGGTTAACGATCCTTCTGTAATAGTTACAGAGTGAGGGTACTAATATGAAGCAGACTAATAACTATACGCAATTCACTGCTGGCACTATTTCCAGGGATAGTAATATGAAGCATAAAAAGATGAATTATTTACACCGCACAATACTAGTTGGCTTAATGGGTAGCGCTATGTTGGCTACCTCGGCTCAAGCGATAGAATTCAGCAAGGGCAACTGGTCTGGTAGCTTTGATACTACGATCAGCTACGGTGCATCTATGCGGGTTGAGGAACGCGATGACGACAATGTCGCTAAATCGAATTTCAACCCATTTATTTCGGCGGCTCCGCCAGATGCGCAGCGTGCTGCGCCCGGCAGATTTTCGGCCAATGCTGATGACGGCAATCTAAATTACGATAAGGGTGACTTGATTACCAATGTGTTTAAGGTTACCTCAGAGCTGGATATTCGCTATGGAGATAACTTCGGTGGCTTCTTCCGAGCGACTTACTTCTACGACTTTGAGAATGCCGATAACGATAAACTCACTGATATCGCCAAAGAGTTTGTTGGTGAAAGATTCAGAATGCTGGATGCCTATGTTTACGGCAACTGGTATTTTGGAGATAGATCATTAAGTGTTCGCGCTGGTCGCCAAGTTGTAAGTTGGGGCGAAAGCACCTTTATTCAGGGTGGTATCAATGTAATTAACCCTATTGATGTTTCTGCTTTGCGTCTTGCAGGCTCAGAGTTAAAAGAAGCATTCCTACCGATAGATATGCTCTGGGGCTCTTTCAGTTTGACTGAGAATGTAACACTGGAAGCTTTGTATATGCTCGAGTTTGAGCAGACTGACCCAGATCCGGCAGGGGCTTACTTCTCTGCCAATGATGTGGCTACCCCAGGCGGTGACCGTTTGATATTAGGTTTTGGCCTGGTGCCAGATATTCCTGCCGCCAGAGTGCGTAGAGGGCCTGATAATTTCGCTAGTGATAGCGGCCAATACGGCATGGCTTTGCGCTGGTTTGTTCCGGCACTTAATGATACTGAGTTTGGTTTCTACTACCTCAATTATCATTCCCGTTTGCCTTATGTTTCGGCCAATGCCATTACTGCGGCTGTACCAACTGCTGGTTTCTATACAGTCGAGTATCCAGAAGATATAGAAATGTTTGGTATCAGCTTCAATACTACTATTGGAACTTGGGCCTGGCAGGGTGAGTGGAGCTATCGCCCGGATCAGCCTCTACAGATCGATCCAGTAGAGATTATTTTTGCTTACCTAACACCTCTGAACCCTTTGATTCCGCAGCCACCAATGCGGTTTATTAGTCAACTCGGAGATTATCAGCCTGGGGACTACATTCAAGGGTATGAGAAGCTTGGGGTTAATCAGCTACAGTTCACAGTTACCAAGTTGTATGGGCCTAATAACCCGTTTGCGGCTGATGAGTGGGTCTTGCTAGGTGAGTTCGGCGCAACTTATGTGCCTAATTTGCCGCCTGAAGCACAGTTGCGGTTCGCTGGCTCTGGTACAGATACCGGTGGCGGTCCAGATGTATTCTCTGGTAATCTCCGTAACCCAATGACTGCAACCAAAGGCTTTGCTACTGATTTTAGTTGGGGTTATCGGCTGATTACCAGAATTGATTACAACAGTGCCTTTGGCTCTTCCTTTACCCTCTCACCACGGTTGGCTTTCGCCCATGATGTAAGTGGTTATGCACCAGGCCCTGGTGGTAATTTTGTGGAAGGCCGAAAAACTGTAACTCTGGGTCTGGGAATAAACTACCTGAATGTCTGGACTGGAGATCTTAGCTATACCACCTTCTTTGGGGGTGGTCGTCAGAACCTGCTTTATGATCGTGACTTTGTATCCGCAAATGTTCGCTACTCATTCTAATTGGAGATCAGAGATATGATTACTACAAAAAAACTAGTACTGATGGTGGGCTTGGGCATAAGCCTGATAGCTGGACAAGCCTTTGCGGGTGCCAAACCTGACCAGGTACATCGCTTAAGCGAGGATCTGACTCCGGTTGGAGCTGAAAGGGCTGGCAATGAAGCTGGCACCATTCCGGCCTGGACTGGCGGTATTACTGAGCCACCGGCTGGTTATAAGGTTGGCGATCACCATCAGAATCCATTCCCGGATGATAAGCCGCTATTTCGAATTGATGCCAGTAACTATGAGCAATATGCCGATAATTTAGGTGCCGGTCAAATAGCCCTGCTAAAACGGTACCCAGAGACATATTTCATGGATGTCTATCCTACTCGTAGAAGCGCATCTTTTCCAGAGCGTACCTACGAAATGACCATTAAAAACGCTGCAACAGGCACCTTGGCAAATGGTGGCGAAGGCGTGGCAGATGTTGCTGAAGGCTTCCCATTCCCATTTCCTGAGAGTGCTCAGGAGCTTATGTGGAATCATAAGCTGAAGTATAAAGGCGTTGCGGTAATCCGTTATAACAACCAGATAGCACCAACTGCAAGCGGCAAATATTCTGTGGTTGTTTTAAAAGAAGAGCTGTTGGGGTTGTACTACACCGAAGGTTTGACCATTGCCGATATCGACAACATGCTGATTTATTTCTATCAAGTAGTTGAAGCCCCGGCGCGTTTGGCGGGCAATGTGCTATTGGTACACGAGACTCTGGACCAACTAGTTCAGCAACGCCAGGCTTGGATATATAACCCTGGGCAGCGTCGGGTAAGACGCGCACCTAATGTTGCTTATGATAATCCTGGTACCGCCTCTGACGGTCTGCGTACTAACGACATGACCGATATGTTCAACGGTGCTATGGACAGGTATAACTGGGAACTAGTTGGCAAGAAAGAAATGTATGTGCCTTATAACTCCTATGGTGCCCATTCAGATGAAGTTTCTTATGACGATTTTGTAATGCCAGGGCATCTTAATCCTGCATTAATGCGTTATGAGTTACACCGTATGTGGGTGGTAGAAGCCAGCTTAAAAGAAGGTATGCGCCACATCAATCCGCGTAGAACCTTTTATCTGGATGAAGATTCCTATCAAATCTTGTTAGTCGACCATTACGACAAGCGTGGTGAGTTATGGCGTGTCTCTGAAGGCCACAGCATTAACTACTACGAGCAGCCAACTTTCTGGTCAACCGTAGAGGCCCACTATGACCTGCAATCGGGTCGTTATGTGGCTACCGGCTTAGATAACTCCTCGCCAACCTATGATTTCAAAGAATCAGGCACACCGGGGCAGTTCACACCGTCTTCATTGCGTAAACGCGGTAGGCGTTAAGCACCAAACCAAGGAGGGTCAGTATTAACTGTCCCTCCTTTTTTTCTGCGGCCTTGAGTGAAATTTATATGATCAGACCTTTCAAAGCCCTTACCCAGGGCGTTAGTTTCATAAGTGTTATCTTGCTAGTTACATTTGCTATCCACGCAAACGCGGAGGAGTCAGATTTAGCTGAGCATCAACCATTAGCAGGTAACTCACTGTTGCTTGATGTCAGTAAAACTGATGAAGGCTGGGTAGCGGTTGGTGAACGCGGGCATATTCTAATTACCAGCGACGGTGAGACTTGGGAGCAAGCCCAGTCGGTGCCAACAAAATCTACATTAACCGCAGTCTTTAGCCAGCCAGGCTCGCTTTGGGCGGTTGGGCACGATGCAACTATCCTGTATAGCTCAGATGGCGGCAATAACTGGGAGATACAGAATAAGGATAACGATGGTGATGCCTTCATGGATGTGCTTTTTCTGACCCAGAATCACGGCTTTGCAGTTGGCGCCTATGGTATGTTAATGGAAACCAGTAATGCCGGTAAAGACTGGGAGTTTCGCGACCTTAATGAGGACACAATAGAGGCTTTATTCGACCCTGAGGCTAGTGTTGGCGAGGCGGATGAAGATGACTATATGGCGCAATTTGCAGATCTCGGTTGTTATGAAATGCTGGAATGCCATTTAAACTCAATTATCGCTTTGCCTGGTGATCGCTTATTGATGATGGGAGAGCGCGGTTTCGGCTTCCGCAGTAGCGATTCGGGCAAGAGTTGGCAGGCAGTTCGCTTGCCTTACGAGGGCTCCATGTTTGGCGCATTAGTTGTGAACAGCAATTGTGTGCTTACCTTTGGCTTACGGGGCAATGCATTTAAGAGTTGTGACTTTGCCGCTAGCTGGACAAAGCTTACTACTGGAACCGAGGCAACTTTAATGGGGGGCGCTCTGAATCGTAAGCAAATTGTGCTGGTTGGTGCGGGTGGTACCGTGGTTGCTGGAATGGAAAATGATTTGAGTCTCTCATCAAGAATAGTGGAGAGTGGCGTTGATTTTACCGCAGTTACCACAGCTGGCAGAGAACGGTATTTGCTTACTAGTACTGCAGGGGTGGCAATGATCGACCCAGATAACAAGCAAAGCGGCAGCCAGGGGAACAGCAATGACTGATAAGACCGAGCAAACTATGCTGCACAAATTGGCTACCGGATTAATCAGCACTCGTTATCTGATTATTGGTTTATTTTTTGCGCTAACTGTATTCATGGGCTTTTCCATGATGAACCTGAAAATTGAAACCGGGTTCAAAAAGCAGTTGCCGCTGCAACACGAATACATGCAAACCTTCCTCAAGCATGAGCAAGAGTTTGGCGGCGCGAATAGAGTTCTGGTTGCGCTGATGGCTAAAGACGGGAATATGTTTACCCCGGATTACTTTAATGCGCTGGAAGATATTACCAATAAGGTGTTCTTTATTTCCGGCGTTGACCGGGCCAGCGTGCGCTCTATTTTTACTCCCAATGTGCGTTTTGTGGAGATTGTTGAAGATGGCTTTGCTGGGGGTAATGTAATCCCCTCAAACTTCAGTCCCAGCGCTGAAATGTTTGAGAAAGTACGCTCAAATATAGTGAAATCAGGCGAGGTAGGGCGGCTAGTCGCCGGTGACTTCTCCGGGGCAATGGTGTGGGCTAATTTATTGGAAAATGACCCGCAAACTGGCGAAAAGCTAGATTATCGAGCGGTTGCACAACAACTGGAAGATATTCGTACAGAGTATGAGGGCGATGATTACAGCTTGCACATTATTGGCTTTGCTAAAATCGTCGGAGATATTTCCGATGGCGCGAAGTCAGTGTTTTGGTTCTTTATAGTAGCTTTCATTATCACCACAATATTACTATATTTGTATTCTGGCTCTGTCTGGCTAACGGTCTTGCCACTAGTATGTTCTTTGGTGGCGGTGGTCTGGCAAATGGGTGCGCTAAGCCTGTTGAACTATAGCCTCGATCCGATGAATATTTTAACTCCATTCCTTATTTTCGCAATCGGGGTCAGTCATGGAGTGCAGAAAATTTCCGCCTGGGTGGTGGAAAAGGAATTTGGCGGCAAAACCGCAGATACCTGGGCAAGTGAGGGTGTAACTTGTCTGGACAATATTCCCAGACATTCATCCATGTATGCTTCTAGAGAGGCAATTAATAAGCTACTGGCGCCAGGAATGATCGCTTTGATCAGTGATTTCATTGGTTTCATGACCATTATGTTTATCAGTATCCGGATCATTCAGGAGCTAGCAATCACAGCCAGTATTGGCGTTGCAGTAATTATCTTTACCAATTTAATTTTGTTGCCCTTGTTGCTGTCTTTCGTAAAAATGCGGAACCCGCAAGAATATAGACAGAAAATGTTAGATAAAGCCCAGCATGTATCGCCACTATGGTCATTTTTGTCCAAATTCACCTTCCCCAAACGCGCCATGACTGTAGTGATTGTGTCGGTGATAATATTTGTCCTGGGTTTTATAAAGTCAATGGATATGCAAATTGGTGACTCTGAAGTCGGTGTTCCGGAGTTACGACCGGAGTCGCGTTATAATCAGGATGCAGTGCTGATATCTGATCGCTTTTCTTTAGGCGTAGATGTACTAACGGTTATTGCTGAAACTAATGACCAGGCGTGTACTGAAAACTATCAAGTGATGCGAAATATTGATGAATTTGCCTGGCAAATAGAAAATGTAGAAGGCGTACAAAAAGTTATTACCCTACCGAAAGTCGTCAAAATTATAAATGCCGGCTGGAATGAGGGTAATGCAAAGTGGCGTATCCTGCCACGGGATAAATTTATCTTGAGGCAGTCGGTAAGTAACCTTGAAACCGATACCGGCCTGTTTAATGATGCCTGCAATACTATTCCGATTATGATTTTTACCGCCGACCACCGGGCAACTACGATTAACCGGGTTATCGATAAGATTAAAGATATCCGTGAGCAGTACAGCCTGGGAGATGTCTCCTATGCGCTGAATCAAGCGTCTGCGGAAGATGTGGCAGAAGTTGAGGAACAATTAAACAGCGGCGATGGCGAAGTTACAGAAGAGCTTGCCTTCCGTCTGGCAACTGGTAATGTTGGGGTAATGGCGGCAACTAACGAGGATGTTGAAGCGGCTAAATGGCCAATGCTGGGACTGGTATTCGCGGCAATTATTGTTCTGTGCTTGATTACTTTCCGTTCGGTTATGGGCACTATTAGTGTGGTTTTACCGTTAGTGTTGGTGGCGATTCTAGCTGAGGCCTTGATGGCCTGGTATGGTATTGGCCTTAAAGTTAACACCTTACCGGTGGTGGCTCTGGGCGTAGGCATTGGTGTTGATTACGGCATTTATATTTATTCCAGACTCCATGATTTACTGGAAGAAGGGTTCTCTCTGAATGAGGCTTATTATCGGACCCTCAAATTAACTGGTAGAGCGGTTATCTTCACTGGCTTCACCTTGGCGGCTGGTGTAGGTACATGGTTATTCTCTGACCTGCAATTCCAGGCAGATATGGGTCTGTTGTTGGCCTTTATATTCCTCGCCAATATGGTCGGTGCAATAATAATTTTACCCGCTATGGTCAGAGTGTTTATGCGGTGGAATGAACCGGAAAGAGATGTCCCGGCTAATATTGGTAATCAGATGCGTCTGAACTGTGTAGATGAGAAAAGTTGATTGCAACTTGCCTTTCATCCTATTAGGCGTTAAGGTAAATCTATGATTAAATATGCACACCAGAAAATAGCCATCCGCCGCCGCCGAGGAACCAATTAGCGGGTCGGGTTGTTGGTGGGCGTAAATAGCGCAAACAGATAAAAAACCCGGCCACTAGCCGGGTTTTTTCGTAGGATGCGTTAAGCTCTGCGAACGCACCGGGGGTTTACGCATGTATGCACTTGCTTAGTTTCCGGAGTTGGTTAGCAGTAAATACAATAAACAGGACAGCAAGAATGAAAAATAATAACATCAGGCACTTTATAAATACCCAGGACTGGTCCCAGCCTGAGCTGCGAAAAATGTTGCGTCTGGCAGATCGTCTTAAGCAGGGTGGCTGGAATACCAGCTTGCAGGGTAAATCAATAGCGCTATTATTTTTGAATCCTTCGATGCGCACCCGAACCTCTTTTGAATTGGGGATGCAACAACTAGGTGGGGTAGCTATTGTGCTGCAACCTGGTAAAGATGCCTGGGGGATTGAATTTAACCCAGGCACAGTTATGGATGGCGATGCTGAAGAGCATATTATTGAAGTTGCCGGGGTTCTTTCCCGTTATTGCGATATGATCAGTCTGCGATGTTTTCCGGGTTTTGAGGATTGGAATTATGACCGTACTGATCCAGTAATCAAAGCATTGGCGGAGCACTCATCTGTGCCGGTGGTGAATATGGAAACCATAGTTCATCCTTGCCAGGAATTGGCCTTGATGCAAACTTTATATGAGCGTCTGGGGGAAGTACAAAACAAAAAATTCGTTGTTACTTGGACTTGGCATCCACGACCACTAAATACCGCAGTTGCCAATTCGGCAGCCTTGATCTCTACCAAGTTTGGCATGGATGTAACTTTGCTTTGCCCAGAGCCTGCCTATATTCTCGACCAGCAGTTTATTGAGGCGGCAAGTGATAATGCAAAAGCCAGCGGCGGTAGTTTTCAGGTCAGCCATGATATTGAATCAGCCTACAGTGGCGCGGATGGTGTATACGCCAAAAGCTGGGGCGCATTACCGTACTATGGCAAGCCAGAACAAGAGTGGGAGTTACGCAAGAACTACCGCCATTTTATAGTTGACGAGCAAAAAATGGCATTGACCAATAATGCTGTCTTCAGTCATTGCCTGCCGCTACGCAGAAACATAAAGGCCACCGATGCGGTTATGGATGCCCCGTACTGTAGTGCGATTGATGAAGCAGAAAACCGCTCGCATAGCCAGAAAGCTATGTTGTTAACATTAATGGAATTAAATAAATGACAGATTCAAAGCCGATTTGTGTGCTGGCCTTCTCCGGCGGTCTAGATACATCTTACTGTGTACTGGCGCTGCAAGAGCAGGGCTTCGATATTCATACCGTGTTTGTGACCACAGGTGGAATGGAGCAAACGGAAGTTGATGCAATCGAGGCCCGCGCGCTGGAGCTTGGTGCCAGCAAGCATATCACTCTGGATGCAGCGCAGGATATTTGGGATGAATTTGTGGTGCCGCTAACCTGGTCACAGGCAAGAATGCGGGGTGAATACCCAATGCTGTGCTCAGACCGTTATGTAATTGTGCGCAAGTCATTGGAATACTGCGACCAAATCGGCAGCCGATACTTTGCTCATGGTTGCACCGGTATGGGTAATGACCAGTTGCGGTTTGATCAAACTGTGCGTTCGCTAGGGGACTATGAGTTGTTGGCGCCGATCAGGGATTTACAAGCTAGCACCAGTAATGTGCGTGAGTATGAGATGGATAAACTAGCTCAGGCTGGCTTTAAAGTTTCCACTACCAATAGTAAATACTCTATTAATGAAAATCTCCTAGGCGTTACCATTTCCGGGCAAGAAATTGACGAGTTCCAGGCTCCGGCAGAAGATACCTATGTCTGGTGTCGCCCTCGATCTGAATGGCCAGAAGCCGGCCTTTCTATCCGGATAGGTTTTGAGCAAGGTGAGGCAGTGAGTCTAAATGGCGAGCACATACCCGGCCCTGAAATCATTCAAATGCTGAACAAATCTTTGGGCCAGTACGGCGTAGGCCGACACATTTATACTGGTGATGTAACCATTGGCCTGAAGGGGCGAATTGTATTTGAATGCCCCGGAATTGATGCCTTGCTGACCGCCCATCAAGCCCTCGAAGATAGCGTTAACACCCGTTTGCAGAATAGTTTCCGACAGGCAATTGCTGACCGCTGGGCAGATTTGGTTTATACCGGTTTCTTTTATGAGCCACATAAAGCTGATTTGGAAGCCTATCTTAAAAGCTCACAATCTCATGTTAGTGGCGAAGTTGAGTTGCAAACCAGCGGCGGATCTTTGTTGGCTACCGCAGTTGATTCAGATTGGATGCTACGGGACACCAAATCAGTTTATGCTCAAAGTTGCACCTGGACCCCGCAAGAGGCAGAAGGTTTTATAAAGTTGATCGGCCAAAGCTCCACCCTGGCTGCCAAAGTTAGAAAATCATGACTGACACTATCGACAAGATATTAAACCACCTTGCTGCCTTGGTGGCCATTGATACCACTAATCCACCGCGCGAG
This sequence comes from Gammaproteobacteria bacterium, assembly GCA_024275935.1. GTDB lineage: Bacteria > Pseudomonadota > Gammaproteobacteria > Xanthomonadales > SZUA-36 > SZUA-51. Next base: position 8,949 of record JAJRYF010000077.1, on the reverse strand, counting down.
ATTGCAGCCGATGGAGAGTTGGTTGAGTACATCTGTAAGCAGTTGCCGGACTTTACAATTGAGATTATAGATAACACCGATGGGCATATCAGTATTTTTGCCTGTCGTAGTAGGGCCGATATATTGTTTAATGTGCACTTAGATACTGTTCCGGTTACTACCGGCTGGCAGAGTGATCCATTTGTGTTGCAGCTTCGCGATGAGCGTGCCTATGGCCGTGGCAGCTGTGATATCAAAGCTGCGGCAGCGGTTTTACTGACCTTGGCAGCGGCTACAACAGCTCCAATGGCGCTATTGTTTACCACCGATGAAGAAGGTGCTGGAGGCTGTTGTATTCGTAACTTCTTGCAAAGTGGTAAGGCTGATAAATTTAAACAGGTGGTAGTTGCTGAGCCTACCATGATGCAGGCAATTGTTTCTCACCGTGGCTACCTTTCAGTGTTCTGCGATTTTCTTGGCCAGGGTGGTCATTCATCCACAGCCAGTGCCTTAGCCGGTTCTGCCATTCATAGGATGGGCGCTTGGTTAACCCGGGCATTGCTAATTGCCGGTTCAGCCCGCAGTGGCGAGAATGATCCCGGAGTTTGCTTTAATGTGGGGCGGGTTGAGGGCGGCAAGAAAAATAATATGATTGCCGAGAAAGTCAGCCTCTCCTGGAGCGCGCGAGTGCCTCCGGGGACGAGCAGTGAGGATCTAAATGAGCAAATGCAGGCAGCTGCAGAAGGGCTACCAGTGAGCTGGCGGGTCTCGATGATTGCCCCGCCGTTGCCAGCAGCAGGGCAAAGTGATGAGCAAGCTCAGACATTTGTTGCAAATCAAAACCTGGAGCTGGGTAAGCCGGTAGATTTCTGGACTGAAGCATCATTATTCTCAGCCCATGGCTTGCCAGCGCTGGTGCTGGGGCCGGGGGATATTGCCCAGGCGCATACTGTAGATGAATGGGTGAGCCTGCAACAACTAGAAGAATGTTATAACACCTACCTTGGGATTATTAATTATGTCAACTAATGTTCGCGGTATAGTGCGCGAGGTTTTGGGGCAATTAAGCTCAAGTAAAGAAGCCCGGCTATATCTACGCCAATTTAGCTCAGTAGATGCCCTGCGCTTTGCGGTGGTAAAGGTTGGAGGCGGGATAATAGAGGGCCAACTGGAAGAACTGGCAGCGGCACTGGCATTTCTTTGGCACTTAGGTTTATTCCCAATAGTTTTACATGGCGCTGGTCCACAGCTGGATAAGGCTCTGGCAGAGGCTGGAATAAAGACCAATAGACTGCAGGGGTTGCGGATTACCGATGAGGCAACTATGGCGGTAGTCAGGCCGGTAATATATCAAACCAATCGCAAGTTAGTGGAAGCACTGGAACGCCATGGCGTAAGAGCGCAAGGGATCCAACATGGGGTGTTCTCATGTGATTATCTTGAACGAGAAAGCTACGGTCTGGTAGGTGAAGTAAAGGCGGTTGAACTAGAAGGAATTCGAGATACAGTAACTGCCGGAATCTTGCCGGTAGTGACTTGCTTGGGCGAGACCCCTTCCGGACAGGTGCTAAATATCAATGCCGATATTGCTGCCCGTGAGCTGATTTGGGCAGTAGCACCTCACAAAATTATTTTTGCCACCCCAACCGGCGGCCTTCTGGATGCCGATGGCAAGCTGATTTCAGCCATCAGCTTGACAGAAGATTTTCACAGTCTGATGAATCAGGAGTGGCTGCATTCGGGTATGCGCTTGAAACTGGAGCAAATTCAGCAACTATTAGAACCATTGTCGCCTTCGGCCTCAGTATCTATAACCTCAGTTGGTAATATGGCCAAAGAGCTGTTTACCCATGATGGCGCAGGCACTTTGATTCGCAAGGGCGAGCGCATATTTAAACTCGATAGTATCGCCACCGACCAACGCAGTATGGTCAGTGATTTACTGGAAAAAAGTTTCAACCGCGAACTACAACCAGATTACTTCGATAGCTTGAAATTACAAACCCTGTTATTAGCCAGCAGTGGTCGTGCCGCTGCTATTATCACCGAGGGTGCTGACGGAGTCGCCTACCTGGATAAATTCGCGGTTACTCCTGAAGCCCGCGGGGAAGGTTTGGCGGCTGCCCTCTGGCAACGCTTGCAGGCCGAATACCCAGCGCTTTACTGGCGCTCGCGACGGGCTAACCCTATAAACTCATGGTATTTCAGCAAGCTGAGTTTAGCGCCAAGAATACCAATTGGACCGGGTTTGCCTATGGTATCCATGACCTGGCGAGAGCTAGTCGCTGTATGGATGATGCTTTTGCGCGTAAGGATGGCTGGATATTCACCCCACCAGTGACACCACCAGCATGATTCGGGCAGCGGTAATAGGCGCTCGCGGTTTTGTCGGTGCCGAGCTATTGGGCTTGTTGGATAAACACCCACAGGTAGAAGTAGTAGCCGCCAGTTCGCGCGCGCATGCCGGCAAGTTGGTGGTAGAGATTATTCAGCAATTGGGCGATACTAGCTTGTGCTTTACTGAACTAAAACCAGCGGCAGTTGCGGCCTTAGATTTAGATGTCTGCTTTCTGGCGCTGCCCAATGGTCTTGCCGCTGATTTTGTAGCAGCAATTGATCGGCATTTCATAACCACCACCATTATCGACCTAAGCGCCGATTATCGTTTTGACGATAACTGGGTATATGGGCAACCTGAAAGACTCGCTGCGGAAATAGCCGGAGCTAAGCGGATTGCCAATCCCGGTTGTTACGCTACCGGAATGCAGTTAGGGCTGGCACCAATAATCGATCAACTAGCCGAAGCAGCAGCAGTATTTGGAGTCTCCGGCTATAGCGGCGCTGGCACTACACCATCACGCAATAATAACCCGGAAAACTTAAAAGATAATTTGATTCCCTATGCGCTAAGCGATCACATCCATGAGCGCGAGGTTAGCAGAACGCTAGCGCAGCCGGTGCGTTTCTCGCCGCATGTAGCGAGTTTCTTTCGTGGCATCCAACTAACCATTTCCGGAAAATTATCTGCACCACGATCGGCACAGGAGCTAGAGGATAGCTTTCGAGCTTTTTATAAGCACAAACAACTGATCAACATCAGCAGCACAATCCCTGAAGTGCGGGACGCAGCTGGTAAGCATGGTTTGCAAATAGGTGGCTTTACCGTATCGGCAACCGAACCAGGGCACTTTGTGCTAGTGGTAACCCTCGATAACTTGCTTAAAGGCGCGGCTACTCAGGCCATTCAGAATATGAACCTGGCTTTAGCCACTGAGTTTGCCTTGGCTGAATTTGATGGCATCAATTATGAGTAAAAACAAGTCGGATAAAAATGTACTCTGGGCAGAAGAATCAACCCTGGCCCCCGGAGTAATGGAGTTTCTTGCCGGTGAAGATGTATTGCTAGACCGCCAGTTGCTGGTATATGACATTCAAGCTACTCAAGCGCATATTCGCGGGCTTTCCCGCATTAATATTTTCAGTTTGGGTGAAGCAGCTCAACTGGTTAGTGCGCTAGATGATTTGGCTAGCGAATTCCAGGCCGGTGAGTTTATTCTCGATAATCGCTTTGAAGACGGCCATTCAGCAATTGAAGCCTATCTTACCGAACGCTTTGGTGATCTGGGTAAGAAAATCCATACCGGACGCAGTCGTAACGATCAAATTTTGGTAGCCACGCGTTTATACCTGCAGGCAAAACTAAAAACAGTGCGCCAGCAAATCCTGGCGGTAGCAGCGGCCTGTTTACAACGCGCGCAGGCCGATGAGCTAACTCCCATGCCCGGTTACACCCACCTGCAACCAGCGATGCCATCTTCAGTGGGTTTATGGATGGGGGCATTTGCAGAAGCTATGTTGGATAACGCCGATTGGCTATTCGCTATAAAGCAGCAAATTAATACCTCGCCATTGGGCGCTGCCGCAGGCTTTGGCGTAAGCCTACCGTTGGATAGGGAGGGCGTGGCTAAAGAGCTTGGATTTGAGAGAGTCCAGCTAAATGCCCAGTATGTGCAAAATTCGCGCGGCAAATTTGAGCTGATGGCACTACAAGGTGTCGAACAAGTGATGTTGGATGTACGCCGACTGGCCTGGGATCTTAGCTTGTTTTCCACGGCTGAATTCGGTTTTGTGAAAATGGGTAAGGGTTACTCAACTGGCTCTTCCATAATGCCAAATAAATCCAATCCTGATGTAGTGGAATTATTAAGAGGCGCAGTTGTAGTTGTACAGGGAGCAATAACTGAACTGCAAAACCTGTTGTCGCTACCATCAGGGTATCAGCGTGATTTGCAATTAACCAAAGCCCCATTATTAAGAGCCATGAAGATGGCAACCACAAGCCTTGAAGTATTGCCGGGGTTGATCGCCGGGCTAGAGTTTGAGCGTGCTGCAATGCTGAAGAAAATAACCCCGGAAATGTTCGCAACAGATCGTGCCATGCAGTTAGTGGCAACGGGCTTATCTTTCCGCGATGCTTATCTACAGATGAAACAAGTGGAAATAACTGCAGCCGAACCCTCTGCAGAAGAATCACTTTCCCAAAGGCTATCCCTTGGCGGCTCCGGTAAGCCCGGGCTGGATATTCTTCAGCAACGCTTAAATCAGCTCAGAGAACACCAGTAGGCGCTGCCAAATATGAGCACGGTCGGTTGAATATGCTACAAGCATGAAGTGCTCGTCTGTGAATGTGCTATGATGATGAAATATATAACATAAAAATCTCAACTGGGGAGTGTCAGAAGATGAGCAATAATTCCAAATCGCCGAGCAATTTAGGCAATCTTTTAGCCCTAACCACAGCATTGGCAGGAATCTTATTATCCAGTTACGGCGGGCGCAGTGTCTATGCCGGCAGCTGTGTTGGCGCAGCGGGTACTTATGCCTGTAGCGGGGTTGCTGATGCAACTGACACTGCTCAAAACTTAGCATTTGGTGGGGCTTTAACAGTTACTACCAGCGCCGGTTTCGGTATCGACACCAGCGTTACTGGTGGTACGGCTATTGTCATGGATAATGCGGGTGGCTCTGGTGACTTGACTTTCACTGATGCTAATTCAGCCGCGATTACCGGCGCAGCCACAGGACTTGCTGCCATTAATGCTGGTGATAACGCACTGAATATAAGCACCACAGGCGCAGTCACCGGTAACAATGGTTACGGAATTTACGCGAATAATGTCGATGATTCTACCGACCTGACTATTAACGCCCAAGGCAGTGTGAGTGGTAATTCAGCGGCAATTTTCGCCATCAATCGCAGCAAATATAATGGCTCTACTTCAATAACGACTTCATACTCTGTCTCGTCCGCTACCGGGGCGGGCATTATCGCTGTGAACCGCGGTGAAACTGAAAACCTAACCATCAACGTAAACAGTAGTGTGAGCGCTTACGGTAGCGCAATAACGGTGGCGGGGTAACCACTATAACCACTGCGGCTGCGGTCGCTGGTAATAACTTTGCGGGTATTGATGCTCTCAATTACGTTTCTGCAACCGACCTGACTATAGATACCTCTGGCACGGTCACGGGATATCAAGATGGTATTTATGCAACAAACATTGGTAGCGGGGCCACCACTATAACCACCACGGCTGCGGTTAATGGCAACAACGATACGGGTATTGATGCTTACAATTATGTTTCCACAACTACCAGCACGATTAATATCGGCGGTGATGTAGTTGGTGCGACAAATGGCCTGATTGCTCAGCACTATGGTTCTGGCGATCTACAAATAACCACCATCTCAGCCATTACCGGGGGTAGTGATTATGCTATCGATTCTAGAACTGGCCTTGGTGGCAATAGTATTATTGACCTGAACGCAGGGACTACGGTTAGTGCAACTTCAACTATGGGTATTCAAAATGATGCCGGTGATTCTGTAATAACCGTAGCCACTGGCGCCTCTGTAGTAGGCTCCATCAGTCTTGGTGATGGTAGCGATGATTTGACTTTTTCTGGCGGTGACTTTACCGCAGTTACCACCTTTGACGGCGGCGATGATGCCGATGTAGCCGATGGCTTTATTGATACCCTGACCTTTGCCGGTTCTAGCGGTACCTTGGTAGCAGCCGATGTCACTAACTGGGAAAGCATAGTAGTTGAAGCTGGCTCCACAGTCACTTTTGATGGCATTGAGAATCTGGTAACCCCAAGTCTAAGTAATGCTGGTGGAGTTAACACCCAAGATGGCGCAGTAGGTGATATCTTAACCCTCAGTGGTGATTTCACTGGTGGTGGTACGCTGAGCCTGGATACCGTAGCCGATGATGGCTCCGGTGGCAGTGATGTATTTGTCATTCAAGGTGATGCCAGTGGCATTACTGCACTTAATATTGCCAATGTTGGCGGAGCAGGCGGGCTAACAACCGGCGATGGGATTTTAGTGGTTCAAGTAGATGGTACATCACCTGCAGATGGCTTTAGCATGGCGCCGTTTACCGCAGGCGGATTTGAATATAGTTTGGTACAGGTTGGTTCAAACTGGTATTTGCAGAGTCAGGACCAAGGTCCAACACTGCCTGCTATTGCGATTCCAACCATGAGCCAATGGTCAACGATACTATTAACTTTGATGTTGGGTGGTTTGGCCGCAAGGCGTTTATCTCGGCGCAAAGCAGCATAAACAAACCAACGGTGCGTTGCCCGCGTTTAACAAACCCTACAATAAAAGTTTTTTGGTAGGGTGTGTTAGCCGCAGGCGTAACGCACCGGCGGGTGAACATATACCCGATCTTCTGGTGCGTCCGCAACGCTTAACTGCACCCTAAGAATACATCACTCTCTTGCAACAACCTAATTTGGCATTGAAATTATGACCACTAACAATCTACCGCAAGTGCCACAGTACAATCAGAGTTCAGATGCGCCAGATGAAACTACAGCTGTTGAAGAAACGGCGCAAGCCAAACCTGAAGAAAAGGTTGAGTATTCGGTTTCAGGGGGGTTGGTGGCAAGGCTGGCTCAACTCAATATTTCTTTTGCCTTCACTTCATACCAGTCGGGTTTATTGTATTTTATTGGCAGAAATCAGCAAAACGGCATAAATATCCACCAGGCAGCTTTACCCAAGCCAATGGGTATTTGCATGAGTGATGATGGTGAGTTGACCATGACCGGGGGCTACCAAATAATGCGCTTCCGCAATATTCTTGAACCAGAACAACGGATAAATAATACATTTGATGCTTGTTTTGTGCCCCGAACAGTGCATGTCACCGGACATCTTGATGCTCATGATGTGGGTATCAATAGCGAGGGTCAGCCGGTTTTTGTAAATACGCGCTTTAATTGCCTGGCTACGGTATCTCCCAAACACAGCTTTAAGATGCTCTGGAAACCACCCTTTATATCTGCCTTGGTTGATGAGGATAGGTGTCACCTTAATGGACTGGCTATGGCCGATGGCAAGCCCAGGTATGTAACCGCAGTGAGTCGCTCAGATACCATTGACGGCTGGCGTGATCGGCGCGCCGATGGCGGTATAGTAATTGATGTGGAAAGCAACCAGATTGTATGTAAGGGCTTATCTATGCCGCATTCCCCACGAATCCATAATGGTAAATTGTGGTTGCTCAATTCGGGTACTGGTGAATTAGGCGTGGTTGAAATAGACAAGCACGGCAAGGGAAAATTTGAGCCCAAGGTGTTTTGCCCAGGGTTTCTGCGTGGCCTGGCATTCCATGGTAATTTTGCTTTCGTGGGTCTATCCAAACCACGCTATAAGCGTTTCGAAGGCCTGCCGTTGGATCAAAAGCTAAAGGATGTTGATTCTGAGCCTTGGTGTGGCGTGCAAATCATCGACCTCAGCTCAGGTACCTGCGTAGATTGGTTCCGAATTGACGGTAAAATTGCAGAGCTATATGACCTTGAAGTACTTCCAGAGGTGGTGACCCCAATGGCGGTGCCGCCAGAGTCTAAAGAGGCAGCAAGCCTGGTTACCTTTGCCAATTTTCCAGAGAAATCATAACTACTATTGCGCCTAACTGTAAGTCCGGGGGAGGGCGGGTTAATGCAGGCGCTACGGTGGCGCCATGCCCTTGTTTGCGCGCCTTGTGTCAGGTACTTCCAGCAGAGTATAGAATAAATTATCGTCTTAGCTTAAATGCATGACTATCAATCACTTGAGAGCAGAGTTGAAATTAACCCAAGTTTATTTTCAAAAAAATGTTGACAGGATTCTGTCTACCTCTATAATGCGCATCCCGACGACGAAACACGGTTCCATTCGGGTCTGATTCAGCCTGTAGCAGGCGGTTTAAAAAACCTCAGATTTAGTTGATAAAAACTAATAACTTTTGTTGACACTCGATGAACTCGTAGTATAATGGTCGGCCCAGTTAGCGAAACGCGCTGGATGAAAGATTTAGTTCTTTAACAATTACAGGTAACTTGTGTGGGCGCTCATGTTTTGGACAATGCGAAACAAGAGTGTCCCAAACCTAGATAATAACGTTAGTTATAATTCTGGAGTTTGGAGATAACTCAACTTGAAAGACTTAGGTCGAAAGACCAAAAACCTTTAAACTGAAGAGTTTGATCCTGGCTCAGATTGAACGCTGGCGGCATGCTTAACACATGCAAGTCGAACGGAAACGATATGAACAATTACTTCGGTATGCGGGATTAGGCGTCGAGTGGCGGACGGGTGAGTAATACGTAGGAATCTACCCAGTAGCGGGGGATAGCCCGAAGAAATTCGGATTAATACCGCATACGCTCTATGGAGGAAAGCAGGCCTCTTCTTGAATGCTTGCACTATTGGATGAGCCTACGCCAGATTAGCTTGTTGGTAGGGTAAAGGCCTACCAAGGCAACGATCTGTAGCTGGTCTGAGAGGATGATCAGCCACACTGGGACTGAGACACGGCCCAGACTCCTACGGGAGGCAGCAGTGGGGAATATTGGACAATGGGCGCAAGCCTGATCCAGCAATGCCGCGTGTGTGAAGAAGGCCTGCGGGTT
>JAJRYF010000076.1 GCA_024275935.1 Gammaproteobacteria bacterium | reverse complement strand
GTCAATTCCTAACACTTTTACGGTTCTTTTTACGGTATTATTCTTCATGGTCTATCTCTCTCTGTTGATGTTTGGTTTGGAATTTACATCATCGCTCATTTGAAGCCGTTATGGGAGAGGTGGACCATTCCATTAGCAGTGAAAGTAGGGGATGATTTGACTAAGCAGATCAAGAGCCTGCCGGTTACTAATGCTATAGGTAAGACTGGGAGTGTGGTTTTCATGAGTGACTCTTTTTCTAGTGATTTTCCCGGCGCCCACGCAATTAAGGACATATTCAAGAGGATTGGGTTCGGTATTACTGATGCTGACAACCAGTTGCCGGTTATCATTTTTATGTCTTCTTGAAAGGGTAATAGTGCCATCACCATCGATAAAGCCTGCGATATATGCGGCATCGGTATTGGATAGCTTTGCTACTTTCTTATAGTTTGCCATGGCCTTGGGTTTTTCCGGGCAATGGAAAATCCCGGCTCAGTGAGCCGGGAAATACCAATTGGTGGAGGCGGCGGGACAGCTGGTTCACTGTCTTTCGACAATGGCTGGACTATACCTTCACCCATCGCGTCAGTGTATCTTCACGATGGGGCGGAGCGTGTTATTCACATGCTAGTTTTCATGTGAATCCTAGTATCTGCTCTACCATGATCAACATAGCTCAGCAGGTCTATAAGTCTCTACAGGGCAGGCCTAAAGTTAGCCTTTTTCCTACCCCTCGATATTGCCATAGCCTTGCGACCGTAGGTTTCATCGATGTGAGCTCCGTTTTCATTCTATCCTTGCGGAAAGATGCGACCGATAGTGATCGAACCCGCGTCCGTAAGTAGTCTGCCTTTGGCTCTACATGCTTATCCCGTCTATTAGTTTAGCTTCTGGTTACCCGAAGGGCAGGGAAAACCCGAAGCGAGTCCGGATAAAGTTTAATGGATCCACGCCGGACGCGCTTCAACACGATCTTGTGTGGGGTGACTCCTGTGATCCGGTCGCACAAGCACAAGCCGGGCAGAAGGCACTCTACAGGTTTTTAAGCTGCTAGTGCGTAGTTGTCGTCGTTGGCAACTAAAAGTTTGTAGTTGGTTTTACGAGCGTAACTACAGCTCGGCATGCACCTTAGGTTTCTTGACCCACGTCGAATCCAGGTCGCCCCCAGGTTGTCTCAGGCCATATAACACGACTGGCTTATTGAGACAGGCGATTATATAGACAAATAATGGGAATGCAAGTTCCCCTATTACCCCAATCCCCAGCGCTCACCTCGCCACCCGGTGAGAAATGGTGGCTAGGGTTTGTTATCATAGAAAAAAATCACTGGGTTAATGTGAATATATTCCGTAAAAAAATATCCTCGATAGTTAATCAAACCTTGCAGTTGGTGCTGGGTTTGTTGAGGCTGGCGTTTAAGCCGGTGGCTTATAGCCTTTTGGGTGGTTCGGTAGTGCTGCTGGTTATCGGCATTGTTTTTCTAAATAACAAGCCAGATTTATCTGTTTGGCATACCTATGAGCTAGAGCATGAATTCAACCGCAAGCTGGAATTAACTACTTTTGCAGATTATTTGCAGCTTGAGGAGCGATTGTTCCAGGAATTGGAAGATAAGGTTGTTGCTCCATTGAGTAACTCAGATCAGGCGGCTGGTATTGGGAGCTTTAATCGCTATCTGGAAGATGGTCAGTCTAGCCCTCGCCGGTGGCCGCAAGACTGGAATCGTAGTTATGAGTTAGTTGCAGAAAAGCCGGTATCGGTGGTTCTGCTGTTGCATGGGATGTCAGACTCGCCATATAGTATGCGTGCTCTGGCAAAGTCTCTGCATGCATCCGGCAGCACGGTGTTGGTATTACGCTTGCCTGGCCATGGGACTCTGCCTGCGGCGCTGGTGGATGTTAAATGGGAGGATATGGCTGCGGCTGTGGAGTTGGCTATCGGCTATCTGGTAAGTGAATACCCGGATGTACCAGTCCAGTTACTTGGATATTCGAATGGCGCTACTTTAGGCTTGAATTACCTGCTTGATGTTCTGGAGCGGCCTGAGCTACCCAAACTCAGTAAACTGGTATTTATCTCGCCTTCAATTGAAATCAGCGCTTTTGCTCGGTTTGCTATTTGGCAGGGCAGATTTGGTCGTTGGTTGGGGCTGCAGAAACTGGAATGGCAAAGCGTGATGATGGAATACGATCCATTTAAGTATGGCTCGTTCGCAATTAACGCTGGTGATCAGGTTTATCGGCTGACCACTAAGATCAGCAAGCAACTTGACAGGGCGGCAAGGCGTGGCTTGCTGGAACAATTACCGCCGATACTGGCTTTTCAATCTGTGGTTGATGCTACGGTATCATCGGAGGCGGTGGTAAATGAGTTTATCCGCTTGAAAAACCCAAATAATCGGCTGGTTATTTTTGGCCTTAACCGCAGGGCAGATGTAGCTGGCATGATTAAAAATAGCCCATCGAAGTTTATAGCCAGATTATTCCAGCGCTCGGATCTTGAATTTAAACTTGGCCTGATAACCAATGTGGCTACCGATAGTATGCAGGTGCAACTGCGCAGCAAGGCGGCGCAATCTACAGTAATTGAGTATAGCCAGCTTGATTTACGCTGGCCTGAGGGCGTATTTTCCTTATCGCATGTGGCGATGCCATTTCCGGCTACAGACTCATTGTATGGAGCTAAAGATTTAGCTATGCCTGGACCGCTTAATCTGGGGCATCTGGATTTTCGTGGTGAACGGGGGGTATTAGCAGTGCCGGCCGTGGAAATGTTGAGGCAGCGCTGGAACCCGTTTTTTTACTGGATGGAAACTGAAATTCAGAATTTTCTACAGCCTTAGCGGTTAACGCCTTTCATAATGCGCCCTTGTTCGACTTGCCATTCACGGGATTTTACTGCTTTGCGTTTATCGTGCTGCTGCTTGCCCTTAGCCATGCCTATTTCCAGCTTCACCTTGCCTTTAGACCAGTAAACCGAGGTTGGAATAACGGTATAGCCCTGGCGCTCAACTGCCCCCATTAGTTTGTTGATTTCATTTCGGTGCAATAGCAGTTTACGGGTGCGAGTGGGGTCAACTTGTGTATGTTTTGAGGTTGTGGGGTGAGGGCTGAGGCGACAACCAAACAGCCAGGCTTCATTATCCTTCAGCAAAATGTAACTATCGCTGAATTCAATCCGGCCATCGCGTAAAGATTTTACTTCCCAACCTTCCAGTACCAGTCCGGCTTCAAAGCGGTCTTCTATATGGTATTCAAACCGGGCGCGCTTGTTCAGGGCGATGATTTTCCCAGTATTGGTGTTGGCCAGTTTTTGTTTTTTGCCTTTTTTGGCCATGCTTTTCAGTAATCCGTTCAGGTTCTGGGTAGTCTATTGTAAATGAGTATCTAGCGGTGGACAAAGAGCAATGTTATTGTGTGCCAACTTTAGTTAAAGATTTTACATATGGGCACCTCTATAAATTCAATGAACGCGCATCTTGTGTCCAAACCTCGCCGCTTTGCGTCGCCTAAAGCGCCTACTTTTGGTGTAAAATTTGTCAATAGCAAGCTATTAACTGCATTTCGCGCCTTGAATCGACAAGTTTTGAATCTCAAACTGACACAGCCAGAATTAATAGAGGTGCCCGTGTGCCCTTAGTCGAACGCTCAGCACTGGTTTTGTTTCCAGCCGAAAAAATGTATCAATTGGTGGAAGATGTGGGTAATTACCCGCAGTTCCTTAGTTGGTGTGTGGCAGCTGAGGTTTTAGACCAAACTATAGCATTACAAAATGCTTCAATGACTATCGCAATTGCGGGTATCAGGCAGACATTTCAAACCAAAAACATACTGGTTCCCGGGCAGTCGGTGACTATGAGTCTTGTGGCTGGCCCATTTAGCAGGCTGGAGGGCGGTTGGAAATTCACTCATTTATCGGCGGAAGGTTCAAAAATTTCTCTACAGCTGGAATTTGAGTTTGCGCATTCACTGCTAAGTGCGGCTTTTGAGCGTGGGTTTTCCCGTGTAGCAGACCGCTTGCTTAGTGATTTTGTTGCCAGAGCAGAGGGCATGTATGGATAAGATTATTGTAGAAGTGGCCTATGCAACTCCGGAAAAACAGGTAATTCGTAGCCTGGAAGTGGAGGTTGGTACTAGTCTTGAGCAGGCAGTTGAGCTATCTGGAATCGTAACTGATTTCCCGGAGCTTGCGTTGACCGGGAAAAATGCAGGCGTATTTAGCCATCTCAAGCCCTTGGGATATGTATTACAGTCGGGCGATAGAGTTGAAATATATCGCCCGCTACAGATAGATCCAAAAACTGCTAGACGCCTGAAAGCGGAAAAGGCAGAGTTAAAAAAGAAATTAAATAAGTAAAGTAACTAATTGATATAATTATTTATCTTTTATAGATCTCACTGCGGTTGTAACATTGTCCCATTCTTCAATATTATCGATAAGGCCGATAATATCGACGATTTTGTCGTTCTCAAACAAGATGGTTACAATTCTCTTGGTACCCTTTTTACCGCGTGGACGGAACTCATAGACATAATCCCAGCGGTCATTGTGGAAAGGGTCAACAATCGCCGCTGTACCCATAATCAGGCTTACCTGGCGTTTGCTCATTCCAGCGGTTAACTTGTCCAGTTCGTCTTGTTCAATAGCGTTACCTTGTTGAATAGACTGCTTGAAAAGCAGATTGCAGCCTGAGGTTCCCGCTAGCGTTAATAGTAATAAGCTGATGATAAAGATGCGCATTTATAATTGAGTCCGCTGATTTTCAAATTGTCAGGAGGGGAATAATACAATACCATGGAGTATAGTACACGCTGAATCTAAATCACGCTAAAATTATCTTTGCTGAAAACTAAACCCAGAATGGAAAACAATGTGAAAACCCAAGACCTTAAGAAAGCGGGATTAAAAGTAACCCAACCTCGACTCAGGATTCTAGAGTTGTTGAGCACCAGCGAAAACCGTCACAATACTGCCGATGAGCTATATCGTATGTTGATAAACGATGGCGCTGATATTGGACTAGCTACGGTTTATCGTGTATTGAATCAGTTTGAAGCGGCAGGTTTAGTCGAAAAACATAATTTTGAAGGCGGGCAGGCAAGTTATGAGTTAGATGCCGGGGAGCACCACGATCACATGGTGTGTGTAGAAACCGGTAAGGTAACCGAGTTTGTTTCTGCAGAAATTGAACGCCTGCAGGAAAAAATCGCGGCCGAGCATGGTTATGAAATTGTTGATCATAAATTGGTGATCTATGTGCACCCCAAAAAATCCTGAGTTTGGTATGCGGGACTGACGTCCCGCATCCGGTGCTCAATGCAGACTGATTTTCAGAATTGGTGCAGGCAAAACTTCGGTAGTTAGCAATAAATAATTATCATCCAGACTAAAACCAATGGCTTCTTCCTGGGTAAGTGGGTGGGTATTTACCATTTTAGGTTTGCCATTTAACGCATCCAGCCAGGTTTGCTTTGGCTGCCGAGTATAAATTAGCGCCATTTTATAAGTCTGCAAGGCAATCATGCTGCCATCGGCTGAGATATCCATAGCGGTGGCCTGGTCTGACCAGCGACCACGCTCCGGGTCCAGAGCGATATCGGCATCAGTATGAGGGGGAATGGAGTCAACTTCTCCCACAAAATCCAATACTGCTTCATTGGCGCTGAATACTGTTTTTAGTGGTAGTCGGTATAGTCGGGCAGGGTGGTCGCGTTTGCTCAGCAAATAGATAAACCCCTCATGGGTGTCAACTGCAATCGCCTCTGAGTCCCGTGGGCCATCCGGGTAAGTTAGTTTAAGACTGAACTCGACGATAACACTGCCGCGCTGCTTTTGCGGCTCTGTAAACACATACAGAGTGATTGAGCTTCGATTGCCCAGGTTGTCACCAATGTCGCCTAATAGCAGGAAGGACTTACCTTGCCAGTCGAACCTGGATATGTCTTCCCAGTCGCGGTTGAGTGCACCTCGCAACTCGATATGCCCTTGTTCTTTGCCGTCTTCAGAAATCAGGAATAACTCGGTTTTATGTTTGCCGTCGTTATGTGACCACCAGAGTCCGGGGAAACTGGCTGAGGCGGCCAGTCCGCTACTCTCAGTTAGCTCAGGGAGCTTTATAGTGCCGGTTTGTATGCTCTCCTGAGCGTAAGCAGAGTTGGCGCTGGACATTAGTAGTAAAAAGAAAATATATTTAAGCATAAGCAGTTAGCCCCAAGGGTGTTAGTAACGGAGGCGGGGCTTCAGCCCCGCTAATGTTGCTAGTCTAGCGCATATGCTAGACCTGAGAGGATTTGCAGGCAAAAAAATAGCCGCAATATTGCAGCTATGATTCTAAAATATGGCTCCCCAGGACAGACTCGAACTGCCGACCTAGTGATTAACAGTCACCCGCTCTAACCAACTGAGCTACTGGGGAAGACATTGACAATATGTTGCTGCTACGGAAACTTGCAAGAACATTCATCAAGGCGCGATATTTTCCCCGTTTAAGTCCAGCTCGTCAAGTCAGAAGTGCGTATTTTGTCGAATCAGGGGCAATTTAGTTGGTTTCCGTCAGCTGATTGGCTTATCTGCCGGATTCTGCCGCTATTGGAGATTACGATAGCTTTTGCAAATTGGATGCCGCGCGGGCCGCACAGGGTGATAGTAGCCGCTGATCCAGTGGCGCTACCATCGGGGAAAAACCTGATTCTCTGGCGCGAGCGCGCGGAGCGGGCGACTGATTCTGGGAGTTTGTGGGCAACTCTAAGCTTTATTTCATTTTGGTTAAACTCACGGTCATTATCGCTATCTATAAACACTAGCCAGCCGTGCTCCCACTGTGGTTCTTGCAGGCATCCACTACCACTGCTGCTGGGGCAAATCACTACTCGCTGGCCTTTTGCTATGGCCAGTGAGCGAGCGTAAAGGAAATCCACATATAGACGGTTGTGGTCGCTGCGCAAGCGCTGTTTCAGCAAGAAATCGCGTATGGACGGGGTCATCGCCGTTAAACCCAGCGCAAGGATGGCAGTAACCACTAGTAGTTCTATTAAGGTCAGGCCGAGTTGTTTTTTGGTGGTTGTAGCACTATTGAGCATTGGCCAAGTCTGACAGAATACATGGCCGGTAGGGATGCGCTTAAGTTAGCGTCTATAAGTCGGTAAATGGCTCGCTGGGATGTCGGTTATTTGAGGAGCCCCGGATCTATTTATGAACAAATCAGAGGCTCCTTGAGCGCGGTTGCTATTCTGCTTATAGCTTGTTCCAGGTTATTCATGCTGGTAGCAAAGGAAAGGCGTAAATACCCCGGCGCGCCAAATGCGCTGCCGGGTACGGTAGCAACACCCGCACTTTCCAGTAGCCACTCTGCCAGCACTACATCATCGCGAATATCGGGCATTGCCTCAATTGCCTGTTTGAATGAGGCTAAGGCATAAAAAGCGCCGTCGGCACTGTCACAACTAACTCCCGGTAGTTGATTTAATGCCGGAATAAACCAATCGTGGCGCTGTTTGAAAGCCTCCCGCATAGTGGCGACGCAGTCTTGTGGTCCGTTCAGAGCGGCTACCGCCGCAGCTTGTGAGATAGAGCACGGGTTAGAGGTGCTTTGACTTTGGATTTTACGCATTTCTTTTATCAGGTTTTCAGGCCCGGCCGCATAGCCGATCCGCCAGCCAGTCATGGAATATGCTTTGGAGACTCCATTTAAGGTAATCACCCGTTCATGCAAATGTGGGCAGACATTTAATAGGGTCAGGTATTCGTCCTCCCCCCAGTAAATATGCTCGTAAATATCATCACTGACTACTACTAATCGTGGGTGCTGCTGAATAACCTCGCCTAGTGCGTGGAGTTCTTCCCGAGTATAAGCTTTACCGGTTGGGTTGCTAGGTGAGTTTATTATCAACAAGCGAGATTTGTCTGAAATAGCGCCAGCCAATTGCTGTGGTGTGATTTTGAAATTTTGTGTGCTGTTAGTGTTTAAAATAACCGGGAAACCTTCTGCCAGCTTGACCATATCCGGGTATGAAACCCAGTACGGGGCAGGGATGATCACCTCATTTCCGGGGTTAATAAGCGCCTGTATCAGGTTGTATAAGGCTTGCTTGGCACCAGCAGAAATCAAAACTTCATCAAGCGTATATTCAAGCTTACTTTCACGCTGAAACTTATCTACTACTGCTTGACGCAACTCTACAGTACCCCCAACGGCGGTGTATTTAGTCTCTCCACGAGCTAATGCCTCAATAGCCGCCTGTTTGATATGCTCAGGGGTATTAAAGTCTGGTTCGCCAGTTGCCAGAGAGATAATGTCTTTTCCCTGGGCGCGTAGTTCTGTGGCCTTGGCTGAGATCGCTAAAGTTGCCGACGGCTTAACTTGGGTAACCCGGTTAGATATTAGAATATTCATTATAGTTTATCTTTTTCTGGTTGCTAGACTAGGCTCTCGCCCCCTTTGTTCTGGTTTATAATATCAGGTTTGGGGCATGAGTTTACGCTTCAAATCCTATGCCACAACTAAATAATTGCCATACCTATGCCAAAATTAATCCGCCCATTTGAATTAGTCGCAGATTACCAGCCTGCTGGTGATCAGCCTGAGGCTATTCGTCTATTGTGTGCTGGATTAGAGTCTGGGTTGCAGCAGCAGACTTTATTGGGAGTTACCGGCTCGGGTAAAACTTACACGGTTGCCAATGTTATTGAAAAGCTGCAACTGCCAACCCTGGTGATGGCACCCAATAAAACTTTAGCAGCTCAGCTTTATGGCGAGTTCAAGAATTATTTCCCCAACAATGCGGTGGAATATTTTGTTTCTTACTATGACTACTATCAGCCTGAGGCATATGTCCCGTCACGGGATTTATATATCGAAAAAGATGCCTCTATTAACGAACATATAGAACAAATGCGGCTCTCGGCAACGCGCTCATTATTGGAACGCCAGGATGTCATCATTGTGGCTACGGTATCGGCGATATATGGCCTGGGCGATCCAACTCAATATCTGAGCATGGTGTTGCGTTTGCAACTTGGCGCCCCACTAGCGCAGCGTAAGGCTTTAAGGATCTTATCGGAAATGCAATATGCGCGTAATGACCTTGAGCTTAGGCGGGGCACATATAGGGTTCGCGGTGAAGTGATTGATGTATTCCCAGGTGATGAAGAAACTCGGGCTATAAGGCTGGAGCTATTTGATGATGTAGTTGAGAAAATTTCTGTATTTGACCCGCTTACCGGTGAGCTTATTGAGCGGCTTGAGGAAATGACAATATATCCAAAGTCACATTATGTGACCCCTCGGCAAGTGGTGCTGGATGCGACTGAAACTGTAGCTGCGGAACTGGAAGTAAGGCTGGATAATTTACGCGAAACAGAAAAGCTGGTGGAGGCGCAGCGACTTGAGCAGCGCACTCGCTATGATCTGGAAATGATGTTGGAGCTAGGCTACTGCAATGGTATTGAAAATTATTCTCGGCATCTGACCGGGCGTGCCCCGGGTGAGGCACCACCTACCTTGTTTGATTATTTGCCTGAAAAATCTTTGTTGGTGGTCGATGAAAGCCATGTTGCCGTGCCGCAAATAGGGGCAATGTATAAAGGTGATCGCTCGCGTAAGGAAAATTTGGTAATGTACGGCTTTCGCCTGCCTTCGGCACTCGATAATAGACCATTGAAATTTGCTGAATGGGAAGCTCGTTCACCGCCAACAATTTTTGTTTCAGCGACCCCGCGGGCATATGAGCTGGAGCTATCTGGTGAGCATGTGATAGAGCAGGTGGTTCGACCCACCGGCTTAATTGATCCGGAAATAGAGATTCGCCCAGTAACTACCCAGGTAGATGACTTACTTTCTGAGATTAACTTGCGGACCGTGCTTAAAGAGCGAGTGTTGGTGACGACGCTAACCAAACGCATGTCGGAGAATCTAACTGACTATCTGGCAGAACATGGGGTTAGGGTGCGTTATTTGCATTCCGATATTGATACCGTGGAAAGGGTTGAGATTATCCGTGACTTACGCCGTGGAGTGTTTGATGTGCTGGTTGGGATTAACCTGCTGCGGGAAGGCCTGGATATGCCTGAGGTGTCTTTAGTGGCAATTTTAGATGCCGATAAGGAAGGTTTTTTACGCTCCGAGTCGGCTTTAATCCAGACCATTGGCAGGGTGGCAAGAAATGTAAGAGGCAAGGCAATACTTTATGCCGATAGAATTACCGGCTCTATGCAGCGGGCAATTGCGGAAACTGACCGCCGCCGTGCCAAACAAGTCGCTTACAACCTGGAGCATGGCATCACCCCTAAAAGCATCCTAAAAAAAGTTGATGATATTATGCGCGAGGCGCACAAAGCTGATAACGATAAAGACCAAAGTAAGGTTGCTGAGTTACAGTTAGGCTATGACCTGTCTGACCCAATCCAGTTGGCTAAAGCGGTGGTGGAGCTGGAAGACCAGATGTATCGACATGCCGAGAATCTAGAGTTTGAGGAAGCTGCCAATGTGCGCGATCAAATTCATCAATTGCGTAATCGCGAGTTTGGTATTAAAGAGTAGTGTTGCAGGCTTTCTAAATTTAACCGGGAATTGGCCGGTTTCTAGAAGCTAATATCCACCCATACCAGATGGTGATCAGAGGCATCTAACCAGCCGGCCCCGGTTTGGCTTGACGCTGGCCAGAAAACCCCGCAACCAGTAACTTCCAGGTTGCTAGATGGCAAAACATAATCCAGCCGCAAGTTACCTACCGTCTCAGGGTTAAACTTGCCGGTATCAGTAGCTGGGTTGCCCTGTTGTTTAAGGTTCACCCCAGCCTGTGTTTGGCTGTCAAGCACAGCACCTTCGCTGCTGGGAATGCAGGTGTTATTGATTTTTTTGTGCTCAAGTAACTGCGCGATAGCCTGGTTGCTGCTGTCTCCATCTACCGGGTCAGCGTTTAAATCACCAGCGATTACAAACCAGTCGCTTTCCGCTAAATCTGCATGCTTTCCTTGGTCGTCAACTATCCAGCCAGAGCGGGTCGGTTCGATATAGTCAGCAAATAAGCGAATTTCATCATGATTGCGTTTGCCGTTACGATCTTCCGGCCCGTCAAAAACTGGCGGAGTAGGGTGGCTGACTAAAAAGTGCAGGCTGCGCTCACCAATCTGGATGGGGATATCCCAGTGAGATTTGGAGGACAGGCGCAATTTATTCCAGACTTCAGTTGGGTACCAGGGCTTGTTGGTATTCGGGTCGATGGGCTGTAAGGCTTGCGGCATGCTGGCCCATTTTAGTTTCTGAAAGCTACGGATTGCTGCTTTGTCGATGGGATAACGGGATAATATCTGCATCCCATATTGGCCGGGAAAGAAACCAAAGCCCCAGGCATCTGCCGGACCATCGGTTTTGCCATCACCGCTAAGATCAAGACCGCTATTGATGCCAGTATTGACTGTGCTGCTGTAAGTATATGGGTAGTCTATTGCTGCTTGGCCTAGCTGTGGTTGTGACAAATAGTTTTGCTGGAATAATTTCCCTAGTTGCCCTCCGGGCTGATAGTCAAACTCATTTAGTAATAGTATGTCTGCACGAACATGCTGGATGATTGCGGCGATTTTTATCAGTTTGGGATCGTTTTTGCTGGTGAGTTTGCGTTCCAGATCGCCAGCGCTTCGCAGCCCGCTGGCAATATTATAAGTAGCCACTTTTAATGTGCTGGGCTCTGCCAGCACGAGTGCTGGGCAACTCAGTAGAAACAGTAATAGCAGAATTATTCGCATTCAGTGTTGTTGTCAGTTGTGGGGAGTTTAAAGTTATCATTGCCAAACACTGCCTGCAGTTGCTCCAGTGCAGGCCGCACTCGTTGCCAGTCTGCGGCAGCTTTTTTCGGATTAAAGCTTGCTACCCAATCGCTGACTCCGGTGTAATAAATCGAGTATAAATTCAGTTGCTGGCGCTTGGCGGCTTCTTCATAGGCCGCCAGGTTGTAGTCCTTGTCATCAATTACCACTATTGCTTTCGGTAAGTCTCCACCGATTTTATTCAGCAACTCAATTAGCATATCGCCTTTGTGTTGACCGGCGAGCATATACACCCCGTCTGTGTATAACAGTGGACGAATAGCAGTTGCTGGTTGAAATTCCCCATAACCGGCTGCCGGCCCTGGTGCCGTAGCCCTGAAATTCATTTTATTACGGTGTAGTTCACGCATGGTTGGCAAGGCAAAAGTCCAGCCGCGAGCTGTTGCTGCCATTACCCCAACACCTTGTTGCTGTAGTTTCTTTACTACCTCTGCGGCATCTTTTTGGGTTGGTCGCATGGAGCCGGCAACAAATAATGCTCCCTGGCTTGCCAGCCGATTACGCACCAGTCTGGGGTCGCATTTATTGGTCTTTTGCATGGAACTTTGCCAGTCATACCACTGATCCGATCCAAGGTCAGTGTTCATAGCTAACAAGGTATTGTCGATATCAAAAATTACCAGAATATCTTCGCTTGCCAACTGTTGCTCAAGCGTGCGGACAATTTCCAAGGTGAGGTTCAAATCACTTGAACTAACCCTGTAGTTGGCGGGTAGGTTGGTGGTTTTGGTCTGGCTGGAACAAGCACTAAGCAGTAGGGCGGCAGTAAATACTAAGGTTAATAGGCGAACTGACATTCTTGGCTCCAAAATTTGATTGAGAGGGGATTTTAACGCATTTTCTAGCGATCTATGGATCCTCTTCGATTACTTGCAAAGCAAAGTTAGCCAAAGGCTCTACCATTGCCCCAATTTTACTTGCTTGGCTGTTGGATGCATTGCCAAGTTCTGCGCGTTTAGCCACGCCCTGACAAATTGCCGCCAGACGAAAATAGCTAAATGCCAGATAGAACGACCAGTTAGAAATGCGTTGTTGGCTAAGCTGCATTTGCTGACAGTAGCTGGCAATATATTCAGCTTCAGTTGGTATTTGCAGGTCTGCTCGGTTTTTTCCGAGCAAGCCGGACATACCACCAGCAGCGGCCGGCATTCGCAGGCACATACACTGGTAGGCAAGGTCTGCCCATGGGTGGCCAAGGGTTGATAGTTCCCAGTCAAGAGTAGCGACTATCTCGGCTTTTTCCGAGTGGAACATAAGATTATCCAGGCGGTAATCACCATGCACCAAACTGACCTGCCCATCATCTTCCGGCAGTTGTTGTTCCAGCCAGTTAATCAATCGGTCCATTGCCTGGATATTGCGAGTTTCAGAGGCTTGGTATTGGCTGCTCCATCGTGCCAGTTGGCGGGCAAAGTAATTCCCGGGTTTGCCATATTCGGCCAAACCTTGCTGGTCAATATCGACCTGATGTAGCTTTGCGAGATTTACTATCATGGCCTGATAGTATGCGGGCCGCTGTGGACTTGGTATCTCAGGCAAGCTGGCATCCCAATAAATATTACCTTGTTTGAATTCCATCAAATAAAACATACTGCCGATAATTTCCCGGTCAGTACATAAATGCAACATTTTTGCTACTGGAACGGCGGTGCTGTAAAGTGCCTCCTGCACCTTAAATTCACGATCTACTGCGTGTGCAGACTTCAATAATTTGCCAATAGGTTGGGCGCGTAGAACATAGCTGCCGTTGCTGTCTGTAAGTTTGAATGTGGGGTTGGATTGGCCGCCTTTGAATTTTTCGATATTGAGTGGGCCATCAATCTCTGTATATGACTTTAGGTAGGTTTCTAACTGGTCGAAATTGAAACCATTAGTCGTTGCCATATTGTGCCCCCAGCGAGCGTCCTAGCTGCATTATATGCACTTGATCAGGGCCGTCAGCAAGTCTCAGGCTGCGTTGGCCGGCATAGGCATGCGCGAGAAAAGTATCCTGGCTCACCCCAAGTGCGCCATGCAGTTGGATGGCTCGGTCAATCACTTCAAGGGCCATTGAAGGGGCAACAATTTTTATCATAGCAATAAGGTCTTTAGCCGCTTTATTGCCCACTGTGTCCATTTTTTCGGCAGCTTTAAGCGTCAATAGCCTAGCTTGTTCGATTTGGCAGGCGGAGCGGGCGATATCTTCGCGCACGGATTGGTTTTTTATCAATGGCCGTCCAAAGACTACCCTAGTATTTGCCCGTTCGCACATCATTTCCAAGGCTCGTTGAGCAGCACCGACAGAGCGCATACAGTGATGGATCCGTCCAGGGCCTAAGCGCGCCTGAGCAATTTCAAAACCACGACCCTCACCAGCAATAATGTTACTGGCGGGTACTCGAACATTCTCGAAAGTGATTTCTGCATGACCTTCAGGTGCATCATCATAACCAAACACCTGCATTGGCCGGATGACTCTCACGCCGGGTGTTTGCAGAGGGACTATTATCATCGACTGCTGGATATACCGGTTGGGGTTATCGGCATCGGTCTTCCCCATCACGATCATAAATTCACAGTTTTTGCGGCAGGCTCCACTTATATAAAACTTGTGACCATTGATAACATACTGATCACCATCAAGCTCGATGGAAGTTTCGATATTAGTCGCATCGCTGGATGCCACTTGTGGCTCAGTCATGGCAAAAGCGGAGCGAATCTCACCGGCGAGCAATGGTTCTAGCCAGCGTTTTTTCTGGGCATCATTACCATAACGAGCCAGCACTTCCATATTGCCGGTATCGGGTGCTGAACAGTTAAACACTTCCGGTGCCCAGTGTACCCGGCCAGTAATTTCCGCTAACGGCGCATACTCAAGGTTCGCCAGTCCCGGGCTATAGTCGGCATAAACTGGTGGCAAAAACAGATTCCAAAGTCCAACTGCTTTGGCCTTGGTTTTTAATTCATCGACAATGGCTGGGGTTTGCCAGCGGTTTTTTTCTAGTTGCTGGTGAAAAGTGCCCTCGTTCGGATAGATGTGTGTATCCATGAAACCATTTAACTGGTGCTGTAAGTCTTTTATTTTATCGCTGTATTCAAAATTCATGGCTATCTTTAGCAAAATTGATAAGGTGTTTCAGCTTAACACTTTTTTGGTGGGAATCCATATGCTTGACAGTACTACTGGGATGCAGATACGATTGCTATTGCTATTGCTATTGCTATTTCGTATCTGAGGGAGAAAGGTTATGGTGTTTATTAAGAGTTAGTAGTTTTATGGCTCGTTGTGGACGGGACCCTACCTTGGCTCTCGCTCAGCCAAATAAAAAAGGCCCCGCCTTTGGCGTTTTAATTGAATTTGGTGCTGGGTCTGGCAGCGATCGGGATTATTCGGCGCGTCCCTGCGCCTCACCCTTCGGGCTCGCTGCGCTCGTGAAAATTCGTTCCTGACGAATTTTTCGAACCCTTGGTGCTGCGCACGGGGTTCTAATCCTGACTCTCGCTCCGCCAAATAAAAAAGGCCCCGCCTTTGGCGGAGCCTTTTTTATTTGGCGGAGAGAGAGGGATTCGAACCCTCGATACGCTATTAACGCATACACGCTTTCCAAGCGTGCGCCTTCAGCCACTCGGCCACCTCTCCGTATTCTTTATTGCTCTATCTGCTGTTGGCTTTTTCGGACTTAACCTAACAGCGTCGCACTAATGCGTGCACATTATTCGGAACCTCGTTAATGTGGCCTTTGGGTCGAGGGATAGTCTCAGGCCATCCCGGCCTTCGCCCTGCGGGCACCTTCGCTGCGCTATGGTGACCAAAAATGTTCCAGACATTTTTGTCGAACCCTCGATACGCTATTAACGCATACACGCTTTCCAAGCGTGCTCCTTAAGCCACTCGGACACCTCTCCGGAAACTTTATTTCCCTTGGTATGTCAATATATTACCGAGTTGCGCATTTTACGCTGTTGCTCTCCGGCAAGCAATAATAATGTGATTATTAAGCGTATTTGCGGTTTCGTTGTAATGTAATATAGGTTTTGTAGTGTTTTTGCGAAAATATGTTGACATATAAGGGGCTGGAAAGGATAATTCCCGCCCTTGTATGAAGTTGAATGGATTTCTTGTGGGGCAGGGCATAAGTCCTGAAAAAGCATGTTTTGAGCGCCCGTAGCTCAGTTGGATAGAGTATCTGGCTACGAACCAGAGGGTCGGAGGTTCGAATCCTTCCGGGCGCGCCATCTTATAGGGCCACTTGCTTGTGGCCTTTTTGGTATGTTAGTTAGTTATTTAGTGTGGTTTTAGCTAACTTTTGATAAACTACGCAGATATTGTCGGGGTGTAGCGCAGCCTGGTAGCGCAACTGCTTTGGGAGCAGTGGGTCGGGAGTTCGAATCTCTCCACCCCGACCATTTTTTAACAGGTTGATAAGATCTGTGAGGCACGGCACGATTGCGCCCGTAGCTCAACCGGATAGAGCATCGGCCTTCTAAGCCGAGGGTTGCAGGTTCGAGTCCTGCCGGGCGCGCCATTTGTTATGGCAGCCAGCCAAGGTTAATGCTGTGGTGAGCGTAGCTCAGTTGGTAGAGCTCCGGATTGTGATTCCGGCGGTCGCGGGTTCGAGCCCCGTCGTTCACCCCAATTATTACAGCACCAACTTCTGGGTGATAAATTTAACAACGAGGCATTTAATAGCTGGAAGACCTGCGAGAGTGGCGGAATTGGTAGACGCGCCAGATTTAGGTTCTGGTTGGGCAACCAGTGGGAGTTCGAGTCTCCCCTTTCGCACCAGTTATTTATTTTTCGTTGAATTTACAATAGATGAGATAACGGATTACATACAATGCAAGTATCAGTTGAAAACACAGGTACATTAAGCCGCCTGATGAAAATTCAGGTTCCTGCCGCTGAGATTGATAATAAAATCCAGAGCCGGCTTAAAGAGATGAGCGGTCAAGTTCGCCTTAAAGGGTTTCGTCCAGGTAAGGTGCCAATGACGGTAGTCAAGCAGCGCTATGGACAACAGGTGCGTCAGGAGGTAATTGGCCAAGCAATCCAGGAGAGCTTGGGTGAGGCCTTTAGGGAGCAACAGATTCGTCCGGTAGCGATGCCTAAAATAGAGCCAAAGAACGATAGTCTGCTTAGCGGCGACCTTGAATTTACTGCTGAATTTGAAGTTTTTCCAGAGGTCGGTGATACCGATATTGAAACACTTGAGATTGAAAGGCCAGCGGCTAAAGTAAGCGCTGAGGATATCACCACTATGGTAGATACTCTGCGCCAGCAACGGGCTGTTTGGGAAGCTAAGGATTCTCCGGCTGCGCTTGGTGACCGGGTCCAGCTTGAGTATTTTGCCGAAGCTGATGAGCTTAGGCACCCGGCCCTGGGTAAAGAGCGGATTATGATAATCCCTGGTAACAACACCATGCCTGAGGACTTTGAAAACATTGTTCTGGGTAAGCTTAGTGGTGATTCGGTAGAATCTGAGGTTACTTTCCCGGAAGATTTTAGGATAGCTGAACTAGCTGGAGTTACCGCTAAAATAAATATGGAAATAAACTTGGTTGAAGCTGCCACCATGCCGGAAATTGATGCTGAGTTCGTCAAGGTGTTCGGGGTTGAGTCTGGTGAGATTGATGACTTAAAAAACGAGATTAGTAATAATCTTGATAGAGAGCTTGCAACAGCGACAACTTCGCTGCTAAAGCTGGAGGTAACTAATAAGTTGCTCAAAGCCCGAGCTGACCTAGAAGTGCCAGATGCTTTGATTGAAAATGAAGCGAAAAACTTACAGCAAGCGGATATTCATAAATTAAAGCAAAGTGGCATTGAAAACCCGCAAGAACAGCCGCTCGACTTGTATCTGGACGCTGCCAGGCAGCGGGTAATGGCAGGTCTGTTGTTTTCTGAAATCGCAAATAAAAATAACATCCAGATTAATGCCGACAGGGTGCGCACAGCGATTGAAAGTATTGCAGAAACCTTTGAGCAACCGGCGCAGGTAGTTGAGCTATATTACAATAATCAAGATCTTTTGAGCGGGGTAGAAAATTCCGTGCTTGAAGAGCAGGTAGTAGACTGGGTGCTGGAAAAAGCTAAAGTAAGCGATAAGCAGATGAGCTTCCAGGATGTAATTCAGGCTGCCTCTAAAGGGCACTGATTTTTTACTCTAACGAGGTAATAAGAATGGCATTGGTCCCAATAGTAGTAGAGCAGACCGCTCGCGGTGAGCGCCAATTTGATATTTATTCGCGCTTGCTAAAAGAACGGGTGATTTTTATTGTTGGGCAAATTGAAGATCATATGGCCAACCTTATCGTTGCCCAGTTGTTGTTCCTGGAATCAGAAAACCCGGATAAAGATGTGCATTTGTATATAAACAGCCCTGGTGGCGTGGTTACAGCCGGTTTGGCAATTTATGACACTATGCAGTTCATCAAACCAGATATCAGCACTATGTGTATTGGACAGGCCGCTAGCATGGGCGCTTTGTTATTGAACGCTGGAGCCGAGGGTAAGCGTTTCTCTCTGCCAAATTCACGCATGATGATCCATCAGCCACTAGGTGGATTTCAAGGTCAGGCTTCAGATATTGATATCCACGCCAAGGAGATTCTTGCTAATCGGTTACGCTTGAACGAAATAATGGCCAAGCATACAGGCCGAAGTGTTGAGACGATTGCTAAAGATACTGATAGAGATAACTTTATGAGCCCTGATGATGCGGTAAAATATGGCCTGATTGATAAAGTCATTACTAGCCGCTTATCCGAATAAATATCCGTTTATCTATGACTTGCAGTTGATTTGTACATTTTCCCTTAATCGTGCGACAATAAAACTCTGGGGAAACGCAGCCACTGGCAGCCATTGGCATATATAAGTAATTACGGTTTCTGTTTATGAGCGAAAATGACAACACAATCGGCGAAGGCAGCAAGATTCTTTATTGCTCTTTCTGTGGCAAATCTCAGCATGAAGTTCGCAAGCTGATCGCCGGACCCAGCGTTTATATTTGTGATGAATGCGTTGAGCTCTGTAATGACATAATTCGTGAAGAATTAGCTGAGTCTGGCACTGAAGAGAATGAAAAATTACCGATTCCGGTAGAAATTAACGACTTTCTTAATGAGTTTGTTATTGGTCAGGAAAAAGCCAAAAAAGTCCTTTCGGTAGCGGTATATAACCACTACAAGCGTATGAGCCACAATGGCCCTGATGATGGCGTCGAGCTGGCTAAAAGCAATATCTTATTGATTGGACCCACCGGGTCAGGCAAAACCCTGCTAGCTGAGACGCTTGCCAGAATGCTGGATGTGCCGTTCACTATCGCTGATGCAACTACTCTCACTGAGGCCGGCTATGTAGGTGAAGATGTTGAAAATATCATCCAGAAGTTATTGCAAAAATGTGAATACGATGTAGAAAAAGCCCAAACCGGCATTGTTTATATTGATGAGATTGATAAAGTCTCGCGTAAATCTGAGAATCCTTCTATTACTCGCGATGTTTCTGGTGAGGGGGTGCAACAGGCGCTACTCAAACTGATTGAAGGAACCATTGCCTCGGTACCGCCACAGGGCGGCCGCAAGCACCCACAGCAGGAGTTCCTGCAGGTAGATACCAGTAATATTTTGTTTATTTGTGGTGGTGCATTTGCGGGACTGGAAAAAGTGATTCAGCAGCGAACAGAGTCGGCAGGAATTGGTTTTTCTGCTGATGTGCACAGCAAGGATGATAATAGTAGTGCGCTTGAGTTATTGCAAAAGGTGCAGGCTGAAGATTTGGTTAAGTATGGTTTGATCCCGGAATTTATTGGTCGTCTGCCGGTATTGGCAACTCTGGAAGAGTTGGATCAAGACGCTTTGGTTAAGATTTTATCGCAACCTAAAAATGCACTGGTTAAGCAGTATCAAAAATTATTCGCAATGGAAGACTGCGAGCTTGAGATCCGTGAAGATGCGTTGTTTGCGATTGCCCGGAAGGCCATGAGCTACAAGACCGGCGCCAGGGGCTTGCGTACCATCCTTGAAGGCGTGCTGCTGAATATCATGTATGAACTACCATCTTTGCAAAATGTGAGCAAGGTAGTGATTGATGAAGGGGTCATCGAGGGCGATGCAGAGCCATATCTTATCTACCAATCGAGCAATAGTGTTGCGGCTGCGGGCGGCACATAATTATTTCCTATAGTTTGTCCTAAGGGCTTGAATCTGCCCTTTGCAGTACCAATATTTCTATCAAGCTTAATCTAAGGGATCTCTGATTTATTCGTGGATAAGGATCTTGAGTCCGTGATTTCCCATAGCGGCGTTAGCAGGTGCGGCAATAGAGTTGCTATTACCAGTACTTACTGTCTTGCTCTGGGAGGATTTCAATTCTCACGCTACTTTACCCGGAATAAATCCGAGATTCCTTAAGGCCAGCCTTACTTAAATCTGGTATTCTCACTATTATGGTGCTTTTGCACTGCACCCATTCTTCGGTATTTGCGTGAATGGTTTACGAGGAAGTTATGTCTGAATCTGAAGTTGTCACACTAGAAACTAAAACTACTGTTACCCCGGTGCTATCACTGCGGGATGTGGTGGTATATCCACATATGGTAATCCCATTATTTGTAGGTCGCGAGCGTTCTGAGCGGGCACTTGAGCAGGCGATGAATGTAGAAAAAAAGATTCTGCTGGTCACTCAAAAAAGTGCTGATGTTGACGAGCCTAAGGCAGAAGATCTTTACGCTATAGGTACCTTGGCGAATGTGTTGCAAATGGTCAAGCTTCCCGATGGCACAACCAAAGTGCTGGTAGAGGGTGGCGAGCGGGTAAAACTGTTTGATTTTGTGGATACAGAAGGCTTTATGTCAGCGAGTTGGGAATTAATATCGTTGGAAGATGATGTCTCAGACGAAGAAATGGATGTAGTTAATCGCTCCTTGGTATCAATGTTTGAGCAGTATCTTAAGCTGAATCGCAAAATTCCCCCGGAGTTACTGACCACTTTGGCCGGAATAGAAGATCCTAGTCGTCTGGCAGATACTATTGCCGCGCACATTATGGTTAGAATTGAGGAAAAACAAAACTTGCTGGAAATCGGTCCGGTGCGCCTGCGGATGGAGCGCTTGATGGGTTTAATTGAGGGCGAGATTGATGTATTGCAACTGGAAAAGCGTATTCGTGGTCGGGTAAAAACTCAAATGGAGAAATCCCAAAGAGAGTATTATTTAAACGAGCAGATGAAGGCGATCCAGAAAGAACTTGGGGAAATGGAAGATGCACCCAATGATTTAGAGGACATGGCTAAGCGGATTGAAACCGCCGGCATGTCAAAAGAAGCCAAAAAGAAAGCTACATCAGAATTAAACAAATTAAAAATGATGTCGCCAATGTCGGCAGAAGCCACAGTAGTGCGTAATTACCTTGATTGGTTGCTGGGTATGCCCTGGAAAAAGCGCAGCCGGGTAAACAAGGATATTGCTGGAGCAGCCGAGATTCTTGACGCTGACCATTACGGACTGGAGAAGGTCAAAGAGCGTATTCTTGAGTACCTTGCAGTACAACAAAGAGTCAAACAAATGAAAGGCCCAATTTTATGTCTGGTTGGTCCGCCTGGAGTAGGTAAAACTTCCTTAGGTCGTTCAATTGCACGGGCAACTGGAAGAAAATTCAGCCGGATGTCTTTAGGTGGAGTGCGTGATGAAGCGGAAATTCGCGGTCATCGCCGCACCTATATCGGTTCCATGCCGGGCAGGGTGGTTCAGAACTTAACTAAAGTAGCTACCAGAAACCCATTGTTTATGCTTGATGAGCTAGATAAAATGTCGATGGATTTTCGTGGTGATCCATCATCTGCGCTGCTTGAGGTGCTTGACCCAGAACAAAACAATGCTTTTAACGATCACTACCTTGAAGTAGATATAGACCTTAGCGAGGTTATGTTTATAGCCACCGCAAACTCGTTGAACATACCTGGCCCATTACTTGATCGTATGGAAGTGATTAGACTAGCTGGGTACACAGAAGACGAGAAGCTTAATATCGGCTTGCGTTATTTAGTGCCAAAGCAGATGGATCAGCACGGGCTGGAGCCGGGCGAACTCACTATTGCAAATCAAGTGCTTGTTGATATAGTTCGCTATTATACGCGCGAGTCAGGTGTTCGCGGTCTGGAACGGTCTATAGCCAAGCTATGCCGGAAGGCAGTGAAAGAATTAGCTTTGAATAAGCGCCGCAAGAAGATTCGTGTAAGTGCGGCTAATCTGGAGGGCTACCTAGGTGTCAGGCAGTTCCGCTATGGAATAGTTGATGACCAAGATGAAGTCGGCCAGGTAACTGGTTTGGCGTGGACTGAAGTTGGCGGCGAGCTGTTGACGATTGAAGCTACCTTGGTTCCTGGTAAGGGTAGGTTGCTTAACACCGGGCATTTAGGTGAGGTTATGCAGGAATCAATCCAGGCAGCCTTAACTGTAGTTAGAAGCCGAGCTGCCCACTTGGGGATAGAAAACGACTTTTTCTTCAAGCACGATGTGCATGTGCATGTACCCGAAGGTGGCACGCCTAAGGATGGCCCTAGCGCCGGCATTGGTATGTGTACAGCCGTAGTGTCCGCTCTTACCGGAATCCCGGTACGGGCAAATGTGGCGATGACTGGCGAGATTACTCTGCGCGGCAAAGTACTTCCCATAGGCGGCTTGAAAGAGAAATTGCTGGCAGCGCATAGAGGTGGCATCGAATTGGTTCTGATACCAAAAGAAAATGAAAAAGACCTCAAGGAAATCCCACAGAATATCCTCAAAAAACTCACAATTAAACCAGTAGAGTGGGTCGATGAGGTTCTGGAGTATGCTTTATTAAGCCAACCAATACCATTATCAGCTCCGGATAAGCCGGTGACTAAGGGGGCTACTGGAAAAAAAGAAAAATCAGTGCGGCCACATTAAATTTATCTTGATTGGGGTTTTTTAAGAACAGATAAAACAATTTTCCTTTGACAATAATCACTTGCGTAGGCTATCTCAAAATGACCTGATAGCAACTGTAGGCGGTCTTACTCTTGGGGTGAAAAAATAATTCATAATCGCTATTGCCAAGCTAGCGCATGCGGTATAACATTCTAGCTCCAGCCCTTGCAGATATTAGCTTGCGGGGGGTCAGGCAAGGGAAATAATTTTCCGAGGGTCTATGTATTTTGAATACACGAAAGTAAGGTGACAGTCGCCAGCGACTTGAAAACTATGTTTGTTGACAAACTATATATGTTTAATAACTACTAAAATTTACGGAGTGCAGAATGAATAAATCTGATTTAATTGATACAGTTGCCAGAAAGGCAGAAATGAGCAAAGCTGACGCAGGTCGCGCAGTAGACGCTTTCATTGGTGCGGTTACAGGCGCCCTGATGGAAGAAGATACCGTTTCTTTAATTGGTTTCGGAACCTTTTCTGTGAAGCACCGCGCTGCTCGCATGGGTCGTAACCCACGCACTGGCGAAGCTATTAAAATCAAAGCTTCAAAAAATCCTTCATTCAAGGCTGGTAAAGGCCTGAAGGATGCAGTAAACTAGCGCGCCGCGCATAGGTATATATCCATAGCGCAGGTAGTGTGGCTTGGGTGCATAGCTCAGTTGGGAGAGCATCGCCCTTACAAGGCGAGGGTCGGCGGTTCGAGCCCGTCTGCACCCACCAAAACACGGAGCGGTAGTTCAGTTGGTTAGAATACCGGCCTGTCACGCCGGTGGTCGCGGGTTCGAGTCCCGTCCGCTCCGCCAGTACAGCAAAAGGCGCCAGTTTGGCGCCTTTTGTTTTATAATAAGCAGTTGTTTAGTTTAATTTCAAACAGGTAGAGGAGCAGAATATGCTGCAATTAATTCGCGATCGTCTCACCGGAATGCTGGCCTTCTTTATCTTTGCGATTTTGATTATCCCCTTCGCATTTGTCGGTGTTGATAGTTACTTTACTTCGGTTCCGGATAATGCCGTAGCCAGAGTAAACGATAAAGATATCACCATCGCTGATTTTCAAACTTCTTGGACTCGTTACCAAGGACAGATACGCTCGGCTCTTGGTGAAAATTACGATCTTGAGCAGTTCGACACCCCGGTAGCCCGTCGCGACCACCTGGAAGGCTTGATTAACCGCGAGCTTATGCTGCAATTCGCAGAACAATCGCGTTTGGCGGTTTCTGCAGATGAACTCCGCAGCCGAGTTCATTCCATTCCAGCGTTTCAGTTAGATGGTCAGTTTAACCCCGACTTGTATCAACGGATGCTGGCAGCGCAGGGTATGTCGCCCGGCCAATTTGAACGGGATATGTCAAAAGACATGATTATCTCGCAAATTCCTGCAGCCATAATGGCATCAAGCATTGCTAGTGATACAGAAGTTCAAACAATGATTGCGCTCCAAAATCAGACTCGTAGCTTTGAAAGCTTGCGGGTATTGGCAGCGCCGTTTCTTGAAGGCGTAGAAATTTCAGATGAGCAGGTAAGTGAATGGTTTGCCGCCAACCCAAATGAATTCATGAGTGAAGAAACCGTATTAATCGAATATGTTGAACTTAATGTGGCAGATTTTGATGCTCAAATTACCGTGGAAGATGAAGTTTTAGAAAAGCAGTTCGAAGAACAAAAAGGTCGCTTCCTGACCGCTGAAGAACGCTTGGCATCGCATATTCTTATAAGCCTTGATGCTAATGCAGATGCGGCAACTACTGAGACTGCCCGTCAGCTGGCTGAAGAAATAGCTGATAAAGCCAGAGCTGGAGAAGATTTCGCAGAGCTTGCCAAGCAAAATTCCGCAGATATTGGCTCGGCACAATCTGGCGGTGACCTGGGCTGGATTGAGCCGGGAGTGATGGTAAAAGCTTTTGAAGACGCACTGTATGCATTAGGTAAAGGTGATGTTTCGGAGCCAATTAAAACTGGCTTTGGCTTCCATGTAATTCAACTTAGAGATATCAATCCATCTACAGGCATGAATTTTGCTGAAGCTAAAGAACAATTACGCAATGAATACCTGAGCGCTTCTGGTGAGAAGGTGTACTTAGAGCAAGCTGATAGGTTGGTAGATCTTATTTATGAAGATCCCACAACTTTAGAAACAGTAGCTAGTGAATTAGACCT
This sequence comes from Gammaproteobacteria bacterium, assembly GCA_024275935.1. Classification (GTDB taxonomy): domain Bacteria; phylum Pseudomonadota; class Gammaproteobacteria; order Xanthomonadales; family SZUA-36; genus SZUA-51. The sequence goes on along the minus strand of JAJRYF010000076.1, from coordinate 5,917 downwards.
GGAAATTAAAACCGAAGGGCCTTTTGCTCGTGGTAGCGGTTTTGGGGTGGCATTAAATCCAGCGATTAACAAAGCGGCATTTTCCGAACTGGTATTGGTTGAAGGCTCTAGTAGTGAGCCGATTGAAATTGCAACGAATCACATTGTAGTTCTGCGGGTGCGCGAGCATAACCCTTCCGTACCAAAGGCGCTTGAGCTGGTAAGTGAGCAAATCAAACAGCAGTTGCAGCAAACTGAAGCAACCGAGCTGGCCGAGGCTAAAGCTAATGAGCTGCTGGCTCTGGCTACTGGCTCTGGCGACCTGCAAGCTACAGCTGAGATGGCTGAGCTGGAATATAAACTGGTTGAGGCCGCTGGACGCAAAGACATTCAGTATGGTATTAAACTGTTAGAGCAGGTATTTAAACTTCCTGCCAGTGATCGGGAGATGCATGTAGTTGCGGTACAAAATGATTATGCGCTAGTACGGCAAATAGCCGTTATCCCCGGTTCTTCGGCAAGCCCTGAAGAAAGTTTTCAGCTTAAGAAAGCCATTGCCAATTCTGCCGGTGTGGTAGCTAATTCCGAGGTGTTGGCGTGGTTGCGTGAGCAGGCTAAAATTGATATAAATGAAGATAAGCTTGAAGGTAATCTGTATTAGATTTACCGATCCCTAGATAGAGGCACGACATGATTTGCTGATGTGTGTCTCTATCTAGGATTAGTCTCATTCAGCATTAACTAATTCAGCCATGCCGACAACGCTATAACCAGCGTCAACATAAGTTATTTCTCCAGTAATCCCGGAGGCCATGTCTGAACAAAGGAATGCGGCTGCTTTGCCAACATCCTCAGTGGTTACACTACGGCGTAAAGGCGTGCTGCGCTCTACATGGTCTAGCATTTTGCGGAAATTGCTTATCCCGGCTGCTGCCAAAGTTTTTATCGGGCCAGCAGAAATTCCATTGACCCGCGTTCCCTCTGGCCCCAGGCTAAGCGCTAGATAGCGTACATTTGCTTCCAGACTGGCTTTGGCCAGACCCATAACATTGTAGAAAGGTGCGGCTCTTACTGCTCCCAGATAGCTCATGGTCAGGATTGAGCCATTTTGCCCCTGCATCATCGGTCTGGCAGCTTTAGCCAGAGCGGCGAGGCTATAACTACTGATATCGTGGGCTATTTGAAAACCTTCGCGGGTGACGGCATCGATATAGTCACCAACTAGTTGCTCTCTGGGAGCAAAGCCTACAGAGTGCACCAGAATATCAAATTTACCCCAGTGTTTGCCAAGCTCGCTAAAGAGGCTGTCAATTTGCTCATCAAGAGTCACATCACAAGGTAGTACGATTTCCGAGTTACATTGCTCGGCTATTTTATCAACCCGTGATTTCAGTCTTTCGTTTTGATAAGTAAATGCCAGCTCAGCGCCTTGTTTGTGCATGGCCTCAGCAATTCCCCAGGCAATAGATCGTGACGACGCGACTCCGACTATTAGTGCTCGTTTACCGTTTAAAATACCCATAATTTAATCCCGTTATTAGGCTCTGTTCAGAGCGATTTGTTTATCTGTTGAATTGTAAGCGCTGGCCACCATGATGCTCAATGATTTGTTCTCCGTTCCAAACAATTTCTCCATTTACCAGAGTGCAGGCGATTCGGTGCTGGAAGCTTTTCCCTTCAAATGGTGACCAGCCACAACGAGAAATCACTTGGCTACGGTCAATCTTGGGGAAATTCCCTGACTCAACTAAAATTAAGTCAGCCCAATAGCCTTCGCGAATATAGCCGCGGTCTTTAACTGCGTATCGCTCAGCGACTTTATGGCTAGTTAAGTTGACTATATCTTCAATGCTGAACTCATGCTCTGGAATTAAAGCTAAAGCTGCTGGCATGGCCCATTGCACTAAGGGTAGGCCGGCTGGTGCAGTAAGGTAATCACCATCGAGTTTTTCTGCCAAAGTATGCGGGGCATGATCGGTGGCAAGTACATCAATTCTTCCGGCTTTGAGTGCGGCAATGATAGCATTTCTATCATCTGCTGATTTCAGTGCCGGATTACACTTGATCATATTTCCAAGGCGCGGGTAGTCGCGTTCATCAAAATGCAAGAAATGCACACAGGCCTCTGCGGTAATGTTTTTCTCTGCCATTGGTAAAGCGGAAAAGGCATTCGCTTCCTCAAGTGTTGAAATATGCAGGATATGCAATTGGCTGCCGTACTTGGTAGCTAAACTGGTAGCCAGCTTGGTTGATTTAATGCATGCTTCCCGGCTGCGAATTAGGGGGTGCTGCTCTAATGGTATATCACGACCCCAACGGGCCATTGCCCGCTCCAGGTTGCGAGCTATAGTGGGATCATCTTCACAATGAGTAGTAATAATACAGGGCGCATTGGCGAATATATCTTCCAGTGCCTGAGGGTCATCAACCAACATATTACCGGTGGAGGCTCCCATAAAAATCTTGATGCCACAGGCGTTCTTAGGATCCAGCTTGCAGATTTCATCTAAATTATTATTGGTGGCGCCAAGGTAAAAAGAGTAGTTGGCAAGCGAGTTGTCCTTGGCTATGGCGAACTTTTCCTCTAGGCGCTCTGAGGTGACTGTGAGTGGGTTGGTATTAGGCATTTCCATAAAGCTGGTAATGCCCCCGGCAACCGCCGCCCTAGACTCGCTGTGAATATCGCCCTTGCGAGTGAGCCCGGGTTCGCGAAAGTGGACTTGGTCATCAATCATTCCCGGTAGCAGCCAGCTACCGGCAGCATCAACTATTCGGGTTTGTGCATCCGGGCTTGCAATTTGCGCGGCAATTTTGCTGATTCTGCCATTGGTAATAAGAACATCGCCAGTAAACTGACTGTCTTCGTTAACAATTAAAGCGTTGGTGATTAAAGTGTTTTTATGCATGATTTATATTGCTCATAAGATTTTGCCGGGCTGTTGTCAGTCTAGCATTATCAGGGAACCGGGTCGTGACCGCCTTTGCATAGCGGCTGACAGCGTAGTATTCGTTTAAGCGCCAGCCAGCTACCTTTAAATGCTCCATAGCGGTCCAGTGCCTCCAGCGCGTATTTCGAGCAGCTAGGAGTAAAGCGGCAGCGTGGGGCCAGCATCGGGCTAATCCAGCGTCGGTAAGCGCAAACAATACTCTGGAGGAAGCGTTTTAACATGGATTCGGGGTTATTGGCTGGTAATATACGCACACAAGGTAGATTTTACCCCATGGCAGATATGTTTTTTTGGTGAAAATCACTTGCCAATTAGCGCCACTTGGGTTATAACTTCGTGCCTTTTCAGGTGTATCTGCCCTGAAACTATTAAATTTCATTGAAAACAATCAGATAAGATAATCCGAATTTGGAGATTATTCACAAGATGAACGAAAAACGAGTAAGTTTGCCAAAAGGCTACAAACCTAAGGCTAGCGAAGAGTACATGAACCCCATGCAGTTGGAGTACTTCTATCAGAAGCTTTCCATATGGCGTGATGAGCTGGTTGAAGAGTCACAGCAAACTATCAATAACTTAAAGACTGAAGTCCGTGATGTTAGTGATGAGGCTGAACGCGCGACCCGTGAAACTGAAAACAGCCTTGAATTAAGGACCCGTGATCGCTACCGTAAGCTTTTGAGTAAAATCAATAAAGCGCTGATTCGTGTAGATGATGGTAGTTACGGTTATTGTGATGAAACGGGTGAAGAAATTGGTTTTGCCAGACTGGAAGCTAGGCCTATCGCAACTTTATGCCTGGACGCTCAGGAGCGCTGGGAATTACGCCAAAAACAAATGGGAGAATAACCCCGTTGCTTTTTCTGCAAACTGGCGACTAAGGCATTTCGCTGTCAGTATCTAGGTGTTTTTGCTAGGACTATATTAATTAAATAAAGAAAACACTTGGGCAGTTGTTAAATTTTTGCTAAACTATGCGAAGAAACTTGTCTGTCCGCGCCTGATTCAGAGGGGAGAGATTGGGTTTTGTGAACCTTTCAATTTAATAGTGAGAATAGCTGTGAAGAATAAAATTTTAAAAATTGTGTTTCTCTGCGCCATTTTGGGTGCTACAACCGCACAGGCTGGGGACTATACAGACGGCCGTGTTTATATAGGCATCACAGGTGGTGTGTACGGTTTGGATGATGATCGTCGAACTGAAAGACAAACTACATTATGGGGCCTGAATGTAGGCCGGTTTTTTACCGATAACCTAAGCTTTGATCTTGAGTACACTAGAGCTGCAACTAACTTTACCGAAGAATTTATTATTGAAAACGGACTTCGGGGTGCGAATGGCATTTATACCACGGATGATATCTCGCTTATGGGTCGTTACCACTTCGGCGCAGATGACGGTTTCCGTCCATATGTAGCTTTCGGTGTTGGCGCGTTTGAATACCGTCACATGTTTGGTGAGCGCACCGACATGAGCGGTACCATTGGTATTGGCTTGCAGAGTGACTTCAAGAAAGCTGGTCGAGTATTCGGTCGTGTTGAAGCTAGTTATCGTTATGTTGCTGATGACAGATCAATTCCTGCAGTTAGCAGTTATACCGACTTTATGCTTCGGGCAAGCCTTAATGTTAAAATTGGTAAAGATCCTCGTGTAGCGCAGACTGTAGAAGTAGAAGCAGTAGTAGTGGATGGTGATGCAGATGGTGATGGCGTTCCTGATAGCCGTGATCGTTGCCCTAATACACCAGCAGGTGTTGCTGTTGATCAATATGGTTGCTCACTTGATAGTGATGGCGACGGCGTACCAAATTCACGTGATAAGTGCCCAGATACTCGCGCTGGTGCAGTAGTTGATCTGGACGGTTGTGAAGTAGAAGCGGTAATTGAACTGAAAGGTGTTCACTTCGACTTTGATCGTGCCACTCTGAAGCCAGAAGCCGCAGCCATTCTTGACCAGGCAGCAGCATTGCTAGCTGATCATGAGCGGGTAATGGTAGAGGTTGCAGGCCATACAGATAGCATTGGTTCTGAGGCTTACAACCAGGGGCTTTCTGAGCGCCGTGCCAACACTGTTCGTGATTACCTGATTGGTAAAGGCATTAGTGCTTCGCGCTTGAGCGCCGCCGGTTATGGTGAAGCTCGTCCAGTAGCTACGAATGATACTAAAGACGGCCGTCATGAAAACCGTCGGGTAGAGCTGGTAGTACTGGATCGTTAAGCAATACCAGTAACATAAGTTGAAAACCCCGCCATTGGCGGGGTTTTTTTTTGTGCTAAAATCTGCCAAGATATTTCATACACAATTAGGAGGATTACATTATGGGTATTTTTGATTTCTTGAGTAACGCTGGGGAGAAAGTCTTTGGCAAGAGCGTGGATGTTACAGAGCCAGACATGACGCTCAGTGACCATATCCGCAAAAATGGGCTTGACCCTGCAAACCTTAAGTTTGCATTTTCTAATCAGGCGGTGACTGTGAGTGGCATGATGCCTAGTCAGGAAGATAAAGAAAAAGTAATATTAATTGTTGGTAATGTTCAAGGAGTAGCCAGTGTTGACGATCAAATTGTGGTCGCAGCCGTGGGTAATGCCGTGCCAACTCCAGCAGCAGTTACGATTGAGGCAAAGGCGCCTGAGGGTTGGAGCTCCAGAACTTACACTGTAGTTTCCGGAGACACGCTATCAGCAATTGCTAAAACCGTGTACGGCAACGCTAATAAATATCATGCGATTTTTGAAGCCAATAAACCTATGCTGGAAAGCCCGGATAAAATTTACCCCGGTCAGGTTCTTAGAATTCCTGAATTATAAGATTTAACTTTTGAGTTCCGGCGGCCTATTAAGGCTGTTGGAATTTATAGTCGAATAACTTAATTTCATCAGCCCAAAAATCTGCTACTAGAGCAATGCTTTTATCATCGTAATATTCACGATAATCACGATGTCTGGTTTGGTTGGTATGGGCTAGCTGTTGATAGGGGATGTTGACT
>JAJRYF010000075.1 GCA_024275935.1 Gammaproteobacteria bacterium | reverse complement strand
TGTCCCGTTAACTGTTCAAGCATGAATTCTGGGTGCTCGCCTGAGACCTCCACCCGCAGGGATGCGGGTGAAGAGCCCCCATGGATGGGTTCACGGCGTGTCTCAGGCGGGCACTCAGAATTCATGTCCCCGGTGGTACACGCCACTTACATAGTAAGGGTTATAGCCAGCAATGCACAAAGTTAACGGGACAGCAATGATACAAACCCTAAACTCCCGGTGCGTCCGCTGCGCTTGACAGCACCTTGCGGATTCCTCGTTCTTTCGCTGCGCTTGATAGAGCACCCTACTCAGAGATAATCGTATAGCAGGGCTGATACACACTGTCGCCTGGGATCTTCATTCGATCCTGATCTACGAAAGACTGTAATAATTTATCCAGCTTTTCCATTATTTCTTTGTCTCCACGAATCTCAAATTTACCATGGGCGCGGATTGCAGCAATACCAACCGGCTTTACATTACCGGCAACAATTCCAGAAAATGCCTTGCGTAAATTAGCTGCCAACTTATGTGCTGGTTGGTTGGTGTACAGATTTAACTCAGCCATATGCTTGTGGTTGGCAATAAAGGGCTGCTGAAAGTCACTATCAATATGTAAGCCCCAATTAAAATAATAAGCATCTCCTGATTGTTTGCGGTAGGCTTTTACTTCTTCAATACCCACATACATAGCTCTAGCTGTAGCCATTGGGTCATCAATAATAATTTGATAGTACTGACGAGTACCCTCACCCAAGGCACTAACAATAAACTCATCAATCTGCTTAAAATAATCAGCGGCGGAGGCTGGACCAGAAAATACCAACGGGAATGGCATATCAGCATTTTTCGGATGCATTAAAATACCCAGCATGTAAAGTATCTCTTCTGCGGTGCCAACGCCACCTGGGAAAACCACAATGCCGTGACCAAGACGCACAAAGGCTTCAAGTCTTTTCTCAATATCGGGCATAATCACCAACTCATTTACAGTTGGGTTCGGGCTTTCTGCGGCAATAATCCCCGGCTCGGTTATCCCGATATAACGACCTGGCGCTAAGCGCTGTTTACCGTGTGATATGGTTGCACCTTTCATTGGTCCTTTCATTGCCCCAGGTCCACAGCCAGTACAAATATTTAGGCCGCGCAAACCCATTTCGTAACCGCACACTTTGGTGTAATCATATTCTTCACGGCTAATAGAATGACCGCCCCAGCAAACCACCATATCGGGATCAGTATTAGGGGCCAACGCAGCAGCATTACGCAAGACTTCAAACACCGCACTACTAACACACTCTGGATCACATTCATCGTATCCAGACTCAGCCCGAAACTCGACATCGTGATAAACAATATCCCGTACCACCGCTGAAAGTAGTTCACGCACACCCTGGATAATCTTTCCATCTACAAAAGCTATACCAGGTGCATTGCTCAAATCCAGGCGGATACCACGATTGGTATTTATAACTTCGATCTCAAAATTACGGTAACGCTCAAGCAATGCTTCCGGGTCATCACTCAAACTACCACTATTGAGCACCGCCAAAGCACAACGACGCAGCAAGTCTTTTAAATCTCCACGACTGGCATCGTGCAAACATTTTATTTCTTTTTGTGACAGGGTATTTAGTACGCCTGCTGGGTAAATTTGGGTTGTAACTGCGTCCATT
>JAJRYF010000074.1 GCA_024275935.1 Gammaproteobacteria bacterium | reverse complement strand
CGGCCAAACCAACAGCGGCAGCAGCAAAACCAAGAGCAGAAGCAGGGTCAGACACAGACTCAAAGCCCAACTGCCGACAACAAGGCAGGCCAGAAACCACCAGCGCCAGTAGTTGCCGATAACAAAGCTCCTGTAGATAAAGAACAGAAAATCACCTCCGGGGGGCAAGCAGCTGAATCCAATTCAGACAGCCAGCGTAAATCACCACGCCGCAGACGGTCTCCATACAAGACCTCCGGCAGAAGCAACCGCAGCAAAGTCTCAGCGCAGCAAACGACAGACAAAGCTGCAGATAAGCCTGTGGCGAGCGAGTCAACGGCTAAGGTTCAGGATAACAAAGCTGAAGCTACCCAAAAACCCCAAACCAGCAGTGCACCAGAGACAACAGTCGAGAAACCAACTAGCACAGCGAAACCGACTGCATCTAAAAAACCTACTGAAGCCTCAAAACCTGATTCAGTACAGCAGACAGATAAAACACCAAAGCCAGCCGCACCTAAGAAGGCGGTTAAAGCAGCGAAACCAGCGGTGCCTAAAAAGTCCTCTGAAACAACAAAATCTGTTGCGTCTAAAAAAGCACCTGAGAAACCAAAGCCAGTTGCAGCAAAAAAACCTAAGCCAACAGTTTCTGGCCTCGAAAATGCTCCACCAGCAGCCTCCAAGCCGCCCCCTGGCTTGTATAAGCTAAAGAGCAGTAGCGATGGCAGGGTTGAGGTTGAACCACTGAAGAAGAACGCTCTACAGGCTTCGATTGAAGCCAGCAGGAAGAAAACCTAGCATAATTGTTTATGGTGCCGGGAGGAAGCTCCCGGCGTAATTACAGTTAGTGGTTTTCAATTTCGATAATTCCATAGCGTAGCGCCATCTTCATCAGCTCTACCTCTTTATGGACTTTTAGCTTATCGTAGACCCGATATTTATAAGTCGCCACAGTCTTGGGACTCAAGCGCATAATTTCTGCAATCTCTGGCGCCCCCATTCCCTGCATCAACATCAAGGCCACTTCCATTTCTCTAGCGGTAAGGCTCTCAAATGGTGACTGTGAAGTACCTGGTAACAATGACAAGGCCAGTTGTTGGGCAATATCCCCACCGATATAGCGTTTGCCGACAGCAACCGAGTGAATTGCCGCCAGTAACTCAGTAGCCTCACAACCTTTGGTCAAATAACCTGAAGCACCAGCATCAAGCAGCTTTGATGGGAACGGTGACTCAGCATGTACCGTCAAAATAATTATTTTGGTATCAGGCGTGGACTGTCTAATTCTATTGGTAATTTCAAAGCCCGACAGACCAGGCATAGATACATCCAGCAAAATAACATCTGGCTGTAACTCCCGGTTCTTAATCATTGCCTCTTCGCCGTCACCGGCCTCCCCCACCACCATAATTTTGGGATCACTGCTAAGAATATGTTTTAAGCCAGTACGCACCAACTCATGATCATCGACAATCAATAATTTAATCATTACATTTACTCCCTTTAAGACTAAGTCTGTGGATTCACAAACCTTGTCACCATACTGTAGCGTATCTTAGCATTATTCTAGGCACAAACTTACGATGGCCATTGTAGGATATTTACCATAGTGGCAGTAGCAAAAATATTTTTCCAAATTTGACTAGTCATAACCCGTAATTTTCGGTAGACTTCCCATCCTGATTCAACCACGGAGAGGTGGCAGAGCGGTTGAATGCACTGGTCTTGAAAACCAGCATAGGTTAATAGCCTATCGTGGGTTCAAATCCCACCCTCTCCGCCAATCACATAACCCCGCTTTTAGCGGGGTTATATTTTTAACACCATCTTCCAAAAATTCGTAGTAAGTTTACTGATCCCACTGCTTTCTGCATTCAGCAGCACAACTATGCCTATGTTCCGTTCTGAGGAGAAGGCAATATCGGCACGAAAACCAGAGACCCAACCACCATGGTAAACAAGGCTCTCATTGCCTAAGTCATAAATTCTCCAGCCTAATCCATAATGCGCTTGTTTAACCAAGTCCCTCCACTCTTTATGATATATCTGTCTGCGGGTTTTTACTCCTGGTCTAGATACTCGCTGAATCACCTCTGGTGAGAGAACCTGCGGGTGGCTGCCCAGCTGCGCCTGTAACCACTTTGCCATATCGGTGATGCTCGCATTTACCCCGGCGGCGGGAGGAGCATTGTAATAGTTTTGTTTCACCGCAACCGTACGCCACCCGCTCTCGACTTACGATGGCAAAAGCAGCTCCTGGATAATTTTCCTGGTTTATATAATCACGGAAAAATACTTCATACTTAGCGGCTATTTCCTGTAAGCCATCTGCTGCCTGAAGGTTCACAGTTAACAGCACACAAGACAGTAATAAATATAGCTGTCTGAAGGTTTTGCGCATTAGATAAATTTTTCCATTAATATTCTTGCCCAGCTAAGATAGCGAAATAATACCCCACTTTCATTCCGCTGTATGTAGAGATAGGCTTGAATTTTAACCACTGCAACCCAAAATAGCGATATATCCGCATGTTAGTGATTTTCAGGTAGAATACACCTCAGAGCATGCTTTTACACAACCTCGATTTTAAAGGAGAATTCGAAACTAATGGACACTACCCGTTATCAATCTACTACTGTTGTTAACCCACTGCTTGCCAGTAAAGTTCTACGCAGCACTTATATGTTACTTGGAATGCTGTTTGTGGTCAGTGCGGGCGTTGCCTGGCTGGCGCAAATGATGCAATGGCGCATTGGCTTTTTCCCAATGTTAATTGGTATTTTTGGTTTTTCTTATCTAATTGTTAAAACCAGGAATAGCGCCTGGGGACTAGTCTCTGGATTTGGTTTTAGCGCTTTCCTTGGCTTGATAACAGGCGGAAATGTTGCTGCTATGCTGTCCAGCTATGCCAATGGCGGCGAACTGGTAGTAATAGCATTTGCAACTACGGCTTTTTCATTCTTTGCTATTTCTGCTTATGCGATGGTAGCGAAACGCGACTTTAGCAATATGGTTTCAATGCTATCGGTTGGCACCATTGTGGTAATAGTTGCCATAATTGCCAATTATTTCTTGCAAATACCGGCATTAGGCTTAGCTGTATCTAGTATTGCGGTTTTGCTTTCTATGGGCTGGATGCTGTGGCAAACCCAGCGGATAGTAAATGGCGGTGAGACCAACTATATAATTGCGGCTACTGGCCTGTTGGCTGATATTTTCGTAATGTTCAACCATTTATTAGCGCTACTAGGCTTTGGTCTTGGGGATGACTGATAATTAGGCACCTAAACTACAAAAAAACCCGCTATCTGGCGGGTTTTTTATACATCAATCCTTTATCCGTATCAATCCTATAACCCATTACTTCGCGTCATCCAGGGTCGTTCCACTCATCAATTACGAGTAGCCATATCCGGGACACATTGCCTCAACAATCACCGGATTGCCTTTTAGTTACCAATAACTTCCAATCCACCCATATACGGCCTCAGCACCTCAGGAATCAAAATCGAACCGTCTGCCTGCTGGTAGTTCTCCATCACCGCAATCAAAGTACGCCCTACCGCCAGGCCTGAGCCATTGAGCGTATTTACCAGCTCTGGTCTGCCAGACTCAGGATTCCGCCAGCGGGATTTCATTCGCCTTGCCTGAAAGTCACCACAACGACTACACGAAGATATTTCTCTGTAAGAGTCCTGCCCCGGCAGCCATACTTCAATATCATGCGTTCTTTCAGCGGCAAAGCCCATATCCCCTGTACATAGAAGCATTACCCGGTAGGGCAGCTTGAGTTTCTGCAAAATTGCTTCTGCATGCCCCGTCATTTCATCTAGTGCTGCACTTGCCATTGCCGGTGGAACTACCTGCACCATTTCCACTTTTTCGAACTGGTGCTGGCGGATCATACCTCTGGTATCACGGCCGTAAGAACCTGCCTCACGCCGGAAACATGGTGTTAATGCAGTCATCCTCAGAGGCAAATCATCAGCCGCGAGTATTTCACCTGCAACCAGGTTAGTCATTGGAACTTCTGAGGTGGGGATCAGATAACGCGGAACTTCATCTGTGGTAACGAAAGCATCATCTTCAAACTTGGGCAACTGGCCGGTGCCGTACATCGCCTCAGGACCGACTAAATATGGCACATAGACCTCAGTGTAGCCATGCTCGCTAGTATGGGTGTCTAGCATAAACTGGGCTAAGGCCCGATGCAGCCTGGCAATACCTCCACGCAACAAGGTGAAGCGTGAACCAGAAAGCTTAGCCGCAGCCTCAGCATCCATACCGCCGAGTGCGGCGCCAAGATCTACATGGTCTTTAACCTTAAAGTCAAACGAATGCGGCTCACCCCAGTGACTAATCTCAAGGTTATCTGACTCATCTTTGCCTATCGGCACCGCCGGGTCTGGCAGGTTTGGGGCGCTACTGAGAACTTCATTCTGTTGTGACAGAATAGTTTGCAGCACCTGCTCGGCTTGTTTTTGGGTATCCCCAAGGTTAGCAATTGCCTTTAGCAACGGTTCAATATCTTCACCGGAGGCTTTCGCCTTACCGATTAATTTTGAGCGTTCATTACGTTGCTGCTGTAATTCCTGGACCTTTATCTGGATAGCCTTACGCTCTGCTTCCAGCTTCTGGTATGCCGTTACATCCAGAGTAAAACCACGGCTTGTCAGCCGTTCCGCAACCATCTGGATATCCTGGCGGAGTAATTGTGGGTCAAGCATGCCACTGCTACCTTTCTAATATAAATTTGAGCTTTATTTTAACTCATTAAGGAGATTCGGGTTACTTAAAGCCCGTGAATTGTTAGTAATACTTAAAGCCCGTGAATAACACGCCCAGCTTCATGACCAATCCAAACTGCCAACAAAGTGCCAATCAGGGTGAAACTGATATTTAGCATGGCTTTACCAGTTTCACCAGTCTGCATCAGCACCAGGGTTTCCATCGAAAATGCGGAAAAGGTAGTAAAGCCACCCAGCACCCCGGTAATTAACGCCAGACGAATAAATTCATTACCGCTACCATCATGGGAAATCCAGTTCAGTGCATAACCAATCAACAATGAACCCACGATATTAACCATAATAGTACTGTAGTGAGGATCTCTAAACCAGGTCATTGTCAACACCGCAGCCGAGTAGCGCATAGCTGCCCCGATTGCTCCTCCTGCTGCTACTGTCAGGAGATTAATCAGACCCTGATTCACGGCAGTGCAGCGCCTATTACATCGGTTCCTTCAGGTGCGAAAAATACGAATTGATCAGCTGCTATCTCCGGGTTTAGTTGTTGCCCGATAAAACTAAGCTCAGTACGCTGACCAAAACCATCTTCCAAAATCAATAACTGTGGCAAGCTATTTTTAAGCGTCACTATTATGCGCTCGAAAGTTGTCTCAGGGTTTATTGGAACCAACGCGATCATGGCCGCACCATCAGTATCTACGCCGAGCTCGGTAACTGTAAAAAACTTATCCAGATTTTCAGGTTGTAACAACACTAATACCGGTGATTCTGACACGTTTTGGGCTTGTGGCTTGACTGATACCTGCTCTAACTCAATATCATAAATCCAAACCTGCTGCCCATCACCAACAATTTGCTGGGGATATTCACCCGCATAGTCCCAACGGAAAAAGTTCGGCCTTAGAAGTTTGAATTGACCGGTCTCCGGCTCTTCCAGCCTACCATTGGCACTACGAATCTGTTGGCTAAAACCAGCAGTAAAAGAGACCATATTCTGAGAGAAGGCTTCAAGTTGCTGCCTTGCACTCAGGCTATCGGTGGTCTCAGCAATAGCTGCGCTACAGTATATGGATAAAAATATTATCAGGGCTTTCATCTGTTTAGTCTTCTGGAGGTGGTGGTGCTAAGACTTCACGAGCACCATTATGTTCCGGCTGACTGACCACACCGGCCATTTCCATGTCCTCAATAATCCTGGCCGCACGATTATAACCAACCCTTAGTTGTCGTTGCACACTGGAAATTGACGCCTTACGGGTTCTAGTCACAAAAGCGACAGCCTGGTCGTATAACTCGTCAGTATCGCTCGGTGGAGCCTCTGGCAGACCAGTGGCGCCTATCAGCTGACCATCACTAGTGATCTGGGTGTCGTTTAGCACCTCATCAATATAGTCCGGGCTGCCGTGAGTCCGCAGATATGTCGCTACAGCACTGACTTCATGATCGTCCACAAAAGCCCCATGCACACGGTCTGGCATGGCCGTTCCTGGAGGCAGGAATAACATATCACCATGCCCTAATAACTGCTCTGCCCCGCCCTGATCAAGGATGGTGCGCGAGTCAATCTTGGAAGAAACCTGAAAGGCGATACGGGTTGGTATATTAGCTTTAATAAGGCCGGTAATTACATCAACCGAGGGCCTTTGAGTGGCCAAAATCAAATGGATTCCAGCAGCCCTGGCCTTTTGGGCCAAGCGGGCAATTAGTTCTTCAACCTTCTTGCCTACTATCATCATCATGTCGGCAAACTCGTCAATCACAACCACAATCACCGGCAATGAAGTAAGCGTCGGAATCTCTTCATCGGAATCTGGCACCAGCGGCTTAAATAAAGGGTCTGGCAATGGCTGTTTCTTATTGATCGCCTCTTTTACTTTATTGTTATAACCAGCAAGATTACGCACGCCTAAAGCCGCCATCAGTCGATAACGCCTTTCCATTTCAGCGACACACCAACGCAAGGCGTTAGCAGCTTCCTTCATATCGGTGACCACTGGGGCCAGTAAATGAGGAATATCTTCGTAAACTGATAATTCCAGCATTTTCGGATCAATCATTATCATCCTAACTTCTTCTGGAGTAGCTTTATACAGCAGGCTGATAATCATCGAATTGACTGCTACCGATTTACCCGAACCAGTAGTACCGGCAACTAGCAAATGTGGCATTTTGGCAATATCTGCAATTTTTGCGCGACCGGAAATACCCTTACCTAAAGCCAGGGTAAGTGGTGAAGTAGATTTCTCATACGCATTGGAGCGTAGAATTTCTGATAAGTATACAATTTGGCGATTAACATTTGGAATCTCCAGGCCAATCACGGATTTACCCGGAATAACATCAACTATCCTTACCGAAACCACACTCAAACCACGCGCCAAGTCCTTAGATAAATTAGCCACCTGGCTACCCTTTACCCCCGCGGCCGGGAGTAATTCAAAACGGGTAATTACCGGCCCAGGGTGAACTGCCACTACATCTGCAATAACCCCAAAATCTGCCAATTTCAGCTCTACTTGGCGAGATAGGGACTCTAAATCTTCTTTGCTATATCCAGGCCCGTGCTCAGGCGGTTCATCGAGCAACTCCAACGGTGGCAAGGCCCCTGCTGGCAGACTTTTAAATAACTGTCGCTGGGCTTCTTTTTGCACTCTTTTGCTGGGTTGACTAGTGGTGGTAACTACCTGTGGTTCAATTCTGGGCTTGGGCTTACCGCGTTTGCGTTTGGTCTCTACTTTGCGACTAGTATCGCGATGTGCTCGGGCACGCCTGCCAGCGAACCAATCGCCAGTAGCGCTGGCTATTTTACCCAGTGAACCGAAGAAATTAAGCACTAAAGCACCAATAACATCCATCACCCGTAACCACGACAAACCAGTAAAAAAAGCTATTCCGGTTAAAAATGCCGCCAGCAAAAACAAGGTAGCACCTAATGCTCCGGTAGAGCTGAGTAGTGGATCAGCCGTAAGCTGCCCAAGCACGCCGCCTGCCAGGTCTGAACTTGGCATGCTGCCGAGCCCTGGATTGGTGTGTAAATGCGCCAAGCCAGCACCAGCTCCGATAATCAGCAGAAATCCAACCACAGAAGCCAGTGTTTCCAAACGGTGCGCTTGCTCTTTAGTGCTGCCGCGATAAATAAGATAGCCGGCTTGAATTAGCATTAACGGTAACAACCAGGCGAGGTATCCAGAAAAATAAAGCAGGGCATCAGCAATCCAGGCTCCAGCCTGACCACCAATATTATGAATACTTACCGGATCAACGCTATTGGATGGACCTGGATCACTTGGGCTATAGCTAAACAGGCTGAGAAATAAATACAAGCCGGCAAGAATACTGAGCAAAAACACACTCTCACGAAAGCGTAATGCTAATTGATCCCCAACTTCTGCTGCGCTTTTACCTTTTTTGCGTGCCTGCTTTGCCAAAGGGTTACCTCATCTCTTTGCATAAGCTCATGAAGTTTATGCGATGTTAGTTATATTTATTTGTTATATATAAGTTTTATTATTTTTGATTGTTAATAATAGCAGATTATGAACTATGAACAAGCCAAGATATAATATTCCCGCTAATATGGTTTAGAATTGCCCGCTACTGTAAAATGCCGATACGCACCTACAATCGGCAAGCTACAACACCCTGATGGAGAATTATACATGAGTGAAACCAAACATAGCCGGGTTCTTATCCTGGGCTCCGGCCCTGCTGGTTATACCGCAGCTGTATATGCTGCCAGAGCTAACCTGAAACCCGTGCTAATAACCGGTATGGAGCAAGGCGGACAACTAACAACCACTACCGATGTAGATAACTGGCCTGGAGATAACGAAGGGGTTCAGGGGCCAGAGCTTATGCAACGGATGCTGAAGCATGCAGAGCGCTTTGACACCGAAATAATTATTGACCATATCCACACTACTCATTTAACCAGCAAACCATTCATTCTTGAAGGCGATAGTGGCAAATATAGTTGTGATGCCTTGATAATTGCTACCGGAGCCAGCGCTCAATATCTTGGGCTGCCCTCAGAGCAAGCATTTATGGGGCGCGGGGTTTCTGCTTGCGCAACCTGCGACGGCTTCTTTTATCGGGAACAACAAGTTGCGGTGATAGGCGGCGGCAATACTGCTGTAGAGGAGTCGCTGTATCTCTCAAATATAGCTTCCCATGTGACCTTGGTACACAGACGCGATAGTTTGCGCGGGGAAAAAATTCTACACGACCGTTTATTTAAAAAAGAAAAAGAAGGTAAGATCACTATCCTCTGGGACCATGTACTGGAAGAGGTGCTTGGTGATGACCGCGGCGTAACCGGGCTTAAATTGCGCGGAGTAAAGACCGATACTGAAAAGCTAATTGACGTAAGTGGTGTGTTTATTGCCATCGGTCATAAACCTAATACAGATATTTTCAAGGGCCAGCTGAGCATGAATAATGGTTACCTTAAAACCAAAAGTGGAACCGATGGCTTTGCCACCGCCACCAGTATTGCCGGAGTTTTCGCTGCCGGTGATGTGTCTGACCATGTGTACCGACAAGCGGTAACTTCTGCTGGATTTGGTTGTATGGCAGCGCTGGACTCAGAGCGTTATCTGGAAGAATTAGACTAGTTATTACTAGCCGCCATCTTCACTAAACAGAGAAGCGCGAAGTAGTAAATTTGCAAATACCAATTTAAGGTTTACAATGAAGGCATGGGGATCGCCCAACTTCAAAATGATCCAAGCGCGCCATTTCCCGCAGTTTCACAAGCGGCAATAGACCCGGACGGGCTATTGGCCTGGGGTGGCGACTTGCATCCGCTGCGGCTACTGAAAGCATATAGTGGTGGTATCTTCCCTTGGTATAATCAGGGCCAGGAAATACTTTGGTGGGCACCCCGCACACGCGCAGTTCTATTTCCAAAAGATGTTTATATCTCACGCCGTCTGGCGCGTAAAATACGCTCCGGAAAATTCAAAATTACCACTGATACAGCCTTTGCCAGAGTTATCGAGGCCTGTGCCAACAACCGCAAAGATGGCACTTGGATTACCGCCGATATGCAGCAGGCATATATACAATTACAACAGATGGGTTATGGCCACTCGATTGAGGTCTGGGAAGACGATCAACTGGTCGGTGGACTTTATGGCCTAATTATCGGCAAAATCTGTTTTGCCGAATCTATGTTTTCTCTATCCAGCGATGCCAGCAAAATAGCCCTGGTAAGCCTTTGCCAACGGTTGCTTGAGCATGGCTTCGCATTAATTGATTGCCAGATAGAAAGCCCGCACCTCACAAGCATGGGAGCAGTCACCATTCGTCGTAGCGAATATATGGAAATCTTGAAAATAGCCACAATTAATCAAGCCCAACCACTGGACTGGGAAAGCTGGTTTGCAGGCTCTAAATAAATTCACTGGCAGCTCTATTAATTTTATCTCCGCGCTGGTCCTGGAGCAGAACTATCATCAAACAAGTGCGAGATTAAGTTATAGCGCGTTCCCTTCGTGGTTTCCAAAACTTCGTGCAAAAGAGAGGAAGAGAAGATTAAGGCGGTCCCAGGTTTACCCCTGTAACCGTGGGGGCCATACTCTTTAAATACAACCTCCCCGCCTTCGTAATCATCATTAAGGTTCATTGATAAAGCGAATCTTCTATAGGCTGTAGATGGGCTGGTATTATCCCTGTGGCCCATCTTATTACCGCCACGCTTCCCCACATATCTGGCGATATGAAATTCTTCTCGACGACGCACATCAAATGCAAATGCCTTCTTTATGGCAGGATTAATTCTGGTGCTTATTCGTTGATTAAGAAGTGCAAGAATATTCTGGTCTTTAACAATATGATCAACTCGATCTTGTCTGTTATGCTCATAAACCGGCATCTTGAAATCGGCATTGATTGCATTCGGCCCAGGCAAGGAAACATGAAATGGCCCGCCAGTTTCGAAAGAAGTTATCAAGTGGCCACACTCTTCAGGTGAAAGCACATTAGGAATAATCAGTACCGGCGCATGTGTTACTGACCACATCTCATTCTCTGCTATCTGTACGGGTAAAATCTGATTCATTATGACCTCAACTGTTTCATCTATATTTGTGGGATTATCAAACCATGTTCGTATTTGTCTTAGGGGTGTTAAAACAACAATTCGAACATAATTATTATTAGCCGACTTGTGGATTCCGTAACTAGCGAACAGGCTTCCACCGGCATCGCAAAGTATGGGCCAACAAAAATCAGCCTGCTTGCTCAGGCTGGTATTTACAGCAGCATCACTACATGAGTTTACCGCTATAACCGTTGCCTCATTTTGAACAAACTCAGCTCGCCTGCGACTAAAAGATTTTAATACATCAACAGCGAGGCTTTCATCAGGGTTATCCAGGAAAACCAGAATTAAATATTTACCAGAAATGCAATCTTCTGCCAAACTCAGCATACGACCATTTTCATCACGGGATTCGAATAGCGGCGCGAATGCTCCTGGTTCTATTGCCTGCACATGCTGACCGATTAAATTGGCGGCAATACTATATGTGGGTGTTTTTGGGAACATAGAGGGATTCTACCTGCTAGCGTGAATTCACGATAGCTTTGTGTGAGTTATCTTTTTTCTTCGCCAACGCATAATCTAGCTCAAGAATTTTCCAGCAAAGCCTTAATTCGCTTTAGACCACGATCAAAATCAGCCGCAACCCAGTCATCCATTAGCAAGGCCATATAGCGCCCGGTTAAGCGATAAAACGGATTCTCTATTTTGTCTAAGTCCAACTCGTACTGCCAGCGCAATAGAGTACCTCGATCTGATGGCTCTAATAGAAAATATGTGTTAACACTTCCCTGATCAGCAAAACCCATGCGCATAGATATTTTTTTATATTCACTTGCCTCAATTATTTCAATTTGTCCATCGCCCTTGCGGTCACTCTGCCAATTCAGAATTGCCCCAACCCCCTGCTCAGACCCCAAGGTTTCATAGTTCATGGTTTCATCATGCCACGGGCTCCATTGGGAGTACGCATCAAAGTCATCTAGCATTCTGAAAATAGTAATGGGTGAGGCTGCAATCCGTACGGACCTTTCAACCAGTAACTTATTGGGTAACAGCATGCCGATTACAATCAGCATGGCAAACAAAATCACCAGAAATACAAATACTTTACGAATCACTTAGTCATCTCCTTTTGTTTCAATTCTCTCAGCGTCATCCTGCCAGTCGTCTGACAACTGCTCTGACTCTTCATCTTCCCATGAATATTTTTTTACCGCCAATGTATCAAACAAACGGTATTTAATTGCAACTAGCACACCTATTATCGCACCTGCAAGGTGCATTTCCCATGATGTTCCCTCACGGATTGGCAACACACCCCATATCATTGAGGCATACATAAACCAGATTATCATTGAAACCGCCATTGCCCGCATATCCCGGCGTAGTATTCCGGAGACAAACACAAAGGCAAGAATTCCGAAGATAAAGCCGCTGGCACCAATATGGTAGCTTGGCCTGGCAAAGGTCCAAGCTAGTGCGGAACTGCCAAAATAAATAATTGGTAATGCCCGCATACTTGCATTTGGATATGTGTACAGGGCGGTGAGCAGACCAACAATCAGGGGAAGTGTGTTACTGAACAAATGCGACCAGCCTGAATGAATCAAAGGCGCAAATAGGACCCCAAGCAAACCACTAATACTTCTGGGGTAAACCCCCAGATAAACCAGGTTCAAATCAAACAACTGGGCTATCAAAGTTACTGACCAAAGCACCAAAGCGGAAGCCAGTGCCAATTTCAGCGCTAGCCTGAAGCTTTTACGATCTTTTCCCAAGTCGAACTGAGACGGATCGTGGCGCTGAATATACATGCTACTTTTCCAGACCAGACGCAATTGCCAGCCTTGACTTCTCAATCAGCGCCGGTATATCCGCAAGCATCAAGTTATCCACAGCTAGTGGTTGGTGCAGGCGTAATTTCATTCTCCCAGGGAACATCAGCAGGGAATGATTCGGCAAAATATCCCGTGTACCGGCAACCGTAACCGGCAATATTTCCAACTGCTGTTCGATGGCAATTCTAAACGCGCCTTTTTTGAATTCTAAAAGCTGGCCATCATCACTACGAGTGCCCTCAGGGAAAAACATCAAACCCACCCCGGCGCCGAGATCAGAAACTGCCGAATTTATGGTTTTTTGCGCCAGTTCAGGCTGCGATCGGTCAATAAAAATATTTCCGATCTTTTCATTGGCCACTCCAATAGCCGGGATTTTTCTTACTTCTTTTTTCATAATCCATTTAAGCGGCAAGCCAATCCAGCCATACAGCAGTAAGATGTCATACTGACTCTGGTGATTGGAAACCACCACATATGCCTTGCTTGGGTCAAGCTGCTCCCTGCCCTCCACGCTAACCCATACAGGGGTCAAAAACACACAGCCTTTTGCCCAGATAGGGGCTAGCACTTTAGCTGATTTTTGAGGACTGGAAAGCTTTGCATAAATGATAACCAGTGTTGCCATAACCACCGTCCAGATTGTTACCAATGGCAAGAACACCAGCAACACATAAATTTGCCAGGGCCAAATCAGTATTTTTTTAAAACGCTCTCGCATACCTCAATTGTCGCATTCAAGGACAGCTTAATCAATCAGAATAGAGGAATAAGGCTCAGCCTGCCCTTGGAATTTTTCTCGCTACAATCGTGGCAAAAACGGGAATGGTTCAATCTATTCATTGTAACTTTTCAGTTCCTGCCAACATTAGGATAACCCCCCAAACTCCAGCCTTTCCCGGTAAATTTATATTCCAGGTTCACTGTTATCCCGTTAATTTTGCGCATTGCCTATTAAAGCTCTTACTGTATTTGGGGTGCGTCAATTTTTCAATTTTCGAGACACGAATTCTGTGTGCCCGCCTGAGACACGCCGTAAACCCATCCATGTGTATAGATCGGACACTCAGAATTCATGCCCCCGGTGACAAAAAGCAGTACATATCACTTGCGCCACAAGGGTTATAGCCAGCTATGCACAGAGCTAACGATAAAGCAATCAAAGCTGCGCAAAAGCTTCCCTGGTCAGGTTACGATTACCACCCTCACCTACCAATATATTATCTTCCACGCGTATCCCGCCATAAGGCCTGAGTTGCTCGATTAAATCCCAGTTAACTGCCACACCATGTTTCGACTCTCTCAGTTTTGCCAACAAACTATCAATAAAATACACTCCAGGCTCAATGGTCAGGATGTTGCCGGCTTCCAGCACTCTGGTTAAACGCAAAAACTGATGCCCTTGAGGGCGCGGCAAATCTTCACCCTGGTTGTCAATCAGGCCAGCGACATCATGGGTTTGTAAGCCCAAGTAATGACCCAGACCGTGCGGCAAAAAGGTTGCGCTTATCCCTTCTGCAACCGCAGCTTCTGGCGAAACCTTTAATACGCCCAAATCCTTCAGCAGGGCGGCGATTTCAGCATGGGCTTGCAAATGCAGGCGGCGGTAGTCAGTCCCGGCAATAGCGCCAGCAACTATCCGCTGCTCTAGCGCATCCATACCTGCCAGTAACTGTGCAAACAGGCCGTCGGAGTTGCTATAGGTACGAGTAATATCGGCCGCATAACCATAGCAGGTCGCTCCAGCATCAATCAAGAATGCGTTCCTTACAGTTGGCGCTGAGCGATCTTTACCCTGATAATGCAAAGTAGCAGCATGCTCATTAATAGCCACTATGCTGCCATAAGGCATTTCATGCGCTTGCAACCTCGCGGCCTGGCAGTAAGCCATCTCAATGTCAAACTCTGAGGCACCGGCAAAATATGCATCCCGTGCGGCATTATGCGCAATTGCCGCAATCTTGTTGGCGGCAGCAATACAGGCAACTTCCCAGGCGGTTTTTCTGGTTCTATCCAGGTGCAGTAGGTTTATCAATGCCTGTGGGTTTAAACTGACATCACCAACACCCCGCCGATCTTCAACTTCTCCAATAATGGCAGCTTTGGAGCTACTAACTACATCCCTTGCTGCCAATGGCTTTCTAAGTGGTTTGATTTCAACTTGATCAGCCCACCATGATTCCGGGTCGGTTGGAGGCGCATACCAATAATCATCAGGTTGATAATAGTAAAGCACCGGCTTCTCTCCAAGCCGTAATTGCAACCAGCACTCTTCGTGACGGGTTAATGGTAGCCATGACATAAAGTGTGGATTAGGCTTGAATGGGTAATGGTAGTCGTCAAGAAATGCAGTAATTTGCGCACCCGACCATATCAGCAACTCATCATAACCGCAGGCATCAAGAGCAAGGGCGAGCTGGGCCTGCCTGGTGGCAATATGCTCAGCAAATAAGCTTCTGGCTTCTACTATCATCTGGTTTCTCCAATTCATGTCATCTGAGGTTGAATTAATGGTTAAAATACCCACTAACAGTATATCGTACAGGCAGTTTATCCATGTCCATCGCTCTCTACAACACCAAGAGTCGAGAAAAGCAAAGTTTTAGCGCTATTGACCCGCAGCAGGTAACTATGTATGTCTGTGGGCCGACAGTTTATAACTATGCGCATATAGGCAATGCCAGGCCTGCAGTGATTTTTGATTTATTACGCCAGATACTTAAACTACATTACCCCAAGGTTATGTTTGCTAGAAACATTACCGATGTTGACGATAAAATCAATCAAGCCGCTGCCGAGCAAGGGATTGAAATCAGCGAGATATCTGCCCGCTACACTCAGGCTTATCATCAAGACATGGAGGCTTTGGGGGTGCAGCCGCCAGATATTGAACCGCAAGCCACTGCGCATATCCCTGAAATCGTCCAGATGATTGAACAGCTAATTCGCAGCGGGAACGCTTATGTTGCTGAGGGGCATGTGCTCTTTGCGATCGAAAGCTATCCTGCTTATGGCGCACTTTCCGGGCGCAAATTAAAAGACATGATTGCTGGCGCTAGAGTCGAAGTGGCTCCATTTAAACAGCACCCGGCAGACTTTGTACTCTGGAAGCCATCTACAAAACCGCAACCTGGCTGGGACAGCCCCTGGGGCTGGGGCAGGCCCGGCTGGCACATTGAATGCTCAGCCATGGTCAGCAAACATCTGGGAGAAAGTATTGATATCCACGGTGGCGGTCAAGATCTGGTTTTCCCTCACCATGAGAATGAAATCGCCCAGAGTGTTTGCGCCCATGGCGGCAAGGACATGGCTAATTTTTGGCTACATAATGGTTTTATAACTATTGAAAAACGCAAGATGTCAAAGTCTCTTGGCAATACCCTTACTGTCCATAAACTATTACAAAACTGGCCTGGGGAGACTCTGCGTTATTTATTGCTATCGGCACACTACCGGCAACCACTAGACTGGTCAGAAACTGAAACCCAACGCTGCCAAAAAACTCTTGATCGAATCTACACCAGCTTGCGCAACGCACAAGAACAAGGGCTAACACTCAAAGCTGCCGAACAAATACCAAGCGAGTTTTTGGCCGCTCTTGAAGATGACATCAACACTCCCAAAGCACTGGCTGAACTAAACGCTCTGGCGCGTAAAATCGGCAGCCTGGAAGAGCCGCAAGCCAAACAAGCAGCGGTTGCTGATTTGCTCGCTGCAGGACAACTAATTGGCCTGTTACAACAAAACCCTGATCAATGGTTAAAAGTTGAAAGTGATATTGACCCCCAAGCGATCGAGGCAATGGTAACTGCCCGCGATGCGGCCCGCGACGCCAAGGACTTTGCTGAGGCCGACCGCTTACGCGATGCGTTGTTGGATATGGGCATTAGCCTTGAAGATAGCCCCACTGGTACCCGCTGGCGGCTATGAGCATAGATAGTGCACAACAGGATATTGTCGATACCTTTGAGTTCTTTGATGACTGGATGGATCGCTACCAGTATTTAATTGACCTGGGCAAGCAACTACCAGAACTAGCCCCTGAAGATATGCTTGCAGACAATCTTGTCAGCGGCTGTCAGTCCCAGGTTTGGTTATTAGCGAGCGGTGATAAAAGCAAACTATGTTTTAGAGCCAACAGTGATGCGGCTATAGTTTCCGGCTTGATAGCGTTGTTATTACAAATTTACTCAAATCGAAGTGCTACTGAGATACTGGACTCAAAACCTTGGTTTGTAGATAAAATCGGGCTGAGTGAGCACCTCTCCCCTACCCGTGCAAATGGCTTGGCAAGTATGCTTACCACTATCAAGCAGCACGCCGTACTAGCCAGCCAATAAAACACCATTATTGGGGTTCACTCTTCACCCCACTCTACGAACCTGGATACAAACTTAAAACTCCCGGTGCGTTACGCTTGCAGCTACGCAAGAGTGGAGGATACAAGGGTGTGTCAAGCTCAGCGTACGCACCGGCAGTGGAGTGTAAACTGATAACTTAAAAAAAACCCCAGTCAAAAACCGGGGTTTCTTAATTACTACATGAAGTCCTGAACTACTTCTCTTTGTCGTCCACTTCTTCAAACTCTGCATCTACTACATCTTCACCGGCAGCTTCGGTGGCCTCTGGAGCCTCTGCTGCTGCGGCGGCAGCTTCGGCCTGAGCCTGCGCTTGTTGATAGATCACCTGAGTCGCTTCGGTTAACTCTTTCGAGCTAGCTTCAATTGCTTCTAGGTCATCAGCCTTAACTGCATCTTCAACTTTGGTTAACGCAGCTTCAATTTTCTCCATGTCCGCATCTTCCAACTTACCATCAAGTTCTTTCAAACTACTTCTGGTGGTATGAACTAAGCCATCAGCATTGTTGCGTGCTGTTACCAGCTCTTTGAACTTGCGGTCATCTTCTGCATGCGCTTCAGCATCATTTACCATCCGCTCAATCTCATCTTCAGACAAACCTGAGCCTGCTTTGATTTCAACTTTCTGCTCTTTGCCAGTGGCGCTATCTTTAGCTGATACATGCATGATGCCATTGGCATCAAGATCAAATGTGACTTCAATTTGCGGCATGCCGCGCGGCGCTGGAGCTATACCACTAAGGTCGAAACGCGCCAGTGACTTGTTATCAGAAGCCCGGTCTCGCTCACCTTGCAACACATGCACAGTTACTGCGGCCTGATTATCTTCGGCAGTTGAAAATGTCTGTGATGCCTTGGTAGGAATCGTAGTGTTCTTCTCGATTAACTTAGTAAGAATGCCACCCATAGTCTCAATCCCTAATGATAACGGGGTAACATCCAACAACAGCACATCTTTTACATCACCAGCTAATACACCACCTTGAATAGAGGCGCCAATAGCTACCGCTTCATCAGGATTAACATCTCTGCGTGGCTCTTGACCAAACAGTTTAGTTACGGCCTCTTGTACTTTGGGCATCCGAGTCTGACCACCAACTAAGATCACATCGTTGAGATCAGAGATTCCCAAACCAGCATCTTTAAGAGCAATTTTACATGGACCCAAAGTGCGCTCAATTAAATCTTCAACTAAAGATTCCAGCTTGGCTCTGGTTAACTTGATATTCAAGTGTTTAGGGCCAGCAGCATCGGCAGTAACATAGGGTAAGTTAACCTCGGTTTGCTCAGTAGTTGACAACTCTATTTTGGCGCGTTCAGCAGCCTCACGCAGGCGTTGTAGAGCCAACGGGTCGTTACGCAAATCAAAACCTTGATCTTTTTTGAATTCTGCTACCAGATAATCAATTACCCGATTATCAAAATCTTCACCACCAAGGAAGGTATCGCCATTAGTGGATAACACCTCAAACTGGTGCTCACCATCAATTTCTGCGATTTCGATTATGGACACATCAAAAGTACCACCACCAAGATCATAAACTACGATTTTTCGATCACCTGATTTTTTATCCAGGCCAAATGCCAAGGCTGCCGCAGTTGGCTCATTGATAATCCTTTTGACTTCCAAGCCGGCAATTTTGCCTGCATCTTTGGTAGCCTGACGCTGGGAGTCGTTAAAATATGCAGGTACAGTAACTACCGCCTGGGTTACAGTTTCGCCCAGGTAATCTTCTGCGGTCTTTTTCATTTTCATCAGCACGATAGCTGAGATTTCCGGGGGTGACATTTTCTTGCCATTTACTTCCACCCAGGCATCACCATTGTCAGC
This sequence comes from Gammaproteobacteria bacterium, assembly GCA_024275935.1. Classification (GTDB taxonomy): domain Bacteria; phylum Pseudomonadota; class Gammaproteobacteria; order Xanthomonadales; family SZUA-36; genus SZUA-51. The sequence goes on along the minus strand of JAJRYF010000074.1, from coordinate 35,993 downwards.
TTCGATAATTTTATATGGCACCAGATCAACATCTTTTTGAACCACATCTTCTTTAAATTTACGTCCGATAAGCCGCTTAATTGCGTGCAGGGTGTTTTCCGGGTTGGTTACCGATTGACGCTTGGCGGGCTGCCCCACCAATACTTCACCATCTTTAGCGTAAGCTACAATAGATGGGGTGGTACGGTCACCTTCTGAATTTTCTATTACCTTGGGGACCCCGCCTTCCATTACCGCTACGCAGGAATTGGTGGTACCCAAATCTATCCCAATAATTTTGCTCATTTTATTTCTCCAAAAATATAAATTACCAATGCCTTATATATGGGGGCATGTTTTTCAGCTTCAAGCGTGCACATCAATTAGAACCACTTCATTACTGCGCAACGATTACCATTGCTGGACGGATTAAGCGATCGTTCAGGGTGTAGCCCTTTTGGATTACCTCTATTACCGCCCCCGACTCTTGCCCAGCTACCGGCACCATGGTTACCGCTTCGTGGAATTCAGGATTGAATACTTCTTCAACTTGTGGGCAAATACTTTTCAGGCCAAATTTCTCCAGTGCTTTGGCTAGCATTTTCATAGTCAGCTCACTGCCTTGGCGTAAATCCTCAGCACTAGCGTTTTCAGCTTCCAGGCTTCTTTCAAAGGTGTCATACACCGGCAACAGCTCTTTCATAAACCCTTCCAAGGCAAATTTACGAGCTTTTTCCATTTCCCGTGCAGCACGGTTACGCGAGTTTTGCGCTTCTGCCTGCTGGCGTAAAAGTGCATCTTTATGCTTATCCAGATCGGCCACAGCTTCCGCTAGTGCTTGCTCCAGATCATCAAGACCAGTTTCTACTTGTGTTTCCTCACCAGCGCGGCTTAACTCATCTAGCTGTTCTGAGTTATTGTCTTTTTTATCCGTATTCATGTTTTCTACCCTAATGCATAATCCGATGTCCAAAATATGGGGTTATGCAGCACCGATTCAAGTCTATGAATTAAAAAATAATTGCCTGAAAACTGCTGGCGTGTTAATTTTCCCGAATGCTACAACATTTACACATCCGCGACTTTGCCATTATCGACCAGCTTGATCTGGCTTTAAGTCAGGGCTTTACTACCATCAGTGGCGAGACCGGCGCAGGAAAATCCATTATGGTGGATGCTTTGGCCTTTTTGTTAGGTGCTAGGGCCGAGCGCGAATGGGTAAGGCACGGCACTAAAGGTGCTGAAATTGTCGGCGAATTTGATCTCATCTCAAGCGCTTCCGCGCGTAAATGGTTACACGAACAGGCATTAGATGAAGGTACCGAGTGCATTCTAAGGCGTAGTCTGTTGGCTGCGGGCGGCTCGCGGGCGTGGATTAATGGTCGCCCGGTAACTTTAGGACAGTTACAGAGTCTAGCTAGAAAATTAATTAGTATCCACGGACAAAATGAACACCAGCAACTGCTCGACCCAGCGCAGCAGCGCAGTTTACTGGATTCCTGGAGTCAGGCAGAACAACTGTTGACAGCGACTGACAAATTATTCTCCAACTGGAAAGAGCTTAAACTACGGCTGGAACAAATAGAAAATACCCCGGCAGCTGACCCCCAGTATTTACAGTTACTTGAGTACCAGATTGCCGAATTAAAACGCGAAGCACTTAGTAAAACAGAGTATCAAGAATTAAGTAATGAGCACCAGCGGCTGGCGCATGCTGAAGACTTACAGCAAGGCCTGGCAACCGCCCTTGCCAGCCTCGATAATGACACTAACGGGGCAGCACCAAGGCTACAACAAGCACTCTCCAGTCTGCAGCCTTTGTTATCGCTTAAACTTGATTTGAGTGAAGAAATTCAGAATATTCACAGAATGCTAACTGAGGCTGGCATTAACCTGGATGAAAGCCAGTCGGGTTTAAGAGCTACCCTTGAGCAGTGCCAGTCTGAACCAGAGCGACTCGCTGAACTCGATCAACAGTTAAGCTTGCAGCATAAATTAGCCCGCAAGCACCAGGTAGAGCCGCCTGAATTGATCTCGCAACTAGCGGTACTGGAAGCTAACCTAGCCGAATTGTCACAGAGCGGTGAGCTTAAACAAAAATTACAAGACAGCTGTAACAAAGCTGTTGTTAAGTACCATAAACAAGCTCGTAAACTATCTACAGTTCGACAGCAAACAGCTCATACAATTGGCCATAAATCCACTGAACTGCTTGAACAACTAGGCTTTAACGGTGCCCGGATAATCATTGAGGTAATCGCTGATAGCGAACAAGAGCCGCAACGCCACGGGATTGACAAGATTCAGATACTAGTTCGCACCAACCCCGGGCAACCCCCTGGCCCGATCCAGAAAATCGCCTCTGGAGGTGAATTATCGCGTATCTCCCTGGCACTGCAACTAGCCACCAGGCGAGCATCAGAGAATATCGGAATAACTCAGATTTTTGATGAAGTAGATGCTGGAATTGGTGGCGAGACCGCCAATACTGTCGGCACGATGCTGGCAGAACTAGCAGTTAACGGGCAGGTTCTTTGTGTAACCCACCTGGCCCAGGTAGCGGCTCGCGCGGACACCCAATACCAGGTAAGCAAACATAACAAAGACGGCTTCAGTAGCGTGCAACTATTACAATTACAGCAAGCTGCAAGAATAGATGAGATCGCTCGCATGTTATCAGGTAAGTTATCCACCAGTAGTCGTGAACATGCTCGCGAATTATTAGCCGAAGTTGATTTGTAGGGCGCGCCAAAAGCAAAGCGGTCGCACCGAGAGCTTCAGAATACAACCAAGCATTCGGTGGCTTACGCCTGCGACTAACTCACCCTACCCAATACCGTGCTCGTCCAGCAACTGATTAAATTGCTCTTCTGTATATACTTTCACACCCAGCTTTTCAGCTTTGCTTAATTTTGAGCCAGCCTCAGCACCAGCCAGCAACGCGGTGGTGTTTTTCGATACACTCCCAGTAACTTTTGCACCCAGATCCAGCAGCCATTTTTTTGCCTGCGAACGCGGTACCGAGAGCTTTCCAGTCAACACCCAAACCTCGCCATCCAATGGCCCACCAGCGGCGATAGCGGTAACTATTTGTGGCTGTATTCCGGCTGCCAACAACTTGGCTATGACTGCTTGGTTATGCGGCTCGTGAAAAAACTCATACACATGTGCAGCTACAATTGGACCTACTTCATTAACTGCCTGCAAAGCTTCAAGATCAGCTTGAGCAAGGTTTTCTAAAGTGCCAAATGTTTCAGCCAGGGTAGTAGCCGTTACCTCACCAACCTCACGAATCCCCAGTGCGTACAGCAGTTTCGGCAATGCCACTTGTTTACTTTTATGTAATTGCTCCAATAAATTCTGGGCGGATTTGTCTGCCACTCTTTCCAAACTAACCAACTGTTCTAAACTCAATGTATATAAATCTGCGACCGACTCAATCAGGCCCGCATCTACCAACTGGTCTACCAGCTTGTCACCCAGGCCTTCGATATCCATTGCCTTGCGTGTAGCAAAGTGGCGAATACTCTGCTTACGCTGTGCCGGACAATACAGACCCCCGGTACAGCGCGCTATAGCCTCGCCTGCAACCCTTTCAATCGCCGAATTACAAATCGGGCAAAGCTTTGGAAACTCCCATACTGCCAATTCAGTTTCCCGACGCTCGGTTATTACCTTAACCAGTTCTGGAATCACATCCCCTGCCCTGCGAATGATCACCCAATCGCCGGGGCGTACATCTTTACGCCGGATTTCAGTTTCGTTATGCAAGGTCGCATTAGCTACCATCACTCCGCCGACGGCTACTGGTTGCAGACGCGCTACTGGTGTAATTGCGCCAGTGCGGCCAACCTGTACGCTAATTGAGAGCACCTGGGTGATTTCCTCAGCTGCTGGAAATTTGCGGGCAACTGCCCAACGCGGCGCACGGGAGACATTACCTAACAATTCCTGATCAGCCAGCTTGTCTACTTTGTAAACCACCCCGTCAATATCATAGTTAAGTTGACTACGAATGCCGCCAAGGTACTGGTAAAATTCTGCACAGCCGGAATTACCTACGACTATTTTAGTTTCAGGATTTACCGGAAAACCCCAGCCTTTTAATTGCTGCAATACCGCAAACTGAGTAGTCGGAGCTGGCTGATATGATTCTGGAAGAATTCCGGAATACGCAAAAAACGCTAGTGGTCTGGTTGCTGTGACCTTAGGGTCCAATTGGCGCAGGCTACCAGCGGCTCCATTACGCGGATTTGCCAACACTTTGGTATCTTTAGCCAGTGCGCGCTGGTTGTACCGCTGGAAGCCATCCAGTGGCATATATACTTCACCCCTCACCTCTAACTGGTCCGGGTAATTATTGCCTCGCAAACGCAAAGGGATGGCGGTAATGGTGCGGACATTTGCGGTAACATCTTCTCCAGAATGGCCATCGCCACGGGTCGCTGCTCGAATCAATTTGCCTTGCTCATATATCAAGCTAACCGCCAGGCCATCCAATTTAGGTTCGGCGCAATAAGTAACTTCATCAAGCTCCAGGGTTGTTCTTACACGCTGATCAAAATCCTCTACCTCCTGGTCGGAAAAAGCATCTTTCAGGGATAGCATCGGTAGTTGGTGAGCAACAGAGCTAAACCCTCCAGAAGGCACAGCACCAACCCGTTGGCTGGGTGAGTCTGGACTGTAGAACTGGGGGTACTCAGCTTCAAGTTCAGACAACTGGCGCAGCAATAAGTCGTATTGGGAATCAGATACATCAGGATCGGCTAACACATAGTAGCGATAATTGTGTTCAAGCAACCGTACGCGTAAAGCTTCTATACGGCTTTTTGGATCAGAAAATAATCTTCCAGAATTACTCATTCTCTAGTTACAGCACTCAGGCCAAGCCTGAACTGGCTCGATCAAATTGCCGTAAATCTTCTCTTATTTCTGAGATCCGCTCTCTGGTTAAGGGCATTTGTTGCCCATCTAGAACTGCCATTCCGAGCAGCTCAGATAAACGATTGGCAGTTGGTAACATCGCATCCCAGGCATCCAGAGCGCCGTATTGCCCGGGCAAACCGAAGAATAGAGTTAACATGGGGGTTTCAAACAGATTCCAGGTAGCAGGGTCGAAGGTTCCAGGTTTAAGGCCGTTTGCCAGGCTGAAAATTGCCTCTGAACTACCCTCTGGCAACCGATGGAACAACTGTTGCTTGCCATAAACAAGCCCGGTCTTTATTAAGGCATCACGCAACTCTGTGCCATGCACGAGCTGCTTACCAAGTTACTGCAAATACAGGGTTACCACTTTCCGGGAGGGTTTATGCTTATTGCTTACAGTCGCCTGTGATGGATGCTCTTCCTGCTCGCGACTAGCACCCTCTTTGCGTTTATCAGCAGCTATCATAGCGCCCATACCTTTAAGAGCATCCAGCTCCTGTTGCACACCAGGCTCGTCGTTACCACTGTCTATTTCTTTAGTACGGCTTGCACTATTTTGCTGTTTTTCCAGCTTGCGCTTTATATTCTTCTGCCGCCGCTTATCACTCCCACTTAAGTAAAAAATGGAAACTATTATAATAATTCCGATTACCACTAGAGCTAGTCTTAAAGTTTGCGCGTCCACTTTATATTTTCACCCGTTTAATTTAAAATTAAAACCTAAGTTTGCTGCACATACGCAGCCGCTTCTTCCAGATCTACAGTTACCAGCCTGGAAACTCCCGCCTCGCGCATAGTAACACCACAAAGCTGGTATGCCATTTCCATTGTGCCTTTATTGTGGGTGACGAACAAAAACTGGACAGTCTCGGACATATCTCTCACCAAGGCCGAAAAGCGCCCGACATTAGCATCATCCAAAGGTGCATCAACCTCATCCAATAAACAAAATGGAGCCGGATTTAGTTGAAAAATTGCAAACACCAGTGCAACTGCAGTTAAGGCTTTTTCCCCACCCGATAACAGGTGAATAGAGCTTATTCGCTTGCCCGGTGGGCGCGCCATAATGGTAACCCCAGTGGTCAATAAATCATCGCCAGTCATCTCAAGGTATGCATGCCCGCCACCAAACAGGCGGGGGAATAACTCTTGTACGCCTTTATTAACCAGCTCATATGTTTCTTTAAAACTGCTTCTGGTTTGGCGATCAATTTTTGTAATTGCAGACTCCAGGGTATCCAGCGCACTCACCAAATCTTCGTGCTGGGAATCTAAATAATCTTTGCGTTCACTTTCTTCTTCAAATTCGGAAATTGCAGCTAGGTTAACCGGTTCCAGACGCTGAATTTTATGTTCCAAAGTCTCCATTTGCGACTGCATGGCAGCGACATCAATACTCTCATCCAGTGTCTCTGCCAGCTGCTGGGCATCTTGTTCTTGTTCGCTAAGTCTTTCCGCCAACGAGCGAGCTTTAATTTGCAACTCCTGCAAACTCAAGCGCCGAGCTTCCAGTTCCTGACGAATTTCTTCCGCAGCTGCCAATGCCTGTTGACGGCTGTTGTCATGCTCGCGATAGTCGTTTTCCATGGCTTGCAGGTCGGCGCGCGCAGTTGCCATTTCCTGTTCAACTTTAACCCGTTTCTTCAGCAACTTATCCATTGCTTCTGTCTGTGAGTCGTCTGGCTGATCATCTTCAGCAACCTGCTCACTAAGTTGCACGAAACGCTGCTGCAACTGCCCTAATTGGTTATCCATCCGTGCCAAAGATTGACTGAGGGAGTCCAAACTAGCGCGGCGCGATTCAACTTTTAACGCCGCTGCGTGCCTGGCTTCACGCGCCTGATGCATTTCTTGGCGGGCTAGGTCACGAGCACTTATTACTACTTTTCTTTCCGCGTCCAGAGTTTCTCTAATGGTTTGAACCTTGGCCATTCTTGAAATTATAGATTCCAGTTCAGCGCGCCCACTCTTAAGTTTAGAGCTGTCGTCCTTCACACTCTGTTGCAATCGATTAACCTCATTGAGATCCCGTTGTTGGCGCTCTCCCAGCTCGGAAATCTTCTGTTCTAGCTGTCTAACCTGCCCTGAATCGCGGGTCTGCCGGCGGTATGCCTCATTGGCCTCAGACTGAACTTGTCTGCGCAGATCTTCATTTTCCTGTTGCTGAGCTTGAAGCTTATTTATTTGCTGCTGTAGGCTGCTTATACTACTGACTTGTTCAGTTAATTCCTGTCCCAGCAAGCGAATCTCCTGTTCCCGATCCAATACCGAGTCATCGCCACCACGCTCAAGCTTGACCCAATCAGGGCCTAACCACTCGGCTGCAGTGGTAACCAAGCTTTCAAGCGGTTCCAGAGTGGGCCTGCGGGAGTAAGCATCTGCCAGCGAGCTTGCCGTATATACCTGATTAAGAATTACCTGAATAGCATCTGGCGCCTGACACACCGTAGCCAGAGTCCCGGCACGCGCCTTAACTTTGCCACTGACCGGGCTAAGCAAAGATAAGCCACCATTTGCAAAGCCAGACAAGTCGATATTTTCATCGGCTTCCAGCAAGGAACTAAGCCATGGTTTTAACACTTGTTCTACCGCTGACCGCCACTGCTCTTCAACCTCAATGGATTCCAGCAAGGTTGCCACTTTGCCCAGACCTTGTCCACTCACCCATGCTGCAGAACTGCGAGATTCTTCAAGGGCTGATTCCTGTGCTGTCTGAAGGGAAGATAAGCGCCCTTTGGAGCTCGCCTGCTCAGTTTGCTTTGTGCTCAATTCAAGCTGTGCTTGCTCTAGTAGCTTGCGTCCCTGCTGGATCTTGTCCCGCAACTTATCTAAATTTTCTTGTGCCTGTTGATGAGCCTTTACTGATTTTTCAGCAGTTTTTATAGCTTTATCTAGTTCTATCCGTAGGTCGCTACCAGCGGTCGCTCCACTCTCGCGACTCAACCCTTCCAGACGCTCGTCCGTCTGTGCTATGCGCTGATCAAGGTGCTCAACTCTAGCTCTTTCAAGCTCTGCCCGGCCACTGATTTCAGTCGCCTCCTGGCGGTGGGAATCATATTTTTTCTGCCATTGCTGGACCGCCTGGCTTTTATCTTCCAATAACTTGCCCAGCTCGCCCTGCTGCTGCTCTGCCTTACTCAACTCTGGTTCTAACTCGGCTAGTGTCTGACTCAACTCAGTTACCTGGCTACGGTCGAGAACTATATGCTTTTCCAAATCCTCCAGGCCAGATTTGGTTTCTTCAAACTCCCGCTTTCGCCTTGCCTGCAATTCCCGTTCATGCTGGATGCTTTGCTCTAATCTGGCTATCTCACTGCCTATTTCATAAAAGCCCCCCTGAATCTGATTGAAGTTATCAGTCGCTAAGCTTTGTTTTTCGCGAAGGCTCTCCAACTCGGCTTCAGCCGCACGCTGTTTGGCAATTTTTGATTGCATCGAGGTTTCGACATTTTTCAATTCATTGGCTTTTATCTCAGCCTGTGCAGTTAGTTCACGCCAGCCAACTGCCAATAAACTGGCCTCTAACTCTCGAGATTCTTGCTTGAAATTCTTCCAGCGTTCAGCGGCTCGTGCCTGCCGCTTCAGACGATCTATATGCTTACCAACTTCATCGCGCAAATCTGCCAGTCGGTCGAGATTGTCGCGGGTTCGTGCTATTCGGTTTTCAGTTTCCCGGCGGCGCTCTCTGTATTTAGAGATACCAGCGGCTTCTTCCAGGTGACCGCGAAGCTCTTCGGGGCGTGCCTCTACAATTTGCGAAATCATGCCCTGCTCGATTATTGAATAACTGCGCGGCCCCAGGCCGGTACCTAAAAACAGGTCAGTTATGTCTTTTTTGCGACAGCGAGCAGAATTCAGAAAATAATTTGACTGGCCATCTCGACTAACTTGTCGTTTTACCGATATCTCATTGTACTGGGCATATTCGCCACCAATGCGGCCGGCAGAGTTGTCAAAGACCAACTCTACAGTAGCCGTACCAACAGGTTTGCGCCCGGAAGAACCGTTAAATATCACATCGGCCATAGACTCTCCACGCAAAACCTTGGCCGAGCCTTCGCCCATAACCCAGCGAATTGCATCGATGATATTGGATTTCCCACAGCCGTTTGGCCCGACTATGCCGGTCAAATTGGTGGGAACTAGCAGTGTGGTGGGATCAACAAATGATTTAAATCCCGCCATTTTTATGGCTGTTAGACGCATTTAAACTTAAAATATTCCATCTGGTCTAAAATTAGACCTTATTAATTAATTATTATGGGCCTTTTGCCCTGTATTTGGAGAATCAAATGGCTAGCAAACCCAGCCCGGATCTAGAAGTTTTCCCTAACCCGCAAACACAACATGATTATACCATCCGAATCACCATTCCTGAGTTTACTTGTCTCTGCCCAAAAACCGGGCAACCAGACTTTGCCGAACTCCTAATAGAATATATACCCGATCAACTCTGTCTGGAATTAAAAGCACTTAAATTGTATATCGTATCTTATCGGGAGCAAGGGGCATTTCACGAAGATGTAAGCAATCAGATACTCGCTCACCTGGTAGCCGCCACCCAGCCAAGGTTTATGCGCTTAACTGCTGATTTTAATGTTCGCGGCGGCATCTATACTCAAATAGTAGCCGAACAGCGTTCCCCTAACTGGCAAGCAGGTAATCCGGTACAGTTATCTTAAGATTGCTTAACAAGTAATTTTTCCTGTATGTTAAAATATGCACCCGCAAATTGCTTAATGCGACTTTTTTTAAATAAACTCTATCTAAACCTTACAAAATTAGCGACTTATTTACTTCAATCAAAGGAATTTAACCATGAAAACCATAAAAACACTAGCCGTACTTACCGTGTTACTACTAAGTTTCAGCACCGCTGCAGTCGCCAAATGGGATGCAGACTTAGTTAATAAAACCGATGCTACCATCAAAACTTTTAAACAGGCAGACCAAGGCTTGCACTCATTTTTTGATAAAGCCTACGGCTATGCAGTATTTCCTAATATCGGTAAAGGCGGTTTAGGTGTAGGCGGCGCCCGCGGTACTGGTGTAGTCTATAAAAGTGGACACCCAACTGGCAAAACTAATATGACCCAGTTAACCATCGGCTTTCAAGCTGGCGGCCAAGCTTTTAGCCAAATCATATTCTTCCAGAGCCAAAAAGCCTACGATGCCTTTGTTGGCACTAACTATGAGTTTAGCGCTCAGGCTTCAGCAGTGGCAATTTCTGCTGGCGCAGCAGCACAAACATCTTATAGCAACGGCGTAGCAATATTTACGCATGTTAAGGGTGGATTGATGTATGAAGCCTCTGTAGGTGGACAGCGTTTCCACTTCAAACCCAAGAAATAAGCACAGCAAGACTTTAAAGGGCTGCCTAGGCAACCCTTTTTTTGTGCGCTAATTATCGCTTACCAAAGCTTCAATATTAATAGCATGAATATCTGTCTGCAGCATTGAACCTAAAGCCTGGTAAACCATTCGATGCCTGCGCAATGCTGGTTGCCCATTAAATTTATCGCTCTTTATCTTCACCAAGAAATGCCCTAAACCAGTACTTGCCCCAGCATGCCCAGCATGCCGAGCGCTATCATCAATAATTTCCAGGCTACTTGGCTGTAGGGCTATAACTAGCTTTTCTTCCATTAACACGATTCTTTCCTGATTACTCAGCATGACTTGGCTCCATAAAAAGATTAAACTTAACTATGCCTGAGAGTAACACAAACAATCACCCAAATAACAGCTCTGAAAAACAGCAAGAAACTGTTGAACTTAAAGGGGCGGTGGCGCACCAGGAACAAATCCCGTTTGCGGTAGTTCAGGGCGCTCCGCTGACAGAGTTACCGCAGGACCTATATATTCCGCCAGATGCTCTGGAAGTAATCCTCGATGCCTTCGAGGGGCCACTGGATCTGTTGCTGTACCTGATTCGTCATCAAAATCTGGACATTCTGGATATTCCGGTGGCGGAAATAACCAAGCAGTATGTTGCCTATATCGAATTACTTCAGGAATTGCGCTTTGAATTGGCCGCTGAGTACCTGGTGATGGCCGCGATTCTTGCCGAAATCAAATCTCGAATGCTACTACCCAGAGCAGAAAATGCTGAGGGAGTAGAAGAAGACCCCAGAGCTGAACTAATTCGTCGTTTGCAGGAATATGAAGTATTCAAACAGGCAGCCGAAAATCTGGATTCTTTACCCCGAAATGAACGTGACTTTGCCAACGCCAGGGCCTGGGTTGAAAATCGTGAAATAATCCGGATACCCCCAGAAGTTGACCTAAAAGAGCTATTGACTGTTCTTTCAGATGTCCTCAACCGGGCAAAACTATTTCAACAACATCATATCCAGATGGAGCCGCTATCGGTGCGGGAACGCATGTCGCGCATAATGACTGCTCTGAAGCAGACTCCATATACCGAATTTCAAAACTTGTTCACTGCCGAAGAAGGACGAATGGGGGCAATAGTAACCTTTCTAGCACTTTTAGAACTACTGAAAGAGCAGTTGGCAGAACTAATACAAAGCGAACCACTAGCCCAAATTTATGTAAAATCTCTAGCGGCAAGAGACTGATATGGATACTAAATGACTTCTCCCGAAACCACACAAAACATAGATATAAATAGCCTGAAATGCATTCTTGAGGCATCTTTATTAGCCGCCGGCGAGCCTTTGTCGCTAGCACAAATGGCAGCCTTATTCGGAGATGTTGAGCGTCCCTCCGGGAACGACTTTAGGCAGGCATTAACCGCATTAAATGAAGACTGTGAAGGCCGAGGCATAGAGCTAGTTGAGGTCGCCTCTGGGTGGCGCTTGCAAATTCGGCAATCACTGCACTTATGGGTATCTAAAATGTGGTCTGAAAAGCCACAACGATACTCTCGTGCCTTACTTGAAACCTTATCCTTGATTGCCTACCGTCAGCCGATAACCCGTGGTGATATTGAAGATGTGCGCGGAGTTTCTGTCTCCAGCAATATAATTCGTACTCTGCAAGAGCGCGACTGGATAAGAGTGATCGGCCATCGGGATGTACCCGGCAAACCGGCATTACTAGGCACTACCAGAGCCTTTCTAGACTACTTCAACTTAAAAAGCCTGGAGCAACTGCCTACCCTTGCCGAGATTAAAAACATGGTTAACCCGGAGCCACAACTGGATCTCGAAGGGGTTGAAAAAGAAAAGGCTCGCTATGAGGCCGAACAGGAGGCAGGTAAACAAAATTCTGACCCTGAGGAAGAATCAACCACTACTGAGCAACCCCAGTCATGAGTAAATCAGAGCCTATTAATGAGCCAAAAACCAACCCCGGCGAGCGCCTGCAAAAAGTAATGGCAAATGCCGGTTTAGGCTCTCGCAGAGGTCTGGAAAAAGAAATAGAAGCTGGCCTGGTGCAAATCAACTCTAGCGCCGCCCGTTTGGGTAGTCGTACTAAAGTTGGCGATAAAATAAAATATCAAGAGCGGGAGTGGGAGGTTATCACCCAGGCAGTGCCCGAACGAACCTTAATATATAACAAAGCTCTGGGAGAGATAACTTCGCGCTCTGATCCTCAAGGTAGGACTACAGTTTTTGAACGCCTGCCCGCTCTCAGTAATGCTCGTTGGATCGCTATTGGTCGGCTGGACATAAACACCACTGGCTTATTGCTATTAACCACAGATGGCGAGATGGCAAATAAAATGATGCACCCTTCCAGCAATATCGATCGGGAATATGCTTGTCGGATTCATGGTGAGGTAAGCGATGCACAAATTGAGCAACTAAAAAAAGGCGTAGAACTTGAGGATGGCCCCGCACGCTTCTCCGATATTCAACGCGCTGGCCATAGCGGTGAGAACTTCTGGTTTCATGTAGTCATTATGGAAGGTAGAAATCGTGAAGTCAGGCGTTTATGGGCGAGCCAAGATGTAGAAGTTAGCCGTCTGAAAAGAGTCCGCTACGGAGCGGTATTTCTGCCCAGCAAGCTCAAGCGCGGCATGTATACCGATATAACCCTACGCGATCACAACTTGCTCCGCGAAGAAGCTGGTCTGCCAGCTCGCGCCCAGAGCATTACCCTAAACCCTTTAGGTAAGCACCCGCTCGCTAGGACACCGAAAAAGACCAGCGCAAAACGCCCTCAACGCCGCTATGTCAGCAAGAAGGCACCGAGAAGAAGGTAAACACTCTGCCGAGTATACCGTTCTCGTTCCCTACTCCTCGATAATTGCTCCTGTATTATCTTACTACCGTCCATTCATGGACATATGCGTGGGAATGCATACAATGCCAACAGTCATATCGGCCAACAAATATAGATAATTCTCTATTTTGCTGAATTCTCAACATAATCAACAAATCGTGCTGGCAGGGTATTTGCAATCGGTGTATCCACACTGTTGACCAATATTTGCTTTAGCACTGCACTATCTCTGATATATTTTTCTTGGTAACGAGTCAAGCGTTTGATCAGCGTTTGCAAATTAACTTCCGGATGAAACTGAAAAGCCCAGAAAGGCTTATTTAATACTTTGAAGCTATGTAGACAAGCTTGGGTACTGGCCAGTGCTACGCACGCTGCCGGAGTTTCTACGGCACTCTGCTGATGCACAGAAACTACAGTTAGCGGGTTGGGCATGCTTGCAAATAAAGGGTCGGTAGTGGCGGCGGCGGATAACTCAATGGGAATGGTGCCGATTTCCCGATGTTGCACGAGGTCGGTGATTCTACCACCAAGCGCCAGCACTGCTAACTGGAAGCCGAAACAAGAAGCAAATACTGGAAAGCCACTCTCGGCACAATCACGCATTAGCTTTATCGCCGGGTCAATAAACGCATACTTCTGCGGCTGCAAAACATTGGCTTCCGAAGCACCGCCTACTAACAGTGCGGCATAACCATTAAGAATTTCCTTATCAAAGTCTGACCGGGTATAAATATTGAATATGTCCAGCCGCTCTGCTGGCAGCCCGGAGTGTTGCAAAAAACATTGGTATTCTTCAGCGCAAACTTCTGGCTCATGGCGTATTTGCAAAAGCAGGTATTTTTTCGGCTCAAAACTATTCAATAAACTAAACCTGCCATTTTGCTGTATTTATTCAGCACCGCCTGCGCTTGCGTTCGCTCAATCTCGGTAACAACATCAATACCGCGCGTTTCAAGCGCTGCTATCCAAGCATCCGGCTTTGGCCCTTCATCAAAACCGATAGCTTCAGCATCTGCCTTGGTAGCGCCGCATATAACCCGAGTCACACCAGACCAGGGGATAGCACCAAAACACATAGCACATGGTTCACACGAGGTTACTAACTGGTAGTTTCCATGTTCGCGAAGACTAAAGCAATCAAGGTTCTGTTGCGCCATTGAAATGGCAACCATTTCTGCATGGGCACAAGATAAATTGTGGGTAGTAACCAGATTCACCCCGGCTGCAACCACTTTGTCGCTATCACGGTCGACGATTATGGCCCCAAATGGGCCGCCGCCATGCTCTATATTCAGGCGCGAAAGCTCTATCGCTAACTCCATTTGCTGGCTATCGGTAACCAAACCGTCTGGTAAATCCAACTGTCGGATTTGCAACCACTCAGGTAATTGGAATTTAAACTCAGACTTCAAGCTCATGTACTGGAAGCTCGCTGGCGCAAGGCTTCAAATAGACAAATCCCGGTGGCCACTGACACATTTAGGCTACTTACTGAACCGGCCATGGGAATGTTGAAAGCAAAATCGCAGAGCTCTTCGGTCAAACGCCGAATGCCCTTGCCCTCATTCCCCATTACCAAGCCCAAGCCACCCGTCAAATCAACCTGATAAATATCTGCATCTGCCTGATCGTTAGTCGCGGCTAACCAGATTCCTCGCTGTTTAAGCTGGCGTAATACCCTGGCAAGATTAGTTACTTCAATTATCGGCATCACTTCAGCCGCGCCCGCCGCTGCTCGCCGGGTTACCGGAGTAATCGATGCGGACTTATCCTTTGGATAAATAACTGCTGCTACACCGGCAGCTTCTGCGGTGCGCAAGCAAGCTCCCAGGTTATGTGGGTCCTGTACGCCATCAAGAATTAAAACCAGTGGGTTTTCACCAGTCGCATCAAGAACTTGCTCCAGTTGTTTTTCGGTGTAAATATTAAGCGCCTCAAACCAGGCCACCACATCCTGATGCCGGCCACCGTCTGTCAGCTTATCCAGCTTATCACGCGATACGAAGCTAAGATTGACCGCCTCAGACCTGGCTTGATCGCTTATTTCCTGCAAGCGAGAGCTTTGGCTGCCCTGAGCGATTTGTATCTCAATTAGCTGGCTTGGCAGTTGCTGTAATGCTGAGCTTACTGCATGAATACCAATCAACAACTCACCACTAGATGACTTACTTTTTCTTTGCATTTGCTTTTACCCAACCAAAATCAATTTTTCTTTCTTCCATATTTACATCCAAAACTTCTACTCTAATACGATCAGCTAAACGGTAGTTACCACCTGAGCGTTCACCGCTTAAAAGCTGGCGCACCGGGTCATAGTGATAATAATCATCCGGCAAGGCGGTAACATGCACCAAGCCACTGGTATGGCTATCACGCAGTTCCACAAACAAGCCGAAGGCGGTTACCCCGGTTACCAAGGCATCAAACTGTTTACCAATATGTTGTTCCAGCCAAGCACACTTCAGGCGCTCGTCAACATCACGCGAAGCCTCCTCTGCCCTGCGTTCAAGCATAGAACAATGTTTGCCCAGATCCTTCATCACTTGCGGACTGCTTGGGTCTTTTTGCCGATCTATAATGTCGCCAATGGCACGATGCACCTGTAAATCCGGGTAACGCCGAATAGGTGAGGTGAAATGACAATATGCATCCAATGCTAAACCAAAGTGGCCGAGGTTTTCTGGCATATATACCGCCAGACTCATAGAGCGCAACAATACCGCCTCTATTAAATCACTATCGGGGCGCTCTGCCACCTGTTTAACTATCGCTGCAAGGTCTTTAGGAGTTGGTTTCTCTTTCCAGGTAATCGTAATTCCCTGAGCGCGTAAGAACGCAGTTAATTTCTCCAGCTTCATTGGCGGTGGTGGTTCATGCACTCTGAATAAGGCCGGTACTTTATTGCGCTCCAGAAAACGGGCTGCCTCCACATTGGCAGCGATCATACATTCTTCAATAATCTTGTGTGCGTCATTTCTGCTGTATGGGACTATATCTTTAACTTCGCCACCTGGTCCGAAACGGAATTGGACTTCTGTACTATTAAAGTCGATACTCCCACGGCGCTGGCGCTGTTTTCTGAACGCGTGATACAAGCTGTTAAGGTCATCTAGCATGGCGGCAACTTCAGGTATTTGCTGTCGTTCTGCCGGGGCTTCACCAGAAATAATTTTCCAGGCCTGATCATAAGTCAAACGCGCGTGCGAATGGATCACAGCCCGGTAAAAGCGTGAGCGTTTGACCACCCCGTCCTTACCCACCTGCATATCGCAAACCATCGCTAGGCGGTCAACCTCAGGCTTGAGAGAACACAAACCGTTCGAAAGCTCTTCGGGAAGCATAGGTATTACCCGATTGGGGAAATATACTGAGGTACCGCGATTAAGTGCCTCAATATCCAGTGGCGACTGCCGGGTGACATAAGCTGAAACATCTGCAATAGCCACCACCAGTTGCCAGCCTTTATCGTGTGGCTTGCAATACACCGCATCGTCAAAATCTCTGGCATCCGCCCCATCAATTGTAACTAGATTAAGGCTGCGTAAATCTTTACGCCCGGTAGTTACCGCATCAGCACTAATGTTATCGCCAAATGCTTTGGCCTGGCTAGTAACCGCAGGCGGGAACTCCAGCGGTAAATCAAAATTTCTAATTGCAATTTCAACTGCCATTCCCGGGGCCCCACTGCTTCCAAGAATTTCACTAACATGGCCAATTGGGGGTTGCCGGTAATCTGGCTGGCTATCTAAAGTAACCACTACCACCTGACCGGGCTGGGCATCCAGTGTTTGTCCTAATGGAACCATTACATCCTGGGTAATACGGGGATCATCAGCAGCTACCATTGCCACCCCGCTTTTTTCAAAATAGCGGCCAACTATTTGCTGGTTAGCCCGCTCAAGTATTTCAACTATAGTGCCCTCTTTACGCCCACGCCGGTCTATTCCGGTAACATTGGCCAGCACCTTGTCGCGGTGCAAAACCCTGCGCATCTCCTTGGAAGATAGATACAGGTCGTCCCCACCTTCGTCTGGAATCACAAAACCAAAGCCATCTGGATGAGCCTGAATCCGGCCACTGACAAGATCCATGCTACTAGCAATTCCATAGGCGTTTTTGCGGTTCTGAATCAGTTGCCCATCTCTTACCATAGCTCGCAAGCGCCGCCGTAGAGCCTCGCGCTCTTCAGCATCATTAAGGTCGTAAATTTGCGCTATTTGCACCCGCTTGAGCGGCCGTCCGGCATCTTCCAGGTCACTTAGCAGTTGCTCTCTAGACGGTATTTGAACCTGAAAATGGTTTTTCTTAGAATCTTTCATTAATAGCTCTCACAACCTGCGCTTAGCCGTGGTTTATTATTTTATATATCATTGCTGCATTATACCCGCTGCTACACCTAAGTATTTGGGTGATGCCATGATTTCTATTGACAAGATCCATACAGGCGGTTATCTTGTTCGCCTGTTCGTGGTTTCCCCCCTTTTCCACGAGCAGGTTTGCTGAGGCGACCCCCATTGCCTCAGCATTTGCCGAGGTGGCGGAATTGGTAGACGCGCTAGCTTCAGGTGTTAGTGAGCATTAGCTCGTGGAGGTTCAAGTCCTCTTCTCGGCACCATTTACTTGAGAATTTACAGCCCAAACTTTAAGCCGTTTTTGCCAAGTCTACAGGCGTAACTCTGGCATTGCTTGCTGGACGCTGTTGACGGGGAGCGTTCAAATTCACGACTTTTGTAGGGCAGAATGCATACGGGTCATTCCTGCATAGCCAGGCTATAAGCAACCATGCTCCTACGCTAACTCCAACCACCCATACCAGACTTGCTGGTGCGTATGCGCTAGCTAAAGCTAGCACTGGCAAGGTCAGACCTACTGCCAGATACGGTAGCGCAGACTTGTTACCCATATTTACCGCCACCGCCAGAGCAATCAGCCCGACCCCCCAAAATACAGCCTGAATATAACCGATTGCTGAATATTCAGTAACTGCAAGAACCGAAGCGGCCACCACAGTAATCAGGGGAGTTAATCCAAGTACCAACCATGAGTTGAGCTTATATATGTTAATTTTCATTTCTTTCTCCTTAGATGTGCTTACTAGTAAGTAAGTAACATAAGTAAATTTTTTTAGGCTAATCTACAATGCCCAGATCTAGCCTTATTTGTGAAAAAATCTGATCCAGCAACTTTAATCCGTGAGCGCGCGCCATTTGTCGAGCACCTTGAACAGTAGCCAATATGGATACGGCCTTATTTCTTGGCACACCCTCAAATTGAAACTCACCCTGCTCTAGACCTACTTCCAGAACTCTTGTGAACCATTTTAAGGAGTTCTGGATAAATTCTTCATTCGCAGCCTGCACTTCCTCATTTAGATCATCGTAATCAATGGCTAACGAGCCTATCAAACATATAGGGCAACCGCGTTCATACTCTTCAGCAGTAAAGACAAACAAACCTTCTAACTGCGGTCTTGCCAAGCCACCGTAAGCCATAAATTCAGAGGTGGCTTTCTTAAACATTTTGTAATTCTTGTCAATCAGAGCCTTGATTAGATCCATTTTTGTAGGGAAATAATAATGTATCGCAGCATTCTTAATACTCAGGTACTTGGAAATATCACGGTAACTAAAGCCATTTAGGCCCCGTTGGAGCAATAAATCCAAGGCTCTATCGATAATTGAATCTTTAGTAGTGGCTGTATCTGCCATAAATATCTCCTTACTTATAGGTAAGTATAAGGGTAATTTTCTAAATTTCAAGTATTTTGTGAGATAACTCACCCCTTAAAGGTTAGATATTCCGTAATTGCAGGCAAAAAAAACCGACCCAAAGGTCGGCTTTTCCCCTCGGCCCTCTTCTTCCGGTTTCCCGTCCCTTGAAGGCGCTAACTTTGCAGAAACTTGGCGCATTTCTCACCGGTTTACCGGCTAGCACCACCCAGCAAGAAGTATGGCTAGGGATTAAACCCCAGCTCTGATAGTTCTTTAGAATAGTTTTTATACATTTTACGATTATGTGCTACCCCCGGCATACCTGGCTGCCTAGTTGCAGCTATGCGAAGTTGCTGCTTGATCCACTGGTGTTCTTTCCAATTTTGCCCACCACGCTTAACTATCCGCATTTCTGCATCATTTTGGCTCATAGCATTCTCACCAATCTTACGCGACATTTTCATAATTTCTGAGATGCTCTTGTCTTCTTTGTTTTCCAGCTCGTCTGCCATCAAGCGTAGCTCTTTAACTCGTTGCTCAAGGAACTTATGCGTTTTCTGCATGATCATAACAAACGCCTGCATCTGCTGGTCGGTAATTTCATTATTTTCCGGTGGCGTAAATACATCGTTCAAGGCATCCTCTAACAACAGCATGCTTTCATTCACTTGTGCCAGCGTACCAGAGCTCGCTGTAATATTTGCTTTCCGCGGCAGATCATCATTTTTCTGAATAAAAACCGCTGCCACTATCCAGTTAAATATAATTACCGCAATTAAAGTACTTACCAGAGAAACCAGAAAATGAATTCTTCGCTTGCCATCAGGGACCTGCAGATAAAGAGGAATTACCTGATACAGGCAAACAATAGACAACATTAACAACGCCAGGGCGACAAGCCAACCTAACCAGGGAACAAAAATTATTACCATTCCAGCAAACGCAGGTATCGCAGCCAGAGTTATAGCCGCTAGAGAACGACTAAATGAGCTCTGACCAGCAAATTTACCCGCAGTATACGAAAATACTAGCGCCGTAATCAGCAGAAGCACGAAAGTTAGTGCAATATCAATTAATAACATTTGCGCAGACAGGGTAGCGGCATACAAATAACTGTCCCGCAAGAGGCCGTGCACTAACACGCCAAGAACAGTTGCACTGGCGACCAATGGCAATGTAAGCCTGAGCGCAGTTTGCTGCCAACTAGAGTTCTCTTTGTAATACTCGCGCCAAGCAACAGCTGGATTCAGTAATCCATTGCGAAGTAGTGTTAGTGTTTTACGAAAAGAAATGGTCATACCAGAGCGTCAGCAGCACCTGCTTTATAAGCGGCATAGAATAGCAGACTGGTATAGTACTAACAGAGGATTATTTCCTCTTAGGCGTGTAGGATATTTCCTACAAATACATCCGGATCAAAATAATCGCTCAAGAGTGCTCAAAATCAGCCTTGAAGGCTCAATCAAAAGGAAATTGCAGCACAATATTTTCACTTCTTTCTGGGCCGGTAGACACCATATGAATTGGTGCCCCACAAAGCATAGAGATGGCTTGTAAATAGCTTTGTGCATTGTCGGGCAATTGCTGTAAATCGGTGATACCACGAGTGTCCTCAGACCACCCTGGGAGTACTTCATACACCGGTTCGAGCTGACCCCAGGATTCAGCATCTACAGGAACCTGATTTATTAGCTGGCCGTTTAGTTTATACGCAGTACAAATTTTCAATTCTGCAAAGCCATCCAACACATCCAATTTGGTAACACACAAACCGGAAACTCCGTTTACCTTGATCATCCGTGCAGTTGCTACTGCATCCAACCAACCACAGCGCCGATCACGGCCAGTAGTTGCCCCAACTTCGGCCCCACGCTGAGCCATACGCTCACCATCTTGATCAAATAATTCGGTGGGGAATGGACCGCTGCCAACCCTGGTTGTATAGGCTTTAGTAATGCCCAGCACATAATCAACCGCATCTATACCGACACCAGCGCCAGTGCAAACTCCACCGATAGTGGTATTTGACGAGGTAACAAACGGATAAGTACCGTGGTCTATGTCCAGCCAACTACCCTGGGCACCTTCAAACAGAATGTTTTTTCCAGCATCCCGCAATTGATGCAAGCGACCACTTATATCTGCCAGCATATGCGAGAAACACGCGCCTAGTTGCAACGCATCATCAAGCACCATACTAGGATTTAGTGGTTCTACCTGATAGTATTTTTCAAGCACAAAGTTGTGATAGTCGAGGATCTCATCAAGCTTGCTTTCCAACCGCTGGGGGTGCAACAAGTCAGCAAAACGAATTCCGCGACGCGAGACCTTATCCTCATAGGCAGGTCCGATACCCCTACCAGTGGTACCAATCGCCCTACTCCCACGAGCTTTTTCACGCACATGGTCGATAAGCTCATGGTAGGTCATAATAATTGGGCAGGCAGCTGAAATCTTAAGTCGCTCGACAGCATCAACCCCGCGTTCTTGCAGGCCGTCTATTTCAGTTTTCAGGGCGCTGAGAGATAACACCACCCCATTGCCAATCATGCATTCAACATTTGGTTGCAATATGCCGGAGGGAATTAGGTGCAGTACAGTTTTTTCACCTTCAATTACCAGTGTGTGGCCAGCGTTATGCCCGCCCTGAAAACGAACTACCGCATCAACCCGCTCACTAAGCAGATCAACAATCTTGCCCTTGCCCTCATCGCCCCACTGAGTACCAAGAATAGCAACACTTTTAGCCATTTAAAATTCCAATTATTAGCGTAAAATATTCAGGAAAACAGCACCAGCCAACATACTACCAAGGCCAATCCAGCGAATTTGTTTATCTTCCAAAGCCGCTAACATCAGCAAGGTTTTGCGCCATGCTGCCGGGAATATCCCCGGCATTATGCCTTCAAGAATTAGCACCAACGCAAATGCGATTAGCAGTTCACCCATATCTTTTTGGCTTAGTTAGCCTTAGGTGTTTTAAAGTACTCAAAATACTCTGAATCAGGGCTTAACACCATTGTATTACCAGCACTTTGGAAGGTTTTTTCGTATGCTGCCAGGCTCCGATAAAAGGCGTAAAACTCTTCATCTTTGGTGTATGCGTTTGCATAAATTTCAGCAGATTTTGCATCACCCTCACCTCTAATTATTTCGGCATCACGCTGCGCTTCCGCCAATAAAATCATCCGATCTTTATCTGCTTCTGAGCGAATCATTTCTTCTTGCTCGCGCCCCTGCGAGCGGTGCTTATTGGCAACTTCTTTCCGCTGAGTTTCCATCCGCGCAAACACTGCTAAGGTAACAGTTTCCAGCAACTCAATTCGCTTGATCCGCACATCAATTATTTCCATGCCCAAATCTGCCATTTTTTCGCCAGCAGTTTTAGTTAGGTGCTCCATGATTACTGCACGCTCTTCGGACACTACCTGTTTCAAGGTGCGCGAAGAGAATGCAGCGCGTAATTCATCTCGCAACGACTGCGCCAAGCGCGAGCGAGCGAATGATTCTTCACCCCGGGTTGCCAGGTAATACTTAACCGTATCGACAATCCGCCACTTCACAAAGTAATCCACATCCACATACTTCTGCTCAGATGTATTCATCTGCTCAGGCGGCATATCCAGGGTGAGAATGCGTTTATCAAACTTACGAATATTATTTACAAATGGGAATTTCAGGTGCAAACCTGGCTCGTAGTCACTTTGCACAATCTTACCTAATTGAAAGCGAAGCGCAGTCTCGGTTTCTTTTACCGTAAACAACCCACCACTAAGCAAAATAATGCCAACTAGTAATAACAAGATTAATATAATTCGTTTCATTATTTTATGCCCCTGCCGCTACGGTTACTTTCACGGTTGCGACTATCAGCAGACCGTGAGTTTGAATTGTTGGGCAACATCGGGGGCGGCGCTGATTGCGAGCCCTGAGAGTTACCAATACCATCAAGAGGAAGGTAAATCATGCTATTACCACTGGTATCAAGCAATACTTTCTTGCTACCTGCCAGAACTACCTCCATGGTTTGCAAATACAGTCTTTGGCGGGTAACTGTAGGCGCCTTCTGGTACTCAGATAACAACATTGTAAAGCGCCTGGCTTCACCTTCAGCTAAGGCGATTTTAGATTGACGATAGGCTTCGGCTTCCTGAAATATTCGAGCCGCACGACCGCCCGCTTCAGGCAGAATTTTATTCTTATACGCTTGCGCTTCGTTAACAAACCGCTGTTCATCTTCACGCGCCTTAACTACATCATCAAAGGCTCCCTTAACTTGTGCCGGTGGATTTACACCTTGTAAGTTAAACTGGGTAATCTCCAAGCCAGAATCATAGCGATCCAGAATTTTCTGAGCCAGCGCACGGCTATCGATAGAGACCTGACCACGACCTTTTTCCAAAATAAAGTCCATATTATTGGTACCAACCACCTCGCGCATGGCAGCTTCACTAGCCTGGCTCAAGGTTAACTCAGGGTCACGCAGATGGAACAGATAGCTAAAAGGCTCCTGAATCCGGTACTGCACTGCGAAGTTAATATCTACCAGGTTCTCATCACTAGTCAACATCTGGCCGCGACCTTCAACCGAAGATATACGACTGACATCTACCTTGGTGATAGTTTCAATTGGCGCCGGAAAAGTAAACTGCAACCCAGGGTCTAAAACCCGGTCAAACTTACCAAAGCGTAAAACCACGCCTCGTTCAGATTGATCCATTATGTGAACAGAATTCATCAAGACCCATATAGTCACTGCGCCTAGTACTAATACCCCAATTGAGATACCGCCACCGGAGCCGGAAGCCTTTGATTTTGAACCGCCTCCGAAAATTTTGTTGATTTGATCTCCAAATGACTTAAACGCATCACCAAGATCTGGTGGACCATCATTTTTGGACTTCCAAGGGTCTTTATTGTCTTTGCCAGGTTCTTGCCAGGGCATTTGCTATTCTCCTGCTGCTTATGGAGCATGTGTATGATTATTTAATTCTAACATTTTCAATCGCTGTAAGATGAAATATTAGCAACTTATATCTATTGCATTCTGGTCAATAGCTGGCCACGCACCAGCTTGCCCTCAATCCCACCCATTGCCGCTAGTTGATTTACTTCATTACGGTGCAGATTCACCCGTACTCGCCAACTGCCGCAGTCGGTCAAAGCTTCCTCTTCTACCGCTTCTAGCTGAAACAGGCGCGCACGCAAACGCGCAGCGTTGGGCGGAATCTCAATCCACCCTTGGACTCGGTCAGCGCCAAACTTACCTTCCATAACCGCTTTCAAAGCATCCAGCCCGCTACCTGTAAGCGCGGAAACTCTAACGCCTCTTATTTCCTCTGGCTTCCCAAGCAAACCCGCTGGGCTATCGGTTAAATCAGTTTTGTTATACACCCGCAAGGTTTTAACCTCGCCAGCGCCAATAGACTCCAACACTTCCTCCACTTCCAGCTCTCGCTGGGCGTGATCAGGGTCAGACGCATCTATAACATGCAGTAATAAATCCGCATCTCTGGTTTCCTGTAGCGTGGAACGAAAAGCAGACACCAGATCGTGGGGCAAATCACTAACAAAGCCTACCGTATCGGCAAGTAATAACGGCCCACAGCTTAGAGCGTCTAAACGCCTGACTGTAGGGTCAAGGGTGGCAAAAAGTTTATCCTCAGCATATACATCGCTGTTTGTGAGGGCATTAAATAGGGTGGACTTACCAGCATTGGTATAACCAACCAGTGCCACTAAAGGGTAACGGCTGCGTAACCGGGCTTGGCGACTTTGGTCGCGTTGCTTTTCAACCTTGGCCAGGCGGGCTTTTAACTGCCGCAACCTTGCGCCTAATAACTGGCGATCAGTTTCTAGCTGGGTCTCGCCAGGGCCGCGCAAACCAATCCCGCCTTTCTGTCGTTCCAAATGAGTCCAGCCACGCACCAAGCGGGTGGATAAGTGCCTTAGCTGGGCCAATTCAACCTGCAACTTACCTTCATAAGTACGCGCCCGTTGGGCAAAAATA
This sequence comes from Gammaproteobacteria bacterium, assembly GCA_024275935.1. GTDB lineage: Bacteria > Pseudomonadota > Gammaproteobacteria > Xanthomonadales > SZUA-36 > SZUA-51. The sequence goes on along the minus strand of JAJRYF010000074.1, from coordinate 11,171 downwards.
TCCAAAATCAGCGTGGTTCGATCGAGTACTCGGCATTCCAGCTTTTTTTCCAGATTGCGCTCTTGAGAAGCACTAAGTTGCTGTGAAACCAGTACCAGGTCGGCACCGACCTCCTTGATCAACTCAGCCAGCTCATCTACCTTGCCTTTACCTACCAGATAAGCCGCATCCGCCCGCTTTCGCGGCGCGTTAAGGACTGATAGCACATTGACATTTGCCGAGCGTGCCAACTCAGTGAATTCACTTAATGCTAATTCACTTTTACTCGAATCAAAAATTGGATGCAGAATAATGGCGCGGTCACCGCGCTCTGCTCTATCGATCAAGAGTATTAACTATTATTCTCATCTGCCGGGGTGTCGTCAGGCTCACCCTCACCGTGCTCATAAATTTTAACATTACGGGCTGGTACTACAGTTGAGATAGCATGTTTATAAATCATTTGACTAACAGAGTTTTTTAGCAATACTACGAATTGATCGAAAGACTCAATTTGACCTTGCAGTTTAATACCATTAACCAAAAAAACGGATACTGGTACACGCTCGCGACGCAGTGCGTTTAGGTAAGGCTCTTGTAATGACTGACCTTTTGACATGTTGTACTCCTTTAGTTTTTCTTAATTTATATTATCTTCTTGTTTTAATTTTAGGGCATTAATCCGGTTTTTCAAGGAATGCCTCTACTTGCTTGATTATATGAGAAGAATTATCTTCATCAGGCCAATCATACCACATACATCCTGGTAACTGCCGTAGCCAGGTCAATTGGCGTTTTGCCAGCTGCCTGGTAGCTATTACCACTTTGGACTCTAGTTCAGCCAAACCATAACTTCCTGACAGATGCCCCCAAGCTTGCCGATAGCCTACAGAGCGCATAGCCGTACTCTCTTGTATTAGACCCGGGCGCTGCATTAAAGCTTTCATTTCAGCCATAAACCCAGCCTCCAGCATATCCGCAAAGCGGGTTTCGATCCGTTGATGCAGGACTGCTCTATCTTTGGCAGTCAAAACCAGTTTAAGAATTCTGGCCTGCAAAGGTAATTCAGGTACTTGCTCTTGCAGGGCGCTAAGGGTGCTTCCGCTTAATTGACAGACTTCCAAAGCTCGTTGGATTCGCTGCCTATCCATAGGTTCAATTCTCGCCGCCGCTTGCGGGTCCAGCAGTGCCAACTCGGTGTGCAAAGCCGGCCAACCCGCCACATCTGCACGCTTATCAATAGCTGCACGAATCAATGGGTCAGCGGCTGGCATTGGCGATAAGCCCTGTTCCAGCGCGTTGAAGTACAACATTGTTCCGCCCACTAATAGTGGTACCCTTCCGCTAGCCCAGCTAGTCTCCATGCAAACTAGCGCATCCCGGCTAAAGTCTGCCGCACTATAGGCATCTTCCGGTTCACGGATATCCACCAAGGCATGCGGAGCTGCCGCTAGAATCTCCGGCTCCGGTTTGGCGCTGCCAATATCCATGCCCCGGTAGACCATGGCTGAATCCACTGAAATGATATCCACCGGAAACTGCTGGCTAAGCGTAATCGCCAGCCCGGTTTTACCGGTGGCAGTTGCACCGTGCAGGAAAATAGCCGATGGCAGCGCTGAATTATTCATTGTCCCCGTAAAAACAGGCGATCTAGCGAAGTCATATCAAGTTGCACCCAGGTAGGCCTGCCATGATTACATTGATCAGCGCGATCTGTGGCTTCCATCTGGCGCAACAGAGCATTCATTTCAGTCAAATTTAGCCGTCGATTGGCGCGTACTGAGCCGTGGCAAGCCATAGTTGAGAGAATTTCATTTTGCTGCTCCTGGATTCGACTACTGCTACCGAGGCTAATAAAATCTGCCAACACATCTACAACCAGTTGAGTTATTTCGGTATCTTGCAACTGCACGGGCACCTGGCGCACCAGTAACGACTCCGGGCCACTAACCTGTAACTCAAACCCCAGCCGTGAAAACTCTGCTGCGTATTCTTCAACCACAGCAACTTCGGCTGATGATACATGCAGGCTAACTGGTACTAGCAACTGCTGAACTTGAGGCTGCGAGCCTTCCATGCCCTGTTTTAATTGCTCATAAGTGATCCTTTCATGTGCAGCATGCATATCTACTATCACCAAGCCCTGAGAGTTCTCAGCCAGGATATACACCCCGTGCAATTGTCCAAGGGCATAGCCTAATGGCGGCACACTCTCATCTGCATTGGGTAACTCAGCCACCGGGCTGGAAGCTAATGCAGCATAAGCTGCTACAGACTCGCGGATAGGCAAGCTGGCGCTGCCTTTTTGCCCAATAGCGGACAATGGCGACATCGCAGCCCAACTGGGGGTTATGGCCGGCCCGCTTGCTACTTGATTGGCTTCGCCAACCTGGGGGTTAGCGGGTCGAGTATCAGCGAGTAAGTGATGCAAGCTTGAGTAGATAAAATTATGTGTCTCCCGGCCATTACGAAAACGCACCTCATGCTTCTGCGGGTGTACATTTACATCCACTAATTCCGGGTCAATCTCAAGATACAGCACAAACGCCGGATGCCTACCATGAAATAAAACATCCGCAAATGCACGCCGCACCGCATGTGCAATCAGGCGGTCTTTAACCATCCTGCCATTAACAAAGAAATATTGCTGATCTGCTTGCGAGCGCGCATAAGTTGGCTTTGCCACCCAGCCATGCAGGAGCATACTCTCACGCTGATTTTCCACGACAATGATACTCTCGGTAAACTGTTTGCCGTTGAGCAACGCCACCCGCTGCAACATAGCCCCAGGAGCTGTAGCCTGTGGCAACGCGCGCACCACCTTACCATTATGTTTAAGTTCAAAAGCGCAGTGCTTCCGCGCCAAAGAGATTCGTTTGATCAGTTCATCAATATGCTTAAACTCAGTGGCATCAGTGCGTAAAAACTTACGCCTGGCCGGGGTGTTATAAAATAAGTCCAACACCTCCACTGTGGTCCCCACATCACCACTAACAGGCTCCGGAGGCGTAATTTCGCCTTGGTAAGAGCCGACTTGCCATGCATGTACGGCCGCCGCATCTCTGGAGCTCATTGTAAGCCGCGAAACCGAAGCAATACTGGCAAGTGCCTCGCCCCGAAACCCCAGTGAAGCAATATGTTCAAGATCATCCAAACTGGCAATTTTACTAGTGGCATGTCGCCCTAGCGCCAAAGCTAATTCATCAAGCGGAATTCCCAAACCGTTATCACGCACCCGAATACGCCTTTTACCACCCTGCTCTATTTCAATCTCAATTCTGGTAGCCCCAGCATCAAGTGAGTTTTCAAGCAATTCTTTAACTACAGAAGCCGGCCGCTCGATCACCTCGCCAGCGGCTATTTGATTAATTAAGTGATCTGGTAATATACGGATACTCATTTGAGCAATATCATACTTGCAGCGGTATAAAAAGTCAGAACGGATTTGGCGTTTTGGCAAAAACCTATTGGAAGCTGAGCTTTTTGCTATTATACCTATTTTAAGGCATCTCTATTAAATCATATAGGATCCATCCCAAAAATGGATATGACACTGAGTCCCATCGGAGTTTTACACACAACTTTTGGAATAACCGCCTTAATTAGTGGCTTCAAACTACTCTGGCAACACAAACAAATAAGTTATGCCCCGCTAACAGGTAAAGTTTATTTGGCAGTGACAGTTATTACGGCTGCTTCATCTCTCGCTATTTTCAAGCACGGTAGTTTTCATGTAGCGCATGTACTGGGAATTCTGACTCTACTGACAGTTTTTGCGGGCGTGTTAGCAGAAAAAACTGCGTTTTTTAAATCGTGGAATAAATATGCTGTAAACCTATTTTATTCCAGCACCATCTTATTTCATCTACTACCCACAGCCACTGAAATACTCACACGCTTTCCTCCAACAGCACCCATCGTAAATTCATTGAGAGATCCCTTTCTGCAGAAGACATTTATGGGTATTTTTGTAGTTTTTTTGATTATGTTGACTTGGCAGATGAGGTGGTTGAAAGGGCAGAAATAAGCAAACTCCTACATTGATTATTATCGCCTTCTGGTAACAGTGTACGCCACCCCAAGAACAAAAACTAACTCGCAGGAATCACTAATTCCTTACCAATAGAGATGTTATCATTTTTAAGACGGTTAATCTTGCGTAGCTTGCTCAGGTTGATGTTATAACGCTGCGCAATCCCGCCAAGGGTATCACCACGGGCAACTATATGCCGGGAGACCTTGCGGTTGGCTGCTATCCAGGTACCTGGAATAGGCTTTTGCTGGAAGTGTTGTTCAATACCACTGGCAATTGCGGCAGCCAGACTCTTTTGGTGCTTGGGATTTTTCAACTTTTTTTCTTCATTTGGATTCGTGATATAACCGGTTTCGATCAGCATTGAAGGTACATCTGGTGATTTAAGCACTACAAAGGCTGCATGCTCAACCCGTTTTTTATGGGTTTTGCCAAACCTTCTTAAACTCTCGAACACCTGGGTTGCTGCATGACCACTGGCTTCCATAGTAGCGTTCTGCGATAAATCCAGTAATACCGAAGCCAGTACATTGTCTTTATCTTCTAGAGTTACGCCACCCACCAGGTCAGATTGATTTTCCTTGGTTGCCAGCCAGCGTGCCGCTTCACTACTAGCACCACGGCGCGAGAGTATGAATACCGAGCTACCGGAAACATTGCGTTTATGAAAAGCATCAGCGTGTACAGATACAAACATATCGGCCCGATGTTTACGGGCTTTAGCAAAGCGTTGCCGCAGCGGGATATAGTAGTCGCCATCGCGAATCATTACCGCACGCATACCGGGACGAGCATCAATTGCTTTTTTTAGCTCCCGGGCAATTTGCAAGGTTAAGTCTTTCTCCAGCGACTTGCTGGCACCAATAGCGCCAGGGTCTTCACCGCCGTGACCTGCATCTACTGCGATAATCACATCCCGGTCAGGCTTATTCTTTATAGTTTTAACTGATTTGACCACAGCTGGGGCACTGGTTTTTTCTTGCGGGTATAAATCTATTACCAAGCGATGACCATAATCACCGATAGGTGCTAACAAAAAACTCCGGGGATTGACTGCCTTAGCAAGATCTAGCACTACCCGTAGCTTGCCATTATCCGGCTTACCATAACGCACAGCCTGAATTACTCCAGCAGTTTTGGGGTCCAGCTGAGGGCTGGCTTTAAGCTTGGCAGATGCGAGATCTAAAACCACCCTATTTGGGTTTGTAAGTTCAAACAGTTTATAACTGGTGCTCTCACTAAGGTCGAAAACAGCACGGGTCTTTTCCGGGTCGGTCCAAACCCGTAAACCCTGAATTTCGCTTGCAGGAACTGCGCCGACAGTTGTGGTTGCCAGCAGTAGCAGCAACCCTATCAAACTCCATTTGTACGGCCATTTTTGCATGAACACCATCTGCACTTATGTAATATATTCGAATAATGCGTGTTTTCTAGTAAAAAATCAAGTATATCGAAGATGTTTTTTCTTGCAAAAACCTGTAGATAGATTAATTAGCTAGAAACTGGTAGCAATTTTGCGCCTAATTCTGACTGCACCTGCAATTCCAACATCCGACCACCATCCCGGTCATCTATTTTAATCACCAAATCTGCCTCTGGTAGCCAGCCCTGCCCCTGTTGTGGCCATTCGATTAGCGTCAGCTTGCCCGCTAGTATTTCGGGCACGCCAATATACTCTAGTTCTTCTGCATCGCAAAGCCGATACAAATCCAGGTGCACTAACCCCAAACCCGCTACCAATGCACCTTGATACTCTTCAATCAAAGCATAGGTTGGACTCTTGATCCGGCCAGCAACACCCAATGCCAACAATAACTCACGCACCAGAGTGGTCTTACCAGCCCCCAACTCTCCCTGTAGCCAGATGCTGGCGGTAAATCCCTTACCGTCACTCCTGGCAAGCTCTTTAATTACTGCCGTTGCTAGTTCGCGCGCCAAATTATGGGTATCGCTCTCTAGCGGACAGTGCCAATAGATCAATTCTGTTGGGCTATTGGTTGGCATACACCGAATCCTGTAAATTTAGTAACTGCCTGATCACTTCTGGCATATCACCGGCAAGCAAGCCTAGTTGGCCTTCCTGCTCGGCCAGCCAGTCACCGGCCTGGGCGTGAACTACTACCGCCAGCCTGGCAGCCGGCAAACAAGCCAAGCCCTGCCCTAGTAAAGCGGCAATCAAACCAGTCAACACATCACCCATGCCCGCACTGGCCATTCCGGGGTTACCGAAGGGGCAAACATCTACCACTATTTCATCTGCCTGATTGCGACGCTTATAATCAGCCACCAGGCTGCCACTGCCTTTAAGTACGACCACGGCCTGGTACTTTTCTGCCAACTGGCGCACTGCGCTAAATCGATCCTGCTGCACTTGCGTGGCAGAAATTCCCAGTAAGCGGCCAGCTTCGCCCGGGTGGGGTGTCAGCACCCAGTGCTTCCTCTGCAATGGCTTTTCTGCCAACAGGTTCAAGGCATCGGCATCAACTACCAATGGCCTTTTATCATCTATATTAACCAGGGTATCAAAACAAAACCGACCCCAGTCTCCAGTGCCCATACCAGGACCGATAGCGAACACGCTTGCCGTTGTGGAAATTACATTCAGGGCTGCAGAGTCCGGGACCGCAGCCACCATTAGCTCTGGACGGTTAAGGTTAAGCAGGGCCGCATGCTCAGCGTCGGTTGCCAGAGTAACCATCCCGGCACCAGCCCGCAGAGCAGTTTCACCAGCCAACAATATTGCCCCGGACATACCAGCTCGGCCGCCACAAAGTAATAAGCGGCCATAGTTACCTTTGTATGAATTTGCATTTCGAGGGCTTAGTAACTCAGGCTCCGCCGCTAACACTCTGGCAGCGGCTGGAAAGGCTGTATAAATTTCTACTGGTATTGCCAGATCATCAAATAAAACCTCACCACAGACAGCCTGTGCATCAGCAGTCAATAAGCCTTGTTTACAGCCAATAAATGTACAGCATATATCTGCTTGTACCGTATCCTTTTGGGCAACCCCGGTATCGGCGTTCAGGCCGGTGGGAATATCAACCGCCGCAATCACCGCTGCTTGTTGATTCAACCATTGTACAGCTTCCAGATAGCTCCCCTGCAGGGGGCGATCAAGGCCGGTTCCAAGGATGGCATCAACTATCAAGTCGGCAGATATATCCAACTCGGTTGTCCACTCAATAACCTCGCCACCAACCGCTTGCCAATCAGTTGCTGCTTGCAACGCACTGCCAGAAAGCGCCTCTGCAGCCTTTAACCCAACAACACTCACTTTATAACCAGACTGACTTGCCAGGCGTGCGATTACATAGCCATCACCAGCATTATTACCAGCCCCACATAAAACCAGCCAGTGTTGACAATCAGCATACCGTTCCTGTAATTGTGCAAACATAAACTCAGCCGCCCGCTGCATCAAAACATAAGCGGGTATGCCATGGATTTCAATTGCCTGTCGGTCCAGTTCACGAACCTGGGCTGCTGTATACAGAGCCAAAGGGGCTTGCGTGTTATCATTCATACGCCCATTATATGCCACCTACCTACTTTGCCATACCATCATGTTACCGAAAACTCTCGACCAGCTAAACTCAAAAGATTTTGCCAGATTGGCAGGCCAAATCGAACAATGGGCGAGCGAGTTTGGATTTCAACAAACCGGGATTACCGACACTGGCTTACAGCAACATGAAAAATGGCTGCTAGAGTGGCTAGAAGATGGCTGCCACGGCGACATGGAATGGATGCAGCGCCACGGCAGCAAACGCTCACGCCCAGCTGAGCTGGTACCGGGCACCCAGCGCGTAATTTCAGTGAGGATGGACTACTTGCCGCCTGCGGCCAGTGATGCATTGGAACTATTACAGCAACCGGAGACCGGGATTATTTCTCGTTATGCACTGGGGCGCGATTACCACAAGCTTATGCGCAAGCGCCTACAGAAGCTGGCTAATAAAATTGAAGCGGCTATCGGCGCGTTTTCATACCGGGTATTTGTTGATAGCGCACCGGTACTGGAAAAGGCTTTAGCAGAAAAGGCTGGTCTTGGCTGGATTGGCAAACACAGTAATTTGCTCAATAAAACAGCTGGTAGCTGGTTCTTTTTGGGTGAAATTTACACCGACCTGCCGCTGCCAGTAAACATTGCCGCTAGCGATCATTGCGGTGACTGCGTTCGCTGTATTGATATCTGCCCAACCCAGGCAATTATTGCCCCCTATAAAGTTGATGCGCGACGCTGCATTTCTTATCTTACTATTGAACACAAGGGCCCTATTCCGATGGAATTTCGACAAGCCATTGGTAACCGTATATATGGTTGTGATGATTGTCAGGCTATTTGCCCCTGGAATCGCTTCGCTAAAACCAGCCAAGAACCAGCTTTTAATATCCGCGAACCACTGGATGCTCCAAAACTGGCCGAATTATTAAACTGGGACGAAAGTAAATTCTTGGAACAAATGAATGGCAGCGCCATCCGTAGAATCGGTTTTGAGAGTTGGCAACGCAATCTCGTTGTAGCCGCTGGTAATGCGCTCAGCTCAAACAACCTGGGCTCAGACATCAGCACTGCCCTTCAAACACAGTTACAGGAACTAATACCATCTAGCAGTGAAATGCTGAATGAACATATTAGCTGGGCTTTGAGCCCCAATCTCCAGATAGAGATTGAACCCCAATCCCCAGATATAGGCGCGATATGATGTGTATGGCATTGGTTTCACGGTGAAATAAAAAATATGAGTCGCACCCGTAGGTTCGGCGGTTATTTTTTGTTTTGCTATGGAATCAAGAGCATGTTGCAGTATCCGTGTTTCTATCTGGGGATTGAGGTTCAATAGAGACAAGCAACAATAGCTCAGCATGTGGTATCCTGCTGGCTTTTCCAGCCGGTTATCATTTTCGGCCATTAGTAAAAATTGCGGAGAACAAAACATGGGTGCAATCGACAAACTTAATAGTATGCGTAAATTCGGCGGGGCGGCATTAACCAGCGGCCTGAGCGATGAAATTATCCTGGAATTTGCCCAAACCGATGCCTCACTATTGCGCGCCATTGATGCCGCTGCAGAGGTTTTCGGCAGACTCAAAAAAGATGATGCCGAGCTATTATTACTGGACGAAGCTGAGCAGATTACAAACATCCAAGATGGTTATGTGAACTTTTATGCCGACGATGCAATCAACCCATTTGTTGTCGCCGCCGCCGCCGGTCCGTGGATGGTCACCCTAAAAGGAGCCGTAGTACACGATAATGGTGGCTATGGCATGCTTGGTTTTGGACATGCACCCGAGTCAGTATTAGCAGCGATGGCAAAGCCCCACACTATGGCCAATATAATGACCCCCAATATATCGCAAAAATTATTTATTGCGGCCTTGCGCAAAGAAGTTGGCCACAGTCGCGGCGGCAGCCCCTTCAGTAAGTTCCTGTGCTTAAATAGCGGCTCAGAAGCCGTTACCGTAGCCGCTAGACTTGCCGACATCAACGCTAAGCTGATGACCGACCCAGGTGGCCCCAAAGCTTGCCGAACAATCCGCAAGCTCGGTTTATCCGGGGCTTTTCACGGACGCACCGACAGGCCGGCTCAGTTTTCCGACTCCACCAGAGAGACCTATACCAAATATTTGGCCAGCTTTCGTGATAACGATAGTTTAATCACTGTAGAACCCAATGACATTGAGCAACTAGAGCAAGTTTATCAGTGGGCCGAAGACAGTGAAATATTTATTGAAGCCTTCTTTATGGAACCAGTTATGGGAGAGGGCAATCCCGGTCAGGCTATCAGCCCTGAGTTTTATGCCAAGGCGCGAGAGCTAACCGAGCAGCATGGATCTTTATTTCTAGTGGACTCCATTCAAGCTGGAATCCGAGCTCATGGAGTGTTATCGATTGTTGATTACCCCGGGTTTGAGCACCTGCCACCACCAGATATGGAAACTTACTCCAAAGCCTTAAATGCCGGGCAGTATCCATTCTCGGTACTCGCTATGACTACCGCTACGGCAAACCTTTACCAAAAAGGCATTTACGGTAACACCATGACTACCAACCCCAGAGCGCTAGATGTAGCCTGCTCGGTACTCAACTCAATCACCCCTGAGTTACGCGCAAACATTCGGGTTCGGGGGCAGGAATTCCTGCAAAAGCTAACTGCATTGAAAACCGAAATGGGTGGCCGCATAACCAAAATACAAGGCACTGGTCTATTATTTTCTGTCGAGTTAGATGGCGACAACTACAAAGGCTACGGCGCCAATTCCAGCGAAGAATATATGCGTAAGCAGGGTGTGAATGTTATTCACGGAGGTGAGAATTCACTCCGCTATACCCCCCACTTTATGATCACCTCCGCTGAAGTTGATTTAATTGTAGAGGCCACCCGCGATGCAGTTTTAAATGGCCCAACCAAAACATCCAAGACAGCCACTAGCGAAGCTGCCTAATACCAGTATCACGAAAGGAAAAATCATGGCTCACCTTGAACCTCTACCGGCAGATACCACCCCTGAATTGGCCGCAGATTTTGCGATTTTCGAGCGCATTCTTGGGTTTGTTCCCAACAGTTTGCTTACTATGCAAAGGCGGCCGCAAATAGTAAAAGCCTTTGGAGCTTTAACTGAAGCGGTAATGGACCCAGAGGGCGCCGTTGATCCCGGTTTCAAACGCCTACTGGCACATTTCGCCAGCCGTGCTGCTGGCTGCCAATACTGCGAAGCACATTCATTGATTGCCGCTAATCTGCATGCAGTCGAGCAGGAAAAACTGGATGCAATCTGGGAGTATAAAACCAGCCCACTATATACTGCCGCGGAACGAGCTGGCCTCGATTACGCCCTCGCCGCCGGCTCTATTCCTAATGGAGTAGATGAACAAATCATGGGTGAGCTAAAAAAATACTGGAATGATGATCAAATCGTAGAAATGCTCGCCGCTATCAGTCTTTATGGTTTTCTTAACCGCTGGAATGACTCCATGGCCACCGAGATAGAAAAACCCGCAATAGAAATGGGTCAACGAGTTCTCAGCCAGGGCGGTTGGGATGGTGGCAAACACCGAGGGTAGGCAGTGCATTCAGATCAAAAAATAAAGTTTTATGAAAATGAATCAGGCGGTCGCTTTTACATCGGTGACTACGCCGAAATGACTTTT
>JAJRYF010000073.1 GCA_024275935.1 Gammaproteobacteria bacterium | reverse complement strand
TCCACTGAGGTCGGCAGGGCGGTAATGCTAGCTGCGGCAGAAAAGTTGACCCCAGTAACTCTGGAGTTAGGTGGAAAATCCCCGGTGTATATTGCCGATGATTGCTCGCTTGCTGAGGCTGCCCCCTTGGTTGGTAGAGGCAAATTTATTAATGCTGGACAAACCTGCCTTGCCCCGGACTATATCCTGGTCGGCACTGGGCGGGCTGAGAGCTTTGCCGAGGAGTTGAGCAAATGGTTAACAAGTGCATACCCGGATCTGGTCAATAATCCTGACTATACCAGGATCATCAATGCTGGACAGTTTGCCCGTCTGGAAGCACTCCTGAGTGAGATTAAACCAGGCACCAAAGTTATAAAGCCACTAGGCGAAAGCAACCCTGAACTACAGCTGCTGCCACCGGTGCTGGTTGTACAACCAGATTTAAATAGTGCCTTGATGCAGACTGAGATATTCGGCCCGATATTACCACTTATCGAAGTCGAGTCATTTGCCGCGGCGCTGGAATTTATTAATCAACGGCCACGGCCTTTGGCTGCCTATTATTTGGGCCAAAAAGATGCAGATAAGTTTATTGGAAATATTTCTACCGGTGGAATCTGTATCAACGACACCTTATTACACTTTGCCGTCTCCGGTTTGCCATTTGGCGGTATTGGCGCGAGCGGAATGGGCGCATATCATGGCAAAACTGGTTTTGATACTTTCTCCCACCGACTGCCAGTATTTAAACAATCACGACTATCGGGTTCACACTTCTTGCGACCACCTTGGAAAGGCTTTGCTGCGAAAATGATAAACTGGCTAGTGCGCTAAGAATATGTCTGATAAAGAATCGAAATATACAGAGTTACTTGCCCAGGCACAGAGTTTGCTGGGGATAACCCGCGACCCGATCGCCAATGCAGCTAACTTATCCGCGCTGATTTTCAATCAGCTGGAGGCGATAAACTGGGCTGGTTTTTATTTCCTGCGTGGTGACAGCCTGATAGTCGGGCCATTTCAAGGCCAACCTGCCTGTGTAGAAATACCACTGGGTAAAGGCGTTTGCGGAACCGCAGCTAGCAGCGGTGAAATTCAGCGAGTAGCTGATGTGCACGCTTTTGAAGGGCATATTGCTTGCGATGTGGCCTCCAGGTCTGAGCTGGTAATTCCGCTATTTGCAGATGGCTGTTTGCTTGGGGTGCTGGATATAGACAGCCCTAAACCCAACCGTTTTAATGCAACTGACCAACAAGGCTTAGTCGAACTGGCAGAAGTTTATTTACTGGCCTGTGATTTCAAAGCCGAAGCTCCCGGTGATACGGATGCCTCGTTCTTTTGTAGGGAGCGTTAGCCGTAGGCGTAACGCACCGATAGGTGGGTCAAATCAAAAACTTTCGGCTAGTTTGAAATATGCGCCAACAACTTTGTTGTGCCAGCTTGCCAGGTAGCTTCGGTCTGGCTCAGCCAGGCAATATCACCAGGGCGCATTGGCTGATCTTTAGCGCTTAAATAACGCAGTAAATATTCAAGTCCGGGGTTATGGGCAACCACCAGCACTAGTTTGCTGCTCGGAGCTTCATCTATCAGTGCCAATATTTCTCCTGGGGTAGCACCGTAAAGAGACTCACAGATATTAACTTGAGCCTGGGGGTGCTGGTTTAGCCACGGTTGCAGGGTTTGACGGGTACGGGTGGCTGCGGAAAGTAAGATCCTGTCGGGGGACAACTCTGCCTGCTCCAGCCAGTTGGATATGCTTATGGCCTGTTGTTGCCCATATTCGGTTAAAGGCCGCTCAAAGTCAGGTATAGATAGCGGCGGGTGAGCTGCCTGAGTATGTCGAATTAAAAGTAATTGCATCATTGTTGTTCTGTTAGCTTTGTGTATAACTGACTATAACCCTTGCTATCATTTGGTGTATACCACTTTTTGTCACCGAGGGCATGAATTCTGAGTGCCCGCCTGAGACACGCCGTAAACCCATCCATGGGGGCTCTTCACCCGCTTCCTGCGGGTGGAGGTCTCAGGCGAGCACTCAGAATTCATACTTGAACAGTTAACGGGCAGCGTGCAACTACATAAATTCCTTTCGTACTTCAAGCTGTATTGCCACCGGTGAACAGGGTTCCGACCCTGTGCCCGGCAAATACCTCAGGGTAGCCTCGGAGCGCTGCAAGCACAGTAGCAGATGAAGGCTCGATATGTTGTTGCAGATAATCGTTAGCCAATTCTACCGCATTCAGAATCTCGTTCTCACTAACTCTGAGTATTGTGCTGATTCCAGACTTAATGATGGAGAAAGTTAATTTGCCAATTTTAGCGCGGAGGCCATCGGCAATGGTATTTGGGTGGTGTTCAAGCACTCGCTGGCCTTGCTGCCAAGACCGCCAGCAGTCATCAGCTTGTTCTGGCTCAACGGCAACTACAATCAGCGCTGGTTTGCCCAAACTGATAAGTAAGTCACGCGCCATAATTGTCCCCGCAGCCAGTCCCCCGCCACCAACAGGTACTAATAAAATATCCAGCTTGCTAACTTGTTCAAGTATATCCAGAGCCCAGGTTCCCTGGCCAGCAATTACCAGTGGATGATCGTAAGGTGAGATCGGGGTGAGCCCGGTCTTTACCAGTTTTTCCATCCCGTATTCTCTCGCTTGTTGGTTAGACTCACACAGATGAATCATAGCGCCCTCAGCACTGATGGCAGCAAGCTTGGATGGCACAGCATTTTCCGGGACTACAATTTCTGCCCGGATGCCCTGAAGTCGAGCAGCTTTGGCAAGGGCTTGACCATGGTTGCCAGATGAGTGGCTACAAACTCCGGGCAGGCTGGATTGCTCCAATAAACCCAGAACGGCGTTGCTGGCTCCACGATATTTGAAGGAGCCGGTGATTTGTTGGTTCTCGCACTGGATGAACAGTTGGCAGGTCAGTAGCCGGTTAAGCTTTGCGCTTGCTAATATCGGTGGGGTGCAAACCACATCTTTTAAGCGCTTTCTGGCAATTAGCACCGACTCAGGGTTAATTATAATCTCCATAGGCATATAATAGCGTTCTTTTGATGAATCTTTGAGTAGAAAAATGCAACAGTCACCGACAAAACCTCAACGCAACATAGTTTACCGGAAAGATTACCAGCAACCAGATTACTGGTTGAGCCATGTAGATCTGGATTTTGATATCAGCACTCAGTTAACCAGAGTTAAATCCCGGTTGCAATTTGCAAGTAATTCGGCCACTAGTGGGCGGGAGTTGGTGCTGGATGGCAAGCAGCTTAAGACTTTGTCAATCCGCCTGGATGGACGCTTGCTGGAGGCTCACGAATATTCTGTAAGTGGTGAGCAAATGAGGCTGAATAATCTGCCCAGTCAGTTTACTCTGGAGTTTGAGGTTGAGATCTGTCCAGCCAGCAATACAGCCCTTGAGGGCTTATATCAATCGGCAGATTTCCTATTGACCCAGTGCGAGGCTGAAGGTTTTCGCAAAATCACATGGTACCCAGATAGGCCTGATGTAATGGCGGTCTTTACCGTAACCATTAGCGCCGATAAACAGCTCTTTCCGGTATTACTATCAAATGGTAATCCGGTAAGTAGTGAAGCTTTAGATAATGGTCGTCAGCGGGTGGTTTGGCATGACCCATACCCCAAGCCAGCGTATTTGTTTGCGCTGGTGGCCGGGGATCTTGAATATATCGAAGACCACTTTATTACCAGTAGTGGCCGTAAAGTCACTTTGCGGGTATATGTAGAAAAAGAAAATATTGACCGTTGTGATTACGCGATGCAGTCGTTAATTAAGTCGATGCGCTGGGATGAGCAAACCTATGGGCTGGAGTATGATTTAGATCACTACAACATAGTTGCTACCAACGATTTCACCATGGGAGCAATGGAAAACAAGGGGCTGAATGTTTTCAACACCAAGTATGTCCTGGCAAGTAGCGAGACTGCCACTGATGCTGATTTTCAGGCCGTGGAGGGGGTGATAGGGCATGAGTACTTCCACAATTGGACCGGTAACCGGGTTACCTGTAAGGATTGGTTTCAACTTACCTTGAAAGAGGGCTTGACTGTATATCGAGACCAGGAATTCTCGTCTGATATGCAGTCCAGACCAGTTAAATTGATAGAAGATGTGCGTTATCTGCGGGGCCTGCAATATCTGGAGGATGCTGGGCCAATGGCGCATCCAATTCGGCCAGAGAAATATATTGAGATTAATAATTTTTATACCAATACAGTTTATCGCAAGGGTGGCCAGGTGGTTGGGATGTACGCCACCATATTGGGTCGTGATGGGTTCAGGCGGGGCATGGATTTATACTTCCAGCGCCACGATGGTCAGGCGGTTAGCTGTGATGATTTTCTGGCGGCGATGGCAGATGCTAATGGTTATGACCTTAGTTTGTTCTCGCGTTGGTATTCACAGTCGGGCACACCGGTAGTTAGTGCTGCTGGTGAGTATGATCCCGATTCGCGTGAATATCGTTTGACGCTCTCACAAACCACCCCGGCTACTGCGGATCAGGCTGAGAAGCAAGATTTGTTGATTCCATTCCGGATGGGGTTGCTAGACTCTAATGGCAAGCAAATGAGTTTATCGTTGCGCGGTTATGAGCAAGACGCTGAAGGTGTGCTGTTGTTGCTCAAGTCGGCTACTGAAACATTTGTTTTTACCGGCCTCACGGAGGCCCCGGTGCCATCTTTATTGCGCGGTTTTTCAGCCCCGGTAAAGTTAAATTATGCTTATAGTGCGGCTGATTTGGCTTTGCTAATGGCGCATGATAGCGATGACTTTGTGCGTTGGGAATCTTCAGTTCGTTTATCATTAATGGTTATTGATGAACTCATCGCTGACCCAGAGCATACCGTTGAAGCTGGCATTATTGCTGCCTTTCGGGCCTTGCTGGAGAATTCCGAACTTGATTGTGCGCTAGTTGCCGAAGCCTTAACCCTGCCTGGAGAGGACTATATTGCCGAGCAGATGGCAGTCATCGATGTCGAGGCAGCGCACCGTGCCCGTGTCAGTATGGAACGACAGCTTGGGCTGGCGCTAGAGCATGAGCTTAGGCAGCGTTATCAATCACTCAATGATGGCAGTGCGTATGAAAATAACGCCACCGCTATTGGTCGCCGGGCATTAAAGAACCGCTGCCTGGCTTTTCTTGCTGCCGCGGGCGACTTGCCTTTGGCAGATGCGCATCTTGCTGTTGCTGACAATATGACCGACACCATGGCTGCGCTAAAAATTCTGGTGCACGCGCAAGCTGATACTGCCAAGGTAGCGCTGGTTGAGTTCGCAAATCGTTGGCGTACAGATGCGCTGGTAATGGGCAAGTGGTTTGCTTTACAGGCAACAATTCCTGCCGATGCCACAGTTGAATCAGTTAAAGGGTTGCTCGAGCACCCTGATTTTTCTTTGCGGAACCCCAATAAAGTTTATGCGTTGCTGGGTGCTTTCTCGAAGTCGAATCCAGTAGCTTTCCATCGCCATGATGGCGCTGGTTATCGCTGGTTCGCAGACCAGGTGATTATCCTGGACGGCATCAATCCACAGGTAGCCGCCAGGATGGTATCGGCCTTCAACCAATGGCAGCGTTATGATTTACAGCGCCAAGAGTTAATGCGGATAGAGCTTGCGCGTATCGCGGCAGTTGAGGGCTTGTCTCCTGATGTTTATGAAATAGTGAATAGTGCTTTGTCAAAATCCGTATAACGCCCGATGCTACGGTCTGTGTCTTGTTCTTGACTAGGGTGTGTTAGCCGCAGGCGTAACGCACCGAGGGGTAGTCGCAACCGGGAGCGCTGACACCTTACATATCTTCTATAGCCCGTACCAGCAATTGCCGAGCCAGAGTGGCATTTTCTCTGGTTGGGTACTTAGCCGTGATGCGTACGCCGTCAGCCAAGCAGACATTAAATTGAATGCCTTCATTATTATCGGCGGCAAACAGCGGGGTAATAAACAAAATATTGTTTAGCACCAGAGTGTATCCCTTGAGGGTGTGAGTATTCTTGCTCATAATTAACTTTCTCCGGTATTTGTGGCCATACTGACCTTAGGCCTGGAGCCTGAAACGGCAGTAACTATGGAGCCGCATACTACCAGTCCGGTGCCTATCCAGCCAGTTAAGTCGATGGTTTCCGCCGCCATTATCTGTGGCCAATAGTTGTGGATGATAGCGGCCGTGGCTATGGTTCCTAGTGGGGTAAGGGCAATAACCGCACTAACCCTGGAGGCCTCCCAATGGTCCATAGCCTCGGCAAATGCTCCGTATGCCACCAGTGTATTAACCGAGCAAAAGATCAAAATCCACCATTGCCAGCTATTGAGTTGTAGCAGGCTCGCCGGGCTGCTTGCAGGAAGCAGCAGAATGGTAGCGAAGATATAGATAAAGGTCATTACCGATAATGCAGAAATATCTCGCAGCAGTTGTTTTTGCGCAAGGGCGTAAATAGCCCAGACTATAGCGGCGGCAACAAGCAGCAAAATTCCGATTTGATAGGCAGCCATATTATCGGCAATTATGTTGAGCTGGTCTTTAAAAAACAGTATCAGGCCACTAATTAGACTTATAAAACCAAGCCATTGCCATCGATTGTAGCGTTCCTTGAACACTATGATTCCGCCCATTGCCAGCAAGGCTGGGGCTAGTTGAATAATTACCTGGGCATTTGCGGGCGTGGTTTTTTCTAATCCCAGCAGGTAAAAAATATAATTGCCGACCAGCATGAGGCTTGCCAGCAGTAATAACCCCCACATGCTCCCGCTCAGCTTAAGCAGCTCCCCCCGACGGCGCTTGCGGCTTAGCAGAAATAACCCCGATACCAAAGCGGCAAAGAGAAATCTGAACCAGGTCAGAGTCCATGGGTCGAGAGATTCCAGAGCAATTTTCAATCCTGGGGCCAAAGTTGCCCAGGCCAACATAGTAATGCTGGCTAGTAAAAAGCCTTTCTTCCAGTTGCCGGTGGTGGTGTGTAGGTTCATTGCTTTTATTCAGCCAGGGTTTAGGCTTGCCTGTTATAGTTTCTGCATACTGATCTTATAGGATAATAACGATGAGGAAGACATTAATTACCTTGGCCCTGGCTATGTTGTTATTAAGTGGTTGTGCTAGCACCCAAAACTACAGGTCGGCTGGTAACGGGGTGTACTACTCGAATCCAGTGACAAGTGTACGGGTTTCTAGTGGTTTTGGCTGGTATAGCTATCCATGGTCTTTTAATCGAGGGTTTTACCCCGGGTATGGGTATAGCTATAGTTATGGTTGGGGTGGTTTGCATGGTATAGATTACGGTCGTTTCGGGCCGTATTGGGGTTACTTTAATTACCCAATTCATTGGTCCTATGGGCTTGGCCCTTACTATTATCCGCACTCCGGCCCGCAGCATGGGGCGTATGCCTTCAGACATTCTGGAAGTGAAACAGATTACCGGCGGCCTAAACACAAGAATAAGCGAAAGGAGCCAGTACGGGTGGTGAAATTACCCGCACGGCATTCTGA
>JAJRYF010000072.1 GCA_024275935.1 Gammaproteobacteria bacterium | reverse complement strand
TGGAATTTATAGTCGAATAACTTAATTTCATCAGCCCAAAAATCTGCTACTAGAGCAATGCTTTTATCATCGTAATATTCACGATAATCACGATGTCTGGTTTGGTTGGTATGGGCTAGCTGTTGATAGGGGATGTTGACTAGGTTACAAATTTCTTGCCAGTCATTGTTTAAGTTTTCGAAACGACCTACAAAGTTCATCAGCAGTTTGCCTTTGTTGTCGGTTAGCATCTGCGATTGATAGGCGTCTCTGCGCTGTCTTTGCATTTGGATAAATTCTGCAAATGAGTTCAGCTTCATCACTTTATGGTGACGGCCATGATCGATTTGTTTGCGAATAAACTCATATTCAGAAACAAGTCGGTCCCAAGGGTTGCGCACAAAAGCAAACTTAAAGTAACTTGAGAATGCAGCCGTCGGCATACGGCTTTTTGCTGCCAAGATATCTTCATGTTTACGAAAGCGGTATTTTTTATAGTTCCATTCTAGCCGCGCGCGTGACTTTATGCGCGTACCAAAACCATCCGGTTTAGCCAGCGCAAACGGTTGTAGCGCATTTACCATGCTGGTACCTGCAGCTTTGCGTATATGTACAAAAATAAATTGTTTGGAGTCAGAGATTAACAAATCGGTGTTCACCATTTTTTAGTGGCTTCAGAATAATGGATAAACAGCAGTAGTTCCATGAGAATTACCTATTATTTGCTTGAAATTACACCTTAGCCACCCAATATCCACGAAGTCCCTACAACTAAATCCTGATTATCTAATGTCAAAACGAGATTACTACGAGATTCTTGGTGTCAGTAAAACGGCAACTGAGGCGGAAATGAAAACTTCCTACCGGCGTCTGGCGATGAAATTTCACCCGGATCGCAATCCGGATGATGATACCGCCCAGGAAAAATTTAAAGAGTGTAAAGAAGCCTACGAGGTTCTGAAGGACCCACAGAAGAGAGCCGCTTATGACCAATACGGTCATGCTGGTATTGGCCAGGGCGGTGGCGGTGGCTTCCAAGGCGATGTAGGTGATATCTTCGGCGATATCTTCGGCGATATTTTTGGTGGCGGCCGCAGGCGGGGGCCGCAACAGCAACGCGGAGCAGATTTACGCTACCCACTAGAATTAGATCTGGAAGAGGCTGTAAGCGGCGTACAGCGAGAACTTAAGATACCAACTCAGGCAGAGTGTGATCCTTGCTCAGGCAGCGGCTCACAAGACGGTAAGCGCGAAACCTGTGATACCTGTAATGGAGCCGGCCAGGTAAGAATGCAGCAGGGGATGTTTTCGATGCAACAGACCTGTCCTACCTGCCAGGGTTCCGGTTCTAAGGTGAGTAACCCATGTCCTGCTTGTCATGGTCATGGCAGGGTCAGAGAAACTCGCACGATCTCAGTTAAAATTCCTTCAGGAGTTGATAATGGCGACAGAATTAGACTAACCGGTGAAGGCGAGGCTGGGATGAATGGGGCCGGTAGCGGTGACCTGTATGTTGAAGTTAGAGTTAAGCAGCACCCTATTTTTGAACGCGATGGAGATGATCTCTACTGCGATGCGCCAATTGATTTTACTATGGCTACTTTAGGCGGTGAAATGGAAGTCCCCACCCTTGACGGTCAAGTAAAGCTTAAAATTCCGGCTGGTACTCAAAGTGGTAAAATGTTCCGCCTGCGGGGTAAAGGAGTTAAGTCGGTGCGCAGTCAGCGGCATGGCGACCTGCTTTGCAGGGTGCGCCTGGAGACACCGGTTAACCTGAATAAGAAACAAAAAGCTGCGTTGACTGGCTTCCAGGAGTCCTTAGGCGAGCATAGCCACCACTATCCGGATGGTAACTCATGGCTGGACGGGCTCAAGTCGTTTTTCAGTCGGGCGCAACCCTGATACAGTAGCCATACTTATTGGAGTAATTGATGACTAGTATTCGCGTAATTATCCACGGTGCCGAGGGCCGCATGGGCCAGTCTCTTATAAGCCTTTGCCAACAAAGCCAGGATTTTGAAATTATTGCTGAAGTTGATCGCAGTACCAAGGTGCAGTTAGATGCGCTTGGGCCTGTGGATGTATTAATTGATTTCTCACTCCCTAACGGTTTGCGCCAAGCCTTGGGTTGGTGTGTAAAAAATCAGACTGCGCTGCTTAGTGGAACCACGGGAATAGATGAGTTACTACTGGCAGATTTGCGCAGTGCAGGGCGGGAAATCCCGGTTTTTTGGGCTCCAAATATGAGTATTGGCGTAAATTTAACCGCCAGATTAGTCGCAACTGCGGCGCATAGTCTCGGACTGGCAGCGGATGTGGAGATTGTTGAGGCACATCACCGGTATAAAAAAGACGCTCCATCCGGCACCGCTTTGCAATTGGCAGGAGTTGTAGCTAGTGCTCGGGGCCAAGATGACACGGTGATTAGTAGTGGTAGGTCAGGCGATTGCGGTATTCGTCCTGATGGCGAAATAGGAATATCCTCAATCCGTGCTGGTGATCTGGTGGGTGAGCATACAGTGCTATTTCAACTGCCCGGCGAGTCATTGGAAATATCCCACAAAGCCAATGATCGCGATAGTTTTGCACTGGGAGCACTAGAGGCTTGTCGCTGGTTGAATCACCAAAGCGCCGGGTTTTACGATATGCGGGATTTATTGAATTAACTTATTTTGCAGTTAAAGCCTTTCCAGATTGCCGCCTATCAAGTAAAATCTTGTTGCTTGGAAGTGTGGTTTTGAAGGGCCACTAAAATACATGAATTATTGTCTGAGCGGGATCTACCCGGGTAAAACCCAGGGTTTGTCCCGTTTTTTATACCTGCAATAAACTACTGTGTTTGCTAAAAGCTTATTTATACTTGTTCCTTAACTGGTTTTAATCAACTGAATTACATGGGAATTTATGGCTAATGAAGTTTAAAGATAACGATACCCCAGCAATATTGGCACTTGCAGATGGCACTATTTTTCATGGCCATTCCATCGGTGCTGACGGTAGCTCGGTAGGCGAGGTGGTCTTTAATACGGCCATGAGCGGATATCAGGAAATTCTCACTTACCCATCCTATGCCAGCCAAATTGTTACTCTTACCTATCCACATATCGGTAATACCGGTATCAATACCGTTGATGCAGAAGCCAATCAGAGTTTTATTGCCGGATTGATAATCAGTGATTTATCTATGCTCGCCAGTAGTTGGCGCTCAGAGCAGTCATTGGATAGTTGGTTAAAAATGCAGAGGATTGTTGCAATTGCAGGCATTGATACCAGAAAATTAACTCGCCTGTTGCGTCAGCAAGGAGCGCAGAACGGTTGTTTGATGGCTGGTGCAATTGATGAGTCTCTGGCGCTGGCAAATGCTCGTGGTTTTGCTGGGTTACAGGGTATGGATCTTGCCAAAGTAGTTTCTCATAGTGAAGCCTTTGAGTGGGTACAGGGCAGTTGGGATCTGGATTCCAAAAGCTGGCAGCCGCTGGTAGAAAAATACCATGTGGTTGCCTATGACTATGGCGTAAAGCTGAAAATATTACGGATGTTGGTAGATCGAGGTTGTAGGGTTACGGTGGTGCCTGCGCAAACTCCTGCCATTGAGGTGTTAGCCCTAAAGCCAGATGGTGTATTTCTTTCTAACGGCCCTGGTGATCCAGAGCCTTGTGATTATGCGATTACTGCTATCGAGGAAGTTTTGGCTGCTGATATTCCAATTTTCGGGATTTGCCTGGGGCATCAGTTACTAGGTCTTGCCAGTGGTGCAAAAACACTAAAAATGAAGTTCGGGCATCATGGTGCAAATCACCCGGTACAGGATCTGGAAACCGGGGTGGTTATGATTACCAGTCAGAATCATGGCTTTGCCTTGGACCCCGAAAGTTTACCCGCTAACCTTCAGGCCACCCATAAATCTTTGTTTGATGGCTCTTTGCAGGGCGTTAGCCGCACGGATAAACGCGCTTTCAGCTTCCAAGGTCATCCTGAGGCCAGTCCAGGGCCGCATGATGCTGCCCATTTGTTTGACCGGTTTATAGATATGCTACAGGGGGGGGCGTTGAGATGCCAAAAAGAACTGATATAAAAAGTATTCTTATTATTGGTGCCGGACCAATTGTTATTGGCCAGGCCTGCGAGTTTGATTATTCTGGTGTACAGGCTTGCCGGGCTTTGCGCGAGGAAGGTTATAGGGTGATTTTGGTAAACTCAAACCCGGCCACCATTATGACGGACCCTGAAACTGCCGATGTGATTTATATCGAGCCGATTGAGTGGAAAACCGTTGCTCGAATCATTGAGAAAGAACAGCCAGATGTGCTACTACCTACGATGGGTGGGCAGACAGCACTTAACTGTGCCTTGGACCTGGATCGTCACGGGGTCCTGGCTAAACATAATGTAGAGATGATTGGTGCCTCCAAAGAGGCTATCGATATGGCCGAGGATCGGGACCTGTTCCGTAAGGCAATGAGCGAAATCGGCCTGGAGACCCCAACTTCGTATATTGCCCACAGCCTTGAGCAGGCTAGAGAGCTACAGCCTAAAGTTGGTTTCCCAACCATCATCAGACCCTCATTTACTATGGGTGGCTCGGGTGGCGGTATAGCCTATAATCGTGAAGAGTTTGATGCGATCATCAAGCGTGGATTGGAGTTATCGCCAACCACTGAGGTGCTGATTGAAGAATCAGTACTGGGCTGGAAAGAATATGAAATGGAAGTGGTGCGGGATCATAAAGATAACTGCATCATTATTTGCGCGATTGAGAACCTTGATCCAATGGGTGTGCATACGGGTGATTCGATTACCGTAGCCCCGGCGCAAACCCTGACCGATAAAGAGTATCAGCGCCTGCGGGATTACTCATTAGCAGTATTGCGTAAAATTGGTGTAGATACTGGTGGTTCGAATGTCCAGTTTGGAGTTTGCCCGGACACCGGTAAGGTGGTCATTATTGAAATGAATCCACGGGTGTCTAGATCTTCGGCATTGGCATCGAAGGCAACTGGTTTTCCTATCGCCAAAATTGCTGCCAAGCTGGCGGTTGGTTATACCCTCGATGAGTTGGCTAATGATATAACTGGTGGCCAAACTCCGGCATCCTTTGAGCCCAGTATTGATTATGTGGTTGTTAAAATCCCCCGTTTTGCGTTTGAGAAATTCCCTGCCGCTGATGATCGCCTGACTACACAAATGAAATCGGTTGGCGAGGTCATGGCTATCGGGCGCACTTTCCAGGAATCTATGCAAAAGGCACTGCGCGGCATGGAAACCGGGCTGGATGGCTTTAATTCCGTTTACCATAAATTGCCTCAGGGCGAGTCGGCAGCAGATACCCGCGCAGCGTTATTACGCGAACTGCGCGAGCCGAGACCAGACCGGCTGCTATTTGTAGCCGATGCCTTTCGTCAGGGAATACAATTGGATGAGGTTTTTCAGCAAACTAAAATTGATCCGTGGTTTTTGGTGCAAATAGAAGAGCTGATGAAGCTAGAGTCTCAGGTATCAGATTTAAGTCTTACTGATCTTGAGATGGCCGATATGCACTATCTCAAGCGCAAAGGTTTCGCTGACCGAAGACTGGCTACATTAATGGACTGTAGTGAGCAAGATTGCCGACAGCACCGACTCGAATTAGGGGTCAGGCCAATTTATAAGCGCGTGGATACTTGCGCCGCTGAATTTTCCACAGCTACGGCATATATGTATTCAACTTATGCCGATGAGTGCGAAGCCAAACCCTCTGATAATAAAAAGATCATGGTGCTTGGCGGCGGCCCCAATCGTATTGGTCAGGGCATAGAGTTTGATTACTGCTGTGTACACGCCGCTTTAGCTTTGCGTGAAGACGGTTACGAGACCATTATGGTTAATTGTAATCCGGAAACCGTATCTACAGACTACGACACCTCAGACCGGCTCTATTTTGAGCCCTTGACGCTGGAAGATGTATTAGCAATTGTTGAACTGGAAAAACCGCTTGGAGTTATTGTCCAATATGGTGGCCAGACCCCGCTTAAACTGGCGCGGGAGCTTGAAGCTGCCGGAGTACCTATTGTTGGTACTTCTCCAGACTCAATTGACCTGGCAGAAGACCGCGAACGCTTCCAGCAATTAATCAGTGAGCTGGGCTTGTTGCAACCGCCTAACCGAACTGCCACTAACCCGGAAATTGCGATTAAGCTGGCTGAGGAAATAGGTTATCCATTAGTAGTCAGGCCTTCTTATGTGCTGGGCGGCCGGGCGATGGACATAGTTCATGACGAAATAGAGCTGGGCCGGTATATGACCGAAGCGGTTCAGGTATCTAACGATTCACCGGTATTGTTGGATCGCTTTCTCGACCACGCCATCGAAATTGATGTTGATGTGATCTGTGATGGTGAGCGGGTAGTAATTGGCGGGATTATGGAGCATATCGAGCAAGCCGGAGTGCATTCAGGTGATTCTACTTGCTGCATCCCATCGCTTACCCTTAGTGATGATGTGCTTAAACGGTTAGCAGTGCAGTCCGAGCAGATGGCGCTGGCACTTGGCGTAGTTGGTTTAATGAACACTCAGTTTGCCCTCAAGGGCGAAGAAATATTCGTGCTTGAGGTTAACCCCAGGGCCTCGCGTACAGTGCCCTATGTATCGAAAGCAGTTGGCTTGCCACTAGCTATGATTGCGGCTAGATGTATGGTTGGAATTAGTTTGGATAAACAAGGGATTACAGAAATAAAGATACCTAAATTCTATTCTGTAAAAGAACCCGTATACCCATTCGGAAAGTTCCAGGGAGTAGACCCAATTCTAGGCCCGGAGATGCGTTCAACCGGTGAAGTGATGGGCATTGCGGATACTTTCGGTGGGGCTTGTGCCAAGGCTATGCTAGGTGCGAATCACCGCTTACCAGTTACCGGCTTGGCATTTCTGAGTGTAAGAGACGCGGACAAGCAAGGCTTGCTGAAAGTGGCCAGGCAGTTGCTGGAACGAGGCTATACTCTAGTGGCAACCGCGGGTACCTGCGAGTTCTTACACGCCAACAACATTGAGTGTGCATATATCAATAAAGTTACCGAAGGCCGGCCGCATATAGTTGATATGATAAAAAATGGCGAAATCAGTTATATTGTAAATACCACTGAAGGTCGACATGCGATTGCGGATTCATTTTCCATTCGCCGAGAAGCACTGCAACACTCCATCAGTTACTCAACCACGATTGCTGGGGCAGAGGCGGTGTTGAGTGCCCTGGACTATGAACATATTACAGATGTACGCAGCTTACAAGAGTTGCATGGACTTATACAATGAATAGAATGCCAATTACCAAAGAGGGCGCAGAGCGCCTTCGGGCCGAGCTGGAAACCCTCAAAAAGGTTAAGCGCCCGCAGATTATTGCCGATATTGCGGAAGCCAGAGCGCATGGTGACTTAAAAGAAAATGCCGAATACCATGCCGCGCGTGAGCAACAAAGCTTTACCGAAGGCAGAATTAAAGAGTTAGAGTCTGGTTTGTCTAATGGACAAGTCATTGATGTTGCCAAGATTAAACATACCGGCAAGGCTGTCTTTGGGGCGTTTGTTACCGTCGCTGATGAAGAAACCGGTGAGGAAGAGGTGTATCAGCTAGTAGGCGACCTGGAATCTGATATTGAAGCTGGAAGAATCGCGCTCTCATCACCACTGGCACGCGCTTTGATAGGTAAAGAAGAAGGCGATACAGCTGAAGTTCAGGCGCCTATGGGCAAGCGTGAACTAGAAATTGTTAGCGTTACTTACTAGCTTGATTTGCGGGACTGAAGTCCCGCTTCCGGGATAAGGTGCTGGTTAGCTAGCCGGAACCGGGACTTTAGTCCCGGCTCAGAGTTTAGCAGTAGTAAGCTATAGAAGCTGATGTCGGTACTTAAACAAGCCTCTTAGCGCACAAGTTCTTTTATTTAAACCATCAGTATGAATACGGCCCAAGAATTATCAAATGCTAAACATAACCCTGCAAATTGACGAACTCAAGGCTTTACTAATTGCCGCAGGGTCAGATTTCAGAACCACCTCTTTAGATCAATTATTTGCCCTAGGATCGCCCCAATACTCAAGCCTTAAACAAGCCCCTGAAGCGGTTCTTGGTCGGGCCTTGGGAATCTCCGAAGAAGAATCACCCAAACTAGCAGTAGCCAGCTATACCGCTCTTGCCGATGGTATCGACCTTAATGGTGACTACTGCATGCGGGCGGATCCAGTCAGTCTGGTGGCCGCTACCTCCAAGGTGTTTCTGATGGGCGCGGCTGGCTATGGATTGACCGATCAAGAGCGCCAGAGCCTGGAGCAAAGTTTTAACCAACAGTTCGCTGGCGACGGCTTACAGTTTTGTTTTCCAAACAACCAGCGCTGGTATATTCGCTTGCGTTCAGGTCTTGGCGTAGCAAATTTATTGCCACCACCACGAGCCCTTCTTGGCGAAGATATTAGCGCTGCTATTAGCCAGCTTGATGGTTATTGGCAGCGCAGTTTCACTGAGGCTCAAATGCTGCTGCATGCTGATCCAATTCGTCTGCAGCGTGAACAAAGTGGTACTCCGCCACTAAGTGGATTATGGTTTTGGGGCGGGGGTAAACTTGAGAAACTGAACCTCACTAAGGATAACAAAGCAGTGGCTTGCTCCGGTAATAGCCCGTTGCTACAAGGTTTGGCGTTAACTACAGCTGCAACTTGGCAGCCCCAGCCGCAAATAAATGCCGCCTCTAGGCAAGTTATTCATTGGCGGGCAGAACAACCAGGCTCTGCCATGGAGCAATTAACTAAATTAGAAGAATTGGTATTTAGCCCGCTACTAGAGGCAGTTACAATAGGTGCAACTTTGCACTTGCACAGTAGCGATGCTGGCTCCTGGCGGTTACAAAAATCTTTCCGTTGGCCATGGCGTAGGCAATTAACCGCACACACAGAGATGCCTTCGTGAGCGCATATGAAATCCATGACCGCCAGGCCTGTAGCCCAGATAATCTAGCTGCGGACATTCATCCACTGTTGCGAAAAATATATCTAAACCGTGGCTTAAACAATGCCCAGGAGTTGCAGCTTTCTTTAAAATTTCTGGCCCGACCAGAGCAGTTGTCACAGATTGACCGAGCGGTTGACAGGCTGGCACTGGCAATTCAGCAACAGCAAAGAATACTGGTGGTGGGCGATTTCGATGCTGATGGCGCAACCGGTACGGCAGTGGCAGTACGCGCATTAAAAATGCTTGGCGCCAAAAGGGTTGCCTATAAGGTTCCCAACAGATTTGAGTACGGCTATGGATTGTCGGTGGCTCTGGTAGATGCAATTGCCCAGCCCAGGCCAGAGCTTATCTTGAC
>JAJRYF010000071.1 GCA_024275935.1 Gammaproteobacteria bacterium | reverse complement strand
TGTGTTGTGTTGTGTTGTGTTGTGTTGTGTTGTGTTGTGTTGTGTTGTGTTGTGTTGCATGATATTTAGATCTCCATTACTTAACATAAAAATAACTAGCTCACCAAATAGATCGATATGCCTAATCTCCCCGCAGTACCGATCACATTAATGCCACTCTCATCCCTGAACCGAGCGTGAAACAAGCATATATCAACCCGAGCATTTGTGTCAAATTCATTCCTGGCCTCGCTGCTAGCTTTTTATCAACTATACAGTCACAAGTAGTACATGAAGACAAAAGGCATCCATTGTGGTACAATTAGCCCATGAAAATCTACGACTGGAGTCGAGAGAAGAATAGAACCCTGAAAACTGAGAGAGGCATATCTTTTGAGGAAATCGTTTTTCATATTGAAAATGGCGACGAGTTAGAGGTATATCCGCACCCAAACCAGAAACAATATTCGAACCAGATGATTTCTGTTGTTGCGATAAATGGTTATGCTTATTTGGTGCCTTATGTAGAGTCAGATGATTGTATATTCCTAAAAACTATCATACCAAGCCGTAAAGCGACTAAGAAATATATTGGAGAATAGCTATGAGCAAATATAAACTAGATCAAGAAGAACAAGAGATCCTGGATGCTTTTGACTCTGGAGATATGCAGCCGATTCCAAATGCAAAAGAAGAAATAGAAAAACACAGAAAGTATGCTGCTGCCACTTTCAAAAAAGACAAAAGAATAAATATTCGAATTACCAGTCGTGACCTTGCAGCAATTCAAAAGCTCGCTATTTTAGATGGGATTCCCTACCAAACATTTATAGCAAGTGTTTTGCATAAATTAGTGGATGGCAGGTACACTGAAAGAAACGCACTGGGAAATACACTGGACAGACATGATTAATTAAAGCCTAATCCCCAGATAGAGGCGCGATATGATGTGCAAGACAGCTCTTTTACGTCCTGTAAACGCTGCATTCGTGCATCCATGCACATCATATTGGTTTCACAGTGAAATAAAAAATATGAGTCGCACCCTTATATGTCCATGGATGGACGGTAGTAGGGCAATGCAGGAGCAATTGCCGAGGTTCGGCGGTTATTTTTTGTTTTGCTGTGGAATCAATAGCATGTGCAGCATCCGTGTTTCTATCTGGGGATTGGGGTTAAAGCTTAATCTTGGCCCAGCCCCCCTGATGCCAGGCCCGCATAAATAACAAAGCCTGAACCAGACGATAACCGGCCTGCACTAACCATACACCCAGCAAACCATAGCCAAGAACTGGGCCGACCAGCCACGCCAGAGGTAAGAAAAACACCCATTGGCCAATCACGGAAATCCGCATCGGGGTTAGCGTATCTCCAGCTCCCAATAACGCATTCATCAATAGCATGCCGATTAGGTCAACCGTCAAAATTACTGCGGTAATCATCAATGGCCAAAAGGCTAGTGCTAAAGTCTCTGGATCATTCAGGAATATTGCCAATATAGGCTCACCAAACAGTAACAGTATTATGCTCACAGCTATCCCGTAAACTGTAGTAATCCGACTACCATCCCAGCCCCAGCGCATTGCATCAGCCGGCTCTTTGCGCCCAAGGGCATTGCCTACCAACGATGAAGTTGCAATTCCCAAGCCCATGGCTGGTAACAAGGCCACCAAAAACAAGGTCATCAGCACATTACCAGCCGCTACTTCTGCAGTCCCAATTTGGCCTAAAATATATAGAAACATTACCATTCCAGCAGCAAACAATAACTGCTGCATAGAGTTAGGCAGGGATAACTTAAATTGCTGCCAAATAGTTTTTCTGCAAGGCAGACGGTGTAAAAAGCCGTGGTGGTGTGAAGTTCGCCAGACAATCACGAAATAAATCAGCGTACCGATAACAATAGAAATACTGGTTGCCATCGCCGCCCCAACTACCCCGTACGCGGGAAACCCAAGGTTTCCAAATATCAGCACCCAATTAAGGATTACATTTATGACATGCATGATCACGATAGTAATCAGGTAGTAGCGGGTCATCTGTACCGCGCTTAAATAGCCGCGAAAAGAAAAATTCATACCTACCGCTACCATTGCTAACAGGCGCACTTGCAAATATGGAGTTGCCTCAGCCGCCACCGCCGCATCCGGGGTAAGCACCGACATAATCCAGG
This sequence comes from Gammaproteobacteria bacterium, assembly GCA_024275935.1. Lineage (GTDB taxonomy): Bacteria > Pseudomonadota > Gammaproteobacteria > Xanthomonadales > SZUA-36 > SZUA-51. The sequence goes on along the minus strand of JAJRYF010000071.1, from coordinate 2,968 downwards.
GGGCACTGTGATAAATCAGCACCGCGATCGGCACTCCCAATACCAGCGAAAGGAATAAGCCACCGTTTAAGGGCACCGCCACCTCAGATTCCCTGCCTTCACCCATTCTTCTGGACGACAGTGCCTGCACCCCTGCCGACAACCCAAGAATAAACGCGATTGACATATAATTAGCAAAGCCACCAAAGCCAGTCGCTGCCAGAGCCACATCGCCAAGGTGACCAACCATCGCCGTATCAACCAGGTTCAGAATGTTTTGCGACAACATACCACCAATAATTGGTAGAGCTATCACAAACAGCGGCGTGAGGCGTTCATTTCCGGGCAGAAGTGCTACCCGTTTGCCTGACCAAATGCTCACGCGAACAACAGGTTCTCGCGGGTATCAGCAAACTCAATATCCGGCCAGCGTTCAATCGTTAGCTGCAAATTTATCCTGCTTGGTGCCAAATACACTAATTGACCAGCATTATCGTTGGCCAGATTTAACTGTAATTGACGGGTGAAATCGGCCAGCATTTTCCTATCTTCGCAACGGATCCAGCGGGCAGTTTGCACATTCACTTTTTCAAAAAGTGCTTCCACTTTATACTCATGTTTAAGCCGATAGGCAACTACTTCAAACTGTAACACGCCAATTGCCCCCAGAACCAAATCATTTCCCATAAGTGGTTTAAAGAACTGGGTAGCACCTTCTTCAGATAATTGCGACAAGCCCTTTTGCAGTTGCTTTAAGCGTAGTGGGTCTTTTAGCTGTGCCCGCCTGAACAGTTCCGGGGCAAAGTTTGGAATCCCGGTAAACTGAAGTTTTTCACCCTCGCTAAAAGTATCACCGATGGCAATCGTGCCGTGGTTATGCAAACCCACAATATCTCCCGGATAGGCTTTATCTACAGCTCCGCGCTCTGCCGCCATAAAAGTCAGGGCATTGGCAGCGCGAACTTCTTTGCCCAGGCGCACATGGTACATCTTCTTATTCTTATCAAACTCACCAGAACAAACTCGCATAAAAGCAATTCGATCACGGTGCATGGGGTCCATATTGGCTTGAATTTTAAATACAAACCCGCTAAGCGCCTTTTCTTCTGGCTCCACCACCCGGCTGGTAGTAGCCCGTGGCTGGGGGGCGGGAGCGTATTCAACAAAGGCATCCAGCAATGGAGTCACCCCAAAATTATTTATCGCCGAACCAAAAAATACCGGGGTTTGCTCGCCCCTAAGATAAGCCTGCAAGTCGAAAGCCTCTGAAGCACCAACAACCAATTCCAACTCATCACGCAAATCAGCTACCACATCACCCAATAATTCATCCAGCTCGGGATTAGCTAAACCCTGGATTACAGTGGCTTGCTGAGTTTCATAGTTTTTACTGTGTTCATACAAATGAATAGTGTCATCAAGTACATGGTAAACACCCTTTAGCCGTGAACCCATACCAATTGGCCAGGTAATCGGGGTGCAGCGGATTTTTAGCACCGATTCCACTTCATCCAACAACTCAATTGGTTCCCGACCTTCACGGTCGAGTTTGTTAATAAAGGTAATTATCGGAGTATTGCGCAACCGGCAAACATCCATCAGCTTAACTGTTCGCTGCTCTACGCCTTTGGCACAATCAATCACCATCAAGGCAGAATCTACAGCGGTAAGTGTGCGATAGGTATCTTCCGAAAAGTCAGCATGCCCAGGGGTATCTAGCAAATTAACAATCAAACCTTTATAGTCAAACTGCATCACTGAGGAAGTAACCGAAATACCTCGCTCTTTTTCCATCGCCATCCAGTCAGAGGTCGCATGACGGGTGGCTTTTTTCGCCTTCACCGTGCCTGCCATTTGAATCGCACCACCAAATAACAGGAGCTTTTCGGTAAGCGTGGTTTTCCCGGCATCAGGGTGAGAAATAATTGCGAAAGTTCGCCGCCGCTCAATTTCCTGCTGTTGCCTCTCGCTTAATAAGGTCTTGCTCATAAATGGTTAATCCTGATACCAGCGGCTAGCTATTATTAGCCAAGCTAAAGGAAGTGATTTTAACAGACCTTAGATAGCTTTTACTTGGTGTTATTTGTGTTGCCCTCCAGCTTTTACGCTAGACTACCGTAAACCTTGGCCTATTTGATTATGGATACTAAAACTCCAGTATTGCTAAGTTATTCCTTTCGCCCATTTTTTCTGCTAAACGGAATATTCGCGATTCTGGTTATATTACTGTGGATGCTGACCCTGCACGGCACTATCAGCATCAAGCTCCCGGCTTACTGGCATGCGCATGAAATGCTGGTTGGCTTCGCCATGGCAGCAATTGCAGGCTTTAGCCTGACCGCAGTAGCAAACTGGACTGGCAGACCGCCAGTCAGCAGCAAACCCCTGGCCTGGCTGGTTTTTAGCTGGTTACTTGGCAGGTTGGCCATGCTCTCAGCTGGCTTTATTCCGGCAGAATTAGTTGCCGTGTTAGACCTGTTATTTCCGTTATCACTTTGTGTGCTACTCGGGCGAGAAATTTTCGCTGGCGGTAGCCGGCGCAATTACCAGCTAGTGCTTATTTTGGCAGTCCTGTTAGTTGCAAATGCTTTTTATCACCTGGGTATACTGCAGCTGGTTTCTAATGCTGACAAATTCGCCATTTATCTACTAGTTCATGGCATCTTGTTGCTGGTGATAATCATCGGCGGAAGAATAATCCCTCTGTTCACCGCCAATTGGCTGCGTAAGCAAGGCCATACCAGCTTGCCAATAAACCAGTTATCCCATATAGGCTTACTCCTGACTGTACTTACCGGGCTAGCTGCAACCTTTATACCTGCCCACCCAGTCACCGGGGTACTGGCCATACTGGCATCCTTGGTGCATGGCTTTAAACTCTCACGCTGGCGGGGCTGGGCCTGTCGCAGGAATCCGCTGTTATTTATCCTGCATGTGGCCTACGCCTGGATTCCAATTGGCTACCTACTAATGGGCTTAGCCGTATTTA
>JAJRYF010000070.1 GCA_024275935.1 Gammaproteobacteria bacterium | reverse complement strand
TGCCGTAAAGATGGCTAGTGAACTAGAACAGAAACTATTCCCCGGCTTCGCTAAACCAGCCACAGATGCACTAATGGAATATCCTTGGCCGGGTAATGTAAGAGAATTAAAAAATGTGGTTGAACGAGCAGTCTACCGCAACCCCAACCCCGATAATGCCATCGAGAATATTGATTTCGATCCATTTGCCTCCCCCTGGAGACCACTGGCAAATAAACCCAGCGAAGCGCCCACCAGTTCAGTTGCTGAAGCAGTAAATACAAACACCGCGCAGTTACCGGCTGCCGCTTTTAATTTTAAGCAACATATACAACAAACTGAAATCGACTTGATTAAGGCAGCCCTAAAACACTGCAAATATAAACAGAAACAAACTGCTGAATATTTAGATATGAGCTATCACCAATTGCGTGGTTATCTGCGTAAATATGAGATTGGGGATAAGGAGTAAGTGCCGCAAGGATTTTGTGTTAATACTGTGCTTGAGCAGTTCTTTCGTATCGCATGTGAAACCGGATGCATTACTTAATACTAACATAGACTAACCTTTCAATTTGACAAGCCTTTATCCAAATATTAGGATGTGTATGGGCGTAATGTTGATTGCGCCACAAAAAGGAGGAAGAGCATGGAAAGCTCGGCGATAGTTAATTCTGTTATTCGGCGGTTTTTGCAAGTGGAGGTCAGCAGTCGTTTTGCACGACTTTTGTTACTCAGTGTACTTCTGTTTTCAACCGTCACTGCGGAAGAATTGCAACCCACATTTGTCTTCAAATCTATAGAGTATGATTCCCTGGCCCTAGCGGAAAGCGCCCTGTATTCGAACCCGGATGTTATTGGTTCCAGCCAGTTTGAGTATAAATACACATACTTTTACGGAATAATCCGTGCTTACCGCTTCCACACACCCGCCACCATTGATTTTTTCGAAGGTCCCAAAAGGACATTTCAATATGCCACCTGTAATGAGTGCCCAATTTATGATCACCTGGGTAATGATATGTGTCCGCAGTCTGGTTCTTCAAGATTTAATGTATGTAGTAGTTATGCTTCTTGGCAGTCTGCCACCGCCTCGACTTATGATGGAAGCTCCTATGTGTTTGAGTTTACCGGTGAAACAGAATGGGTCTATCAGAATACATCTAGGCCGGCTTTCCCAATTGTCATGCCCGAAGAAATATTGCCTGTAGTAAGTCTGTACAGAAAAGAAGTAACAGCCAGAATAACCAGCCCTAGCAATACCCAAGAACTTGATTATGTAGTAAGAAGCCGTGCTGCTGGTAACTGCGCTCCAGGATATTCTAATTATGGCACTTCCACAATCGATGGTAATACTGCTATATCATGCTACAATCCGTATAGTCAAATCATCAATGTCTTCGGCCCACCCCTAGCCGAACCAAACGAAAACACTTGCACAGTAGGCAACCCCTGTAGCCCCACTACCGGCGATAAAACCGCTACCGAAGTTGATTTTAACTCTGGCAGTTTGCCCCTTAGCAGATATTACCACTCCTACCAGGTCTACCCGGATTACGCTGCTATGGGTAAAGGCTGGTCGCATACCTACACTGGCCGGGTTATAGCCGAGCTGGATTTTTTCAAAGTCATTAACGAGAAAGGCAATGCCGAGCGCTTTGAGTGCGCTGATAGCCCGGCCTGTTCAGAGTATCGCTCTACCAGTGTCGCCGGGCAAATTCTTAGGCCGGTTACAGATGGTTGGGAGCTGCATACCAAGTCAGGCGAACTGCGTTATTTTGATAGCTCGGGGTGGCTAAAACGAATTAGCAGCACCGCTGGTACTTATCGCGAGATTAGTATTAGTCATCTGGCAGATGGCAGAGTATCAAGCGTTACCGACCAGCAAGGTAGAAGCCTGCAGTTTACCTACAACACGGATGATCTGGTGGCTACCGTGACCTCAGCTGCGGGTGCTGTTATCGCCTATCAATACGAGCAACCTGCAAACTCCCAGCTTAATGCCAACCGCTATAACCTGGTCAAAGTAGTTCGGGAAGATCTCACCGAGCGCATTTATCACTATGAAGACCAGGATAGTAGTGGCAACCCCGG
>JAJRYF010000069.1 GCA_024275935.1 Gammaproteobacteria bacterium | reverse complement strand
TGGCCGTACCGGCAGGGCTGGTGCGTTGGGGCAGGCGATTTCATTGGTTAGTGCAGATGAAATTAAACAGCTTTCTGATATTGAGCATGTTATTAATGAGCTACTGCGGCGTGAGGTGGTAGATGGTTTTGAGCCGCAGCACTCAGTTCCAGAGACTATTCTGGGTCAGCGGGTGCGTGGTCCGAAGCGGGTGAAGAAATCTAACTCCAGGAACCAGCGCTCCGGGGAAAATACTAGAGGCTATAAGGCCAATACTAATAAATCCAGGAAACCCAGAGCTGGCCTAAAAAAGCGCTCTGGTACAGGGAAAAACAAGAGCGGGGCACTGCGGAAGTCACGTAGGCGGGGGTAAGGCTAGCCTCTAGTACCCGCTAGAGCTGGCAATACTTATACAATTACTTGTATAATGTGACAATTATTGTCAGTGAAGTTAGTTGCTAAAATAACTATCTTGTTGTTCATATATGCGCTTGCCTTGCTTGGCATAATAATTGCACTTGTACTAGGTTGGTGCTGGTGATTTAGGGATCTCCAGATAATCAACTTATATTTGTATCTATGATTTCTTCATACATCACTTTGGGTCAATGACATGCACAAATTCACATGCGCAGTTTTAGCTGCATCGCTTTTTATTATCAGTGTGCCACTACAAGCCGCCCAAGTTTGTAACAACTATGACCTAGATTGGTCGCAATACACGCAATTTAATGATGACAACAGTACTATTTACCCATTTACAGCTACTGCTGTTGATATTGATGGATCCACACTGGATGTGTCAGTCAGAATAGAGCGTGAGGGTCGTGATAATATACATGTTGCTGCGCCTAGCACGAGCTTCCCTGGGGTTGTTGATGAATATATGAATAACCCTGAGGTATATCGATATTGGAGGCTTAGCGACACTGTAATTGATACCCTGACATATGACTTTTCTGAAGATGTGACCTTGAATTTATTTATGTTTGGTGGGCACCGACCTTCAGCTGGTAACTTTGCTTATGCTGAGCTAACCTTTTGGGATGGCCCAGATGGTACTGGCAATAAGGTGACTAGTTTGCATTCTTCTGGGGCTAACTCTGCAACAGTGTTAGCAGCGGTAGGAGATCCGACAACCGCTGCAATTAATGTGTTGCCATTAAGCGCTGGCCCCAACTTCCCCTCTACATTTTTGAGTACCACTGATAGTTATACCATGGTGAGCTACGATGTAGGCTTTCCACCCAGGCCATGGACTGTCCTGGATATGGGTGGTGCAGTGGTTCGTAGCATAACTTGGGATATATATGGCTCTAGTGTGGATGTTTCACCACAATTACTAGGCAGTGGCTCTAATGGGGATGAAAGCAGGGATGTGTCTACTGCAAGGGCCAACATACTGTCAATGAACATTTCTGCCTATTTTGGTAATTTTAATTTTGATATTTGTGAAAATAACGACCAGTTGTCCTTAGGCGATTATGTTTGGTATGACTCTGATCGAAATGGAATTCAAGATGTCGGCGAGTCTGGCGTTAATGGCGTAACAGTAAACCTATACGCAAATGCGAGCTGTAGTGGTGCTCCAGCAGAAACAACTATGACTGTACATAATGGTAGTGACGGGTTCTATGAGTTTAATCCATTATCTACTGGTGATTATTGTGTTGAATTTATAGCACCTGCCGGACACAGCATATCCCCAACCGGCCAAGGTACAGGTAGTACAGATTCAAATGCAGATCCTGCAACAGGGCAGGTTCTCAACATCGATTTGCATACAGTAGATCAAACCATTGATATGGGTGTGTTTGTGCCTGGTTCAGTGAGTGGTTTGGTGTGGTGTGAAAGTGGTACCAGTCCTAATATAACTTATGATTTTGCCGATGCGGATGTGCTGCAAAACGGTATTGGCGTGACCTTATACGAAGACACAAACTGTAACGATAGTCTTGATGGTGTTGAGGCTGCTACAGCACTTAGCCAGGATACAGTTGCGGGTGTGTATTCATTCGGCAATCTGATTACCGGTGGGCCAGGTGCTGGCGACAATCCTCCAGGCTGTTATTTGGTACAAATTGATGTAGCTGATCCGGATCTTGGTGTTTGTGATAACCCTATAACTCCGTCAATTTTGAGTCCGGATATTGATGCGCCTAATCCAGATAATTCCGGGAATGATTTTGGTCATAATGAAGAGATAAGTTTGGGTAATTTTGTATGGTATGACAGCAATCAAGATGGGATTCAAGACTTAAATGAAGCTGGGATAAATAACATCACAGTAGATCTTTATACTAATGCAACTTGCACAGGTGCTAGCTCACAAACTACGGCAACAGCAAGTGGTGGATTACCGGCTGCTGATGGCTGGTACGAATTTAGCCCATTGGCCTCTGGTAGTTATTGCATTGAATTCTCAAATATTCCATCAGGGTGGGTATTTACTCAGCAAAACCAAGGTGGGAACAATGCTGTTGATTCAGATACTGACCCAGGTACTGGTCAAATAACCGATATCGACCTACAGAATAATGACCCTGATGAAGATAGTGGAATTTATGCGGCGATTGGTACAATTCCAGGTAATATGTTCTGCGATGATAGTCCGGCCAATGGCAGCTTCGACCTTGGTGAGGAACAGCCTGACATAACCATCAATTTATATAGCGATGCAGGCTGTGACGGAACAGGGGATGTGCTTATTAGTTCGCAGGACACCGATATTAATGGTGAATTTCTATTTACCAATGTGCCAGTGGCCCTTGCACCAGCTCCTCCAAACCCCAGGATGTGTTATGTGGTTAACTATGACACTAGTGATAGTGACTTTGATGGCTGTATTACTCCTATTTTGCCCGAAGAAGACCAAGTGGAATTAACTACAGATACTCCAGATGCGCCTGAAACGGTTTTTGGAACGACTCTGGATGCTCAATTAGAACCTATAAAGATTCCAACAAACAGTAAGCTGGGATTGCTTTTGTTAATATCACTGTTCCTTGTGTTTGCATACAGGAGAAATAAACTCACTTAAGGATTGTCCGTGTAGGTGGGTGGTGACAATTCCCCTCTTGGTTTGGGGGCTGCCTACTGGTAGCCATCTGGATTTCTTAGAGAGTGACAAGGGTCCCATAGTAATAGGTAGCAGAGGGCCTCTGTTTAATGACTAAGGTGCTGCTTATTTGTTACCCTAGTTGCCTTCGCTTGCCGGAATGGCCTAACTCTGAAACTAGGTGGGTAACAATGCTGGTATGTGTGTGGTTTGAAATTAATAAAAAAGCTTAAGCTTGGTTACCAAGATTGGTATCTTTCCAGATTACAAAAAAGGTAAGGTTTGACCTTGTGGGAGTTTTTTGAGTGTCTCGCACAGAGAGAGCGCATTATTCCCCACCACTGGATAAGGTTTTGTCACCCATGAGTTCTGCGAGCGGGAGGGTGAGAGCCGGGATAGTTTAGTTTGAGTGCTTTGGCAGGGTTTCTAAAGACAAAAAAGCGAAGGGGAGGCCGAGGCCTCCCCTTCTTAGAAGTATGGTCTTCCGGTTATCAACACTCTGCAGAGCGTCTTCGCGATAACTTTTGAATCACTTCGCTAGAGGCTTTCAACATAATTGCTTTGGTCTCTAACTTCGAAGCTTCTCGCTCCGTTTTATTTATCGACGTCAAGATTTTGGTCTTTCACCTTGGGAGGCCACCTTGCTTAGATTCGGTTTGACCCGTCACTTCGCGCATTAGTCTCACTGCCGTCTATCTCCAGGGATTGCGATTCCCTTTCGCTGTCGCTCCAATGGTACGATTTTGGCTTCAGTTGGCGTTTTGACACGCTTGTTTCCGCCTCTATCTGGTTCGACTCGGTCCATACCACCGGACCGTCTCGCCTGAGGTTTTCTGTCGTTCCCCGTCTACCGTTTCGGGCTTCTGGTGAGGACTGTGCCTCGGCGTTGAGATAAAGTTACTCCTATCGTTTATCGGGGTCAACAGGCAATGCGATAAAGCGAATGAAGTTAGCTGAACAAGCTTAACAAGAATATATTTTCACCAATTTAAGTGCATGAAAAATCACTATATTAAGAATCGCTAAGTTGAAGAAAAATTATGGATTTATTTTTCATAAGTTCTTGCTATACGGTCATTGCTGCTTATACTAGGGTAGTGCTAAAAATAGTAAAAATAAAAACTTAAAAACCGGAAAAGTATTCATGAATAATAATTCATTTATAGTGATGAAATTTGGTGGTACTAGTGTAGCTACCAAGGACAGTTGGCAGACCATAATTGAACAATGTATAAAACACCTAGAGGAGGGTGTGCGGCCTTTTTTGGTCTGTTCTGCACTTGCCCAAATTTCCGACCAACTGGAGCAGCTCATTGTTGCTGAGTCGGAAGAGCAGCGAGGCGAAATTTTAAGCTCTGTTCGAGAAAAGCATTTCCGCTTATTAGCTGAGTTTTCCTTATCGGAGCAGCTTATCAGCAGTGAGCTGGACGACCTAGAAAAAATAATTACGGGGTTACCACTGCAGACTAAAATCGACCCGGCAGTTAAAGCTCGCTTACTGTCTGCAGGTGAACTGCTGTCCACCAAGATCGGAGCAGTAATACTCACGCGCGCAGGTCTGGGCTGCAAGTGGTTGGATGCACGCCAGCATTTGACTAGCGAGAGTGCTGAAGTCTACCGGGCTGATCGCCACTATTTGGCAGCAACAGTTCCAGCGGCGCAGAATCTCGACCTGCAGCAACAGCTGCTTGCGGATGATTCAACCGATGTTTGGATAAGTCAGGGTTTTATTGCGGCAGATGCAGTTGGCGATACTGTATTACTCGGCAGAGGCGGCTCGGATACATCTGCGGCATTATTTGCAGTAGCGCTGGCGGCCAGACAATTAGAAATTTGGACCGATGTGCCAGGTTTGTTTAGTGCTGACCCACAGCAAATTGATTCTGCCAGAATTATCTTACAGCTCGATTACGCTGAGTCCCAGGAGCTGGCAACCACCGGAGCAAAGGTCTTGCACCCCGCCTGCCTTGGCCCAGTAGAAGTTGCAGAAATACCCCTGCATATCCGCTGGACTAGCCGGCCGGAAGTTCCTGGTACGGTAATATCCCAGCAAGCTCGCTCACGCGCCTGCGTGAAAGGGGTTTCCAGTAAGAATGGGATTTGGTTGATATCAATGGAGACATTAAGTATGTGGCAACATGCTGGTTTTCTGGCCGATATATTTTCCTGCTTCAAGCGTGCGGCAATTTCAATTGACCTTGTTAGCACCTCCGAGAGTAATGTTACCGTCTCTTTAGATAGCAGCAATAATGTACTTGCCGATGATACTCTCGCTTCTCTTTTGACCGATCTACAAGCCTATTGTGAGCCAGAACTTATTGGCCCTGTGGCTACAGTTACGCTGGTTGGCAGCAAAATACGCTCCATTTTGCACCGCTTAGGCCCGGCTTTTAGTTTGTTTGAAGACAAAAAGATATATTTGCTCTCCCAGTCTGCCAGTGACCTGAATTTATCCATAGCTGTAGATCAAGCAGAAGCTAAGGCATTGGTCGATTTGTTGCACAGTAGCTTTTTTACCAGCGCCAGTCGTGATGATATTTTTGGACCAACATGGTTGGAGCTGCAAGCAATGGGCGTTGAAGTTACCAAGAACCAACCACAGCAGCGAAGCTGGTGGCAAGACAATGCCAAGGATTTGATTGAAATCCTGGCTCAAGACGATGCCTGTTATGTGTATTCTCTGCCTGAGATCAGCAAGTCAGTAGAGCAAATACTACAAGTTACGGCATTCTCCAGAGTTCATTATGCGATGAAGGCTAACAATAATACTGCTGTGCTGGCATTGTTGGCTGATAAGGGAATAGATTTCGACTGTGTTTCTATTGGCGAAATACAATATCTTTTAAAAGCATTGCCAGGGCTTAATCCTGAGCGAATCCTGTTTACTCCAAATTTCGCAGCTATTAATGAATATCAGCAAGCCTATGCAATCGGCTGTAGGGTCACGCTCGATAATCTCTATTGCCTGCAAGCACATCCGCAAGTTTTCCGTGGTCGGCAGTTGGTAGTCAGGCTAGACCCAGGGGTCCTTTCCGCTGGTCATCACAAGCATGTGCAAACCACCGGTCGGCAGTCAAAATTTGGTATTGCTGTGAGTGAGGTGGAAGAATTACAAGAGTTGTGCCAGCAACATGAAGTAGATGTGTATGCCTTGCATGTACACGCTGGCAGCGGCATTCATGATCCGCAAACATGGTTGCGAACTGCTAGATTTCTGGCAGAAATTGCAAAAACCTTTCCCGCAGTACGGGTGCTGGATTTAGGTGGCGGCTTTGGTGTGGCCGAACAGACCGGGCAAGCGGTATTAGATGTAGGGCAGCTGCAATCACTACTGGCGGATTTCCAGAATGACTACCCTGAGTTTGAGTTATGGGCCGAACCCGGCCGCTATCTGGTTTCTGCTGCCGGAGTTCTATTAGCCCGCGTAACCCAGACAAAAGAAAAAGGCGGCAAAGCATTTGTTGGCCTTGCTGCTGGTATGAATGCATTGATTCGCCCCAGCCTTTATGGCGCTTTCCATCAAATAGTGAATTTGTCCAGGCTCGATACACCCGCTAGTATCCATGTAGATGTAGTTGGGCCAATTTGCGAGACTGGCGATGTGCTCGGGCATGACCGTTGGCTAGCTGCAAGCGAAGAGGGGGATATTATGTTGATAGCTAATGCGGGTGCATATTCCCAAGTTATGGCATCAACTTACAATCTCCGAAAAATTCCGCCCGAAAAAATCCACCCCGCCTGACCTAGGCTTACATTTACTGTGCTTTATAGGGTAAACTCGTACGCGATATTGAGCCGCATTCTTACAGAGCTTCCTATTGTAACTCCAGAATCGGCCGTATTCTCCAGTAAATTGAGGAACAATTATGCCGAATCTACAGAACCGCTTAGATACTGACAAGCCGCGCAACACCAATGCATTATTAAATCCAAATAGAATTATTAGACTGCTGATAATGTCAGTATTGATGCTATTTGCAGGCTCGGTAAGTGCTCAAATAGTAATCAACGAAGTGGATGCTGATCAGTCGGGTACTGATTCAGCCGAATTTGTTGAGTTATTCGATGGCGGTGCTGGTAACACCTCGCTTGATGGTTATGTGATAGTGTTATTTAATGGTTCTGATGATGCCTCTTATCTAGCTTTTGATCTGGACGGGCTGAGTACAGATGCTAACGGCTATTTTGTGCTCTGCGGCAATGCTGGAAATACTGCCAATTGTGGTCTGGATGTGAGCCCTGATACCAACCTGATTCAAAATGGTGCTGATGCTGTGGCTTTGTTTCTTGATGATGCCAGCAGTTTCCCAAATGATACAGCGGTGACAACCACCAACCTGATTGACGCCATTGTTTATGATACCAATGATGGTGATGATGCAGGTCTGTTGCCGTTATTGAATCCAGGTCAGCCCCAGGTTAATGAAGGTGCGGGAGCTGGCTCTACCACTGATTCAAATCAACGCTGCCCGAATGGGTCTGGCGGCACTAGAAATACCAGTGCTTATACCCAGGCTACACCAACGCCTGGTGCTGATAATCTTTGTGCAGTTGGTGACACTGCGCCAAGCGTCAGCAGCACTACACCGCCAAACTCCGGTAGTGGAATCGCGCTTGATGCAAATATCATCATCAATTTCAGTGAAGATGTGGCCGTAGCCGGCGCCTGGTTTGCCATAAACTGTACTACTAGCGGCACGCATAGCGCCATAGTTACTGGCGGCCCTGTGTCTTACACACTAGACCCAGATGTAGATTTTGTCATGAGCGAAACCTGTACTGTTGATGTTTTTGCGGCCCAGGTAAGCGATTCTGACGCGGATGATCCACCGGATAACATGACCGCTGATTTCCGGTTCAGTTTTACAACAGCCACGCCACCAGTAAGTTCACCTATGCTTATAAACGAAGTGGATGCCGATCAAGCTGGCACTGATGCCGCTGAGTTTGTTGAATTATTCGATGGTGGCGCTGGTAATACGCCTCTCGATGGCCTGGTCTTAGTGCTCTTTAATGGTTCTGGTGATACATCCTACCAGGCCTTTGACCTGGATGGCCAGAGTACCAATGCTAGCGGTTATTTTGTGCTTTGTGGTGATGCGGCGAATACCGCCAACTGTGATCTGGATGTCTCACCTAATACCAATCTGATTCAAAATGGTGCCGATGCGGTGGCATTGTATCTGGCTGATGCTGCAGATTTTCCCGGAGGCACGGCGGTTACTACCAATGCCCTTATTGACGCCATTGTTTACGATACCGATGATAGTGATGATGCAGTGTTGTTAAGACTGCTTAATGCTGGCCAGCCACAAGTTAATGAACGCGACGGTGGTGATGGTGGCGCACATTCCAACCAGAGATGCCCAAGTGGTGCTGGCGGGGCCAGAAATACCGATGCTTATATTCAGGCAGAGCCAACACCTGGGGAGCTAAATGATTGCCCGCTGCCTATTATTAATGAGCTAGATGCCGATCAGGCGGGAACGGATAGTACTGAATTTATAGAATTGTATGATGGCGGCGTTGGTAATTTGTCACTTGATGGTATGGTTTTAGTGTTCTTCAATGGATCTGATGACGCCTCTTATCGGGCTTACGATCTGGATGGACTAAGTACCAATACTAATGGGTATTTTGTGCTCTGCGGAAATGCGGCTAACACGCCTAATTGCGATCTGGATGTGTCACCAAATACTAATCTGATTCAAAATGGCGCAGATGCTATAGCTCTGTATGTTGGTAATGCCAGTAATTTTCCGAACGATACACCGGTTACTACCAATAATCTGATTGATGCCATTGTTTATGGTACCAACGATAACGATGATGCAGGCCTGTTGCCTTTGTTAAACGCAGGCCAACCGCAGGTCAATGAAGACGGTGGCATTGATGCAGATGTTGATTCAAATCAGCGTTGTCCCAATGCTTCTGGCGGCGAGAGGAATACTGATACTTACATCCAGGCGGCACCGACTCCAGGTGTTGTTAACGAGTGCCCACCACTGGAAATTTGGGAAATTCAGGGTGCAGGTGCCCTCAGCATGTTTGATGGTGCCAGTGTTGCTACCGTTGACAACATAGTAACTGCTGTTGGGCCGGAAGGCTTCACCATGCAAACCCCTGATGCCCGGGCTGATGCCAGCATTGATACTTCTAATGGTATTTATGTGTTTACTGGAGCTGTACCAACAGTTGCGGTAGGCGACAGTGTTGATGTGATTGGTGATATTGTTGAGTTTTTCGACTTCACAGAATTTGCAAATTCACCTACGGTTACTATTAATAGCTCGGGTAACGCATTACCGGCGGTGGTAGTTTTTGATGCCAATGTACCGAGTCCTGACCCGCTTACACCAAGCTGTGCAATTGAGTATGAGTGCTACGAATCCATGCTGGTGCAAATTACCGGTGGTAGTGTTACTAACGCTAATCAGTCCTTTGGTTCTGACCCGATAGCGGAAGTTAATATCCGCGCAGCCGCAACTCGTAGTTTCCGTGAGCCAGGTACAGAATATCCACTTGATTTAGGTGGTTCTATTCCAGTTTGGGACGGTAATCCTGAGGTATTTGAATTAGATCCTGATCGCATGGGTCTGCCGAATATTATTATCCCCGGCGGCTCCAGCTTTGATGCTGTTGGTGTAATTGGTTTCGATTTTGGTGGCTACGAACTTTGGCCTACCTCGCTGACAGTAACCGAGGCTGTAATACCAGCTCCTGTCAGAGCCAGACTAACTGGAGAGACCACAGTGGGAGCATTGAACTTGCTACGCTTTGCCACTGACGGTGATTATGCTACTAGGCTGGCCAAGCTATCCTTGCATATCAGGGAAGTGCTGAATTCACCAGATATTCTGGGTGTTCAGGAAGCTGCTGATATAACTGCATTGCAAGATCTAGCAACTGAAATAATGCAAGATGACAACAGCGTGAACTACACGGCATACTTGGTCGAAGGTAACGATGTTGGTGGCATTGATGTCGGTTTCCTGGTTCGTGATGCGATTGCTGTTGATGCAGTTACCCAGATGGGTGCTGCGGAAATCTTTAGTTTCGATAACTCACTATTGCACGATCGCCCGCCATTATTGCTAGAAGGGCGGTATACCGGTAACGGCCAAGACTTCCCGCTGGCGGTAATGGTTGTACATAACCGCTCATTGAACGGCATCGATACCCTGCGGGTTCAGTTAAAGCGCCTGGCTCAAGCAGAATCAATAGCCACAATGGTGCAAAATTATCAAACTGCTGATGCAGTTACACCATTGATTGTTCTAGGCGACTTTAACGCCTTTGAGTTTACTGATGGTTATGTTGATGTATTAGGTCATATCAAGGGTGATTTTGATCCAGCCGAGAGCTTACAGTCCGGCTCCGACCTGGTCGATCCAAACTTGGTCAATCAGGTGGAGCTATTGCCGGCTGCTGAGCGTTACTCCTTCAATTTCCGCGGTCATGCGCAAACCCTGGACCACGCTCTTACTTCAAACTCCACCCAGCCCTGGATTCGTGGCTTTGAGTTCGGTCGCGGCAATGTAGATGCTGCTGAGGACCTGATTGACGACCCGAGCACTGCTTTACGCGCAGCAGATCATGATGGTTTCGTATTGTTCCTGATGACAGATTATGATGGTGACGGCGTTGCCGATGATGTGGATGGCTGTAGGTTTGAGTCAGACTTGACCAACCCTAGCCCTGACAATGGCTGTGCTATACCAATCCCAACCCTAGACCGATGGGCTTTATTGATACTGCTGTTGATGATGGCTGGTATTGGCGCAGCAGGGCTGCGCCGAACCTCAACCATGAGGCGCTAGTGCAGCAGAATTAGGGTTAGAGAGCGGGGCGGTCAGTGCATACTGATGGCCCTTGCTCTGGCGCTGTATCAATTACGCCATAGTTGTGCGTTGAGGCTGTAGAAAAACCCCCAGCGGTCCACAGGACAGTCACTTGGTAGAAGCATTCCCGATTTTGCCACGAGTGAAAGTCAGTGATTACTCACACGGTAGCGAGTCAATTAACTCAAAACAATAAGCTTTTTAGCCCGTCGCAGTGATTATGTGGCTGTCCTTG
>JAJRYF010000068.1 GCA_024275935.1 Gammaproteobacteria bacterium | reverse complement strand
CACAACAAACTATCGAATGGCACAAATTAACCTGCCAGGTCAGAGGTATTACACAGTTGAGGCGAGGAAGAAAACTGGCGAGTATGAGGCCGCACTGCCGGGCAACGCAATCATTATCCATCATGTTATCCCTGAAAAATACGAGCCTTCCTGGGTGGTTGATGCAGACAACCCCGCAGGAGAATATGCAGATACTGAAGGGGTGATGTGGAAAGTTGGAGAAACTTTTGTCGACATGAAAAACGGTTTTAAGCTCGAAGTATTAGCTGAAACTGCGAATGGCTTTGAAGTAAATATAGTGCTCACTGATAGGCTTGAAGAGGTAAACATCAGCACAGCATTCTCATCCGGTTCTCAATTGCACCCAATAAAAGGTCTGGTCGCGATGCCCGACGCTGAATTTCAGGCTGTGGGTCTGGTCAAGCCAACTGTTCGTACCGAGGTGGTAATAAGCGACGATACTCCATTTGATCCATTCAATGGCGATGGCGGCAATATAGTCGAATTATTTGATGTTCCGCTTGGCGCACTAATGTTACGGGCCACGATTGGAAATACTGATGCCTATGATATGGACTTGTATATAGGCCTAGATAGCAATGGCGATGGTATTGCGGACGAGGATGAGCTTGCTTGTTTTGGTCAGCTATGGAGCGTTTCTGATGAACTTTGCGAAATAATATCACCGGCTCCTGGCCAGTGGTGGGTTATGATGCAGGCGCTCTGGAACCCAACAGAAGCAGAGGCAACATTGACCGCGGCAGTGGTGGTTGACTCCAGTGCTGAAGCGAATTTGACAGCTACTGGACCAGCTATTCTGGCAGCAAGCGAAGATGGTCAGCTGCGAATTAGTTGGCGCGATGTTCAAATATCAGAGGGCGAGCAATTATGGGGTGCTGTTGCAGTTGGAACAACAGCTTCTAGCCCGCAAGATTTAGTTATTGTTCCAGTCACTTATACCCGCACCGGTGAAGATGACATACAAAAATCCATTATTCTTGGCAACGATAGCCCGGCAGCCTTTGCCCTTCCGTCCGGCGCTACCCACAGACGCTTGGTGTTTGATGTACCTCCGGGCGGGGGTATGGTGGAATTTTCATTAACGGCAGACGACCCTGAATATAATAGCGACCTCGAATTTAGGGTTCTTCGCATGGGTTTTTCTGATGCCTTTAATGATGCACCATTTGTAACTAAAATGCCTGGGGGATTGCAGGCCAAAGGCCGGAGTACAGGTAGAAAATCAGGGCCTAGCGTAACCGTTAGCAATGGCGCCCTTAACCCTGGTCGTTATTATATCGCTGCAGAGAATCTTGGTGATAAAACCATTGGGGTGACCGCCAAAGCTATTTATCAAGGTGGCAGCGAACGCATAAAACCTCGTACTGGGATTTGGGGCGATGGCTCCCATGACGCCGCTGGTGCCCAGGGTTTTGAGTATGCGGAAGTTGATGGAGTCTGGTTTGGTATCTGGTATACCTATAATGAAGATGGTACACCAACTTGGTACTTTATTAATTCAGGCGCGCTAGAGCCTATGAGTAATAGTCATACGGTGGACATATTAGAGTTTACCAATAACCCCAATGTAAACCCGCCTACGCAGAAGTTTACGGTTGTTGGAAAGGCAACATTTACTGCTATATCTGAGACTGATATAAAAATTAGCTATGTTCTTAACGGTGAGTATGGTGGCAGTAGCGCTTTCCCTCTTTCAACTAACACCTGTCAAACGCAAGACGGGAACCTGGCCCCCATAACTGGAACCTGGTCACCTGATATCAATATTTCAGGCGGCATTGGTGGCTCATCAGTTGAATATGGCATGACTGAAGCATTAATCCACTATATATATGATGACGCTGGCGAGCCGCGTTGGGTTATAAGTGGTACGCAAGTTGCACCACCAGCCCCGGCGCGTGAGGCATGGGAGTTTAGAGGTTATTGTCCAACCTGTACCTTTGTACAGCCAACTTACTCTGAAATTGGCACTGTTTCTCAGTCTTACAGCTCAGATACAGAAGGCTCACAAACTTTGGATTTCACGCTGTTACCACCAAATAATTCGATATTTGACCGAACCATGGCTGTGTTTCGGCTAAGTGGTGCAATTGAATGTCAGTAGGTTAGTTAGGCAGGGTAATTAACTCTGCCACTACACATTTAACATCAGGAAAAGTGCTTGTTAGTTTATCGATGAATTAGGCTTTGGTTTATCCGTTTCTTCTAAGGCATTTTGGGATAATTTAGTTAGCACCAACTGTTTGGCAGCCTCCATTCGCTGAAGAACTTCTTCTGTTTCGGTGAGTCTTGCAGATTCTATTAATCCTTCCCAGAATTTGGCTTCCTCTAGAAGCGCTTTATTTAAATTAGGCATGGTTTTCAGTAACCTTAATATAGATTTGATCTAGGATATGCCGTATGCTTCTGGATGACTTGACTTAATCCGCCAATCGCTTGTCACAATCGGCCGCTTAAGCCGAAAAAATAAGGGAGTATTATTAATGAGCGTATATGCACCAACTACGGACTATATTTGGGAGCTAGTCCAATCTAGATCCATTGATCCGCACCCGATTTTTTTAGAGGCTGGTATTGATCCAAAAGTTCGCTTTGACACAAAGAAAAGAGTAACTCGTGAGTCATTTTTGCGCCTGATTGATCTAGCGGCTCAAGCGTGTGATGATCCGGCTTTCGGTTTACGCGCCACCGTCCGCTACCACCCGTCGCACTTTGGCGCGCTCGGGTATTCCTGGCTTACCAGTAGTAGCCTCTCAACTGCACTACAGAAATTTTTACGCTACTCGCAAGTTGTCTCAGATACCCACTTTCTTAAAGTTAAAGAAAATACGCCAAATATAGTAGTTGATTTCACCAGGCCGAAGAAAGTGCAGAGTAGTCTGTGGCATTTACACCTATCTATGGGTCTTTTTATGCACTTGTGTAGATTAATTCTTGGGCAGGAATTTGCCCCAGAAAAGGTCAGCTTTATAGAAGATATGCCAGAAGATATTGAGCCATTCGAAGAGCACTTCAAATGCCCACTGGAATTTGGGGCTAAGTTTAACGCCGTAATTATTCCAATGGGCTTAATGGATAAACGAGCAACGCTGGCACACCCTGAACTCTCGACCATACATGATGAAGTAATTACCCGTTATCTCGCATTTCGTGACAAAAATGACATCATTAGTCAGGCAAAGCTAGCCATTGCAGAATTATTAGAGATAGGTGATATTTCTGCTGAATCCATCGCCAAGCAACTGCATATCTCAGCCCGCACATTTAGC
The DNA here is from genome assembly GCA_024275935.1 of Gammaproteobacteria bacterium. Taxonomy (GTDB): domain Bacteria; phylum Pseudomonadota; class Gammaproteobacteria; order Xanthomonadales; family SZUA-36; genus SZUA-51. The sequence continues at coordinate 29,372 of JAJRYF010000068.1, read as the reverse complement.
CGCCGACTTGATGCTGAAGGAACAACATTCCGCGAACTGCTTTCCGATTACCGGCATGAGCTAGCCATTAGCTACATAAGAGATAACGCATTAACACTTACGGAGATTTCTTACTTATTAGGGTTTTCCGAGCAAAGTTCTTTTTCGCGGGCGTATCGTGGTTGGACTGGTATGTCACCGACTGAGGCGCGGGTTCATGGTTTGTCGTTATGAGCTCATCCCGCCTAAACTCGATTTCTGATTTTTATGGCCGTAACGCGCAAAATGGCAATCTTGCCGGTTCAGCACTCAAAGTCCCATCAAGGCCTCATACCGTTAATTCCCGCGTAAGTTCTGAAAGTCAGGTTCCTGGGCAGCATAGAGTCGATAAAAGGCGTTAAGGGCACTATGTACCGGCCAGTGTTCAGGCTGTAAGGTCTCAGCGTTTAATAATACTCGCCTCTTTACTGACAAATTTCGACTGGCTTCCAGATATTAGTCCTCAAGAGCGAGAAAGGCTTAGTTTAGGATTATAGGCTGGACTTCCTGGTCTAGCAAAGGTGTGTTGGAATTGTATTGACATACAATCACAAATTGCATTGCGAAATCAATGGCATACACTGAGGTCGTGTTTATTATATGCGAATTGTGGAAAGTAACCTTTGCTCGGAGTAGCCGGTTTCGTTTATAATGATCCAGTTAGGAGAGCATCTCCATTAATTTTGATCCCTGAATAAGGATTTATTCGGCTCATGAGCGACTTGAAATGAAATATTAACCCCTTCTAGTCGCCAGCGTGAAAGCGCTGGAGTGTTACAGCTGGTGTGTTTGCGGCTGATGTTCAGGGGCAGTTTGCCCTTTTTTTGTGTCTGTTTACTTTTGGTGTTGGTTAAATATGTCGAATGCGCGTTTGTCAGCAATGCTTAGTCCTCTGGTTGAAGAGCTGGGGTATGAGTTTGTGGGCCTGGAAATGGCTACCGAGCCTGGTTGCAGGCTGTTGCGGGTGTATATCGACCACGCTGATGGGGTGCCGATTCAGGCTTGTGCCAGGGTTAGCCGGGAATTAGCCGCGACTTTGGATGTGGAAGACCCTATTCGGGGTGAGTATCGGCTTGAGGTTTCATCTCCAGGCCTGGATAGGCCGTTGTTTAATCCGGCGCAGTTCCAGGAATTTGTGGGTGAGAAAGTTAGAATCAAGCTGTTCGCCCCGGTGGCAGGCAGGCGCAAGTATGTTGCCGATTTGACGGCGGCAGATGAAAATGAAATTCAGCTCTTATATAAGGGCAACACAGTTACGATTAATTACAGCGATATCGCTAAAGCGCGTATCGAACCAGATTTTGATGAGATTTTGCGTCAGGCAAATACTCAAAAAAGCTAACACCGAGAACGGAGTATCGGAAAATGTCCAAAGAAATTCTTTTAGTTGCAGATGCAGCCGCCAATGAAAAAGGCTTGAGTAAGGAAGTCATATTTGACGCCGTTGAGCAGGCGCTGGCTACGGCAACCCAAAAACGCCATAAAGAAGATATTGAAGCGCGGGTAGTTATAGATCGCGAAACTGGCGATTATGATACTTTCCGTCGTTGGCAGGTGATTGAAGATGATGAGGAGCTTGAGTTTCCTGATCGCCAAATCAGGCTGACTGATGCACGCGAGTACGATGCCGATATAGAAATTGAAGGCTATCTTGAAGAGCCAATGGATTCAGTAGAGTTCGGGCGAATAGCAGCTCAGGCGGCTAAGCAGGTAATTGTGCAGCGCATGCGTGAAGCAGCTAGAGCTCAGGTGGTTGAGCAATTTGAAGATCGCATGGGTGAGCTGGTAAACGGAATTGTTAAGCGGGTAGAGCGCGGTAGTGTGTATCTGGATTTAGGAGGTAATGCTGAGGCATATATACCCAGCCGCTGCATGGTGCCTGGTGAGTCGGTTCGTTCCGGCGACCGTTTGCGTGGACATCTATTCGAAATTAAAAGCGAAGTTCGCGGCCCGCAGCTATTTGTTAGTCGGGTAAATACTGAGTTTCTAATTAAATTATTTGAGTTAGAAGTTCCAGAGATAGACCAAGAATTAATTTCTATTATGGGCGCATCACGCGATCCTGGCAGGCGCGCAAAAATTGCGGTGCGGGCTGAAGATCGGCGTACTGACCCCATTGGTGCCTGTGTGGGAATGCGTGGTTCACGGGTACAGGCTGTATCTAATGAGCTGGCGGGTGAGCGCATAGATATTATCCTTTGGGACGATAACCCGGCACAGTATGTGATTAACGCGATGGCGCCAGCGGAAGTCGCTTCTATTGTTGTTGATGAGGACAATCACATAATGCAAGTTGCCGTAGAAGAAGAAAACCTGCCACAGGCTATTGGTCGGGGTGGGCAAAATATCCGCCTTGCTGCCGAGCTTACCGGCTGGCAGTTGAATGTTATGACTTTGGAAGAAGCCGAATCAAAAGGCGCAGATGAAGCTAAAGAAACTTTACAGGGTTTTGTTGACAAACTAGATGTAGATGAAGATGTAGCTACAATTTTGGTACAGGAAGGTTTTACCAATGTTGAAGAAATTGCATATGTACCAGAATCTGAGTTGCTGGCAATTGACGAGTTTGATGAAGATATCGTAGCTGAATTGCGCGGTAGGGCTCGCGATGCGTTGTTGACGCAGTTAATTGCTCAGGAAGAAACTCTGGACGATAACCAGCCATCTGAAGATTTGCTCAAGCTTGAAGGTATGACCCAGGCGGTGGCTTTCCGCTTAGCTGAAATTGGGGTTCGTACCCAGGAAGATTTGGCCGAGTGTGCCACTGATGAACTTGAGGATGTTAAAGGGCTAGATGCAGAAGATGCGGCCAAATTAATTATGTTGGCACGCGCCCCCTGGTTCGAAGAAGAAGCTTGATTGAGCCTGCTAAATAGCAGAGCCGGAGAAAAAAATGTCACAAATTACAGTAGCTCAACTTGCCGAAGTTCTTGGTGTGAGCACAGAAAAATTGTTGGAGCAGCTAGAGCAGGCAGGAATTCCTGCGGCTGGTGCTAAAGATGAGCTTTCCAATGAAAGCAAGCGCACTCTGCTTACCTGGTTGCGCTCATCGCATGGCAAACAGGAACGCGATGTAAGGGCTCCCAGAAAAGTAACTCTTAAACGAAAAAGCTATTCTGAGTTAAAGGTTTCCGGTAGCGGCCCCCGCGCCAGCACCAGAACTGTTAGCGTGGAAGTGCGTAAAAAACGCACTTATGTAAAACGCTCAGATATGGAAGGCACTCAGGTTGGTAACGAGGAGCGGGAAGCTGCACTTAAATCTCTGGAAGAATCGCGGCAAAAGCGTGAAGCCGAAGATCGGGCGAATCGTGAAGTTGAGGCTGCCAGAACTGCTCGCGAAACTGCGGAAAAAGAAGCTTTAGAGGCCAAAACAAAGCAGCGTGAAGAAGAATTAAGTACCGAATCACAGCAGCAACAGGCTGATGAGGCGCAGCGTCAGGAAGCTGAAGAAGTTTCTCGCAAGGAATCTGTGGCGCGTGAAGAAACTGCGAATCGTGAACGCGAAGCCCGGGAAAATCGTGAGAAGGAAGAGCGTCGCCGTGCACTTAAGGGTGAAAGACCAGCGGGCGGTAATAAAAAACCTACCTATGGTGGGCGTAAGCAACTGCATGTTGCCGGTGGGGTAGGTAAGTCGCGTAAAGCACATGGTGCCAGACGCGGTACGGTTAGTGCCCCAACAGAGCATGGCTTTGTGGCGCCTACTGAAGAGATTATTTACGATGTAGAGATTTCAGAATCAATAACAGTTTCTGATCTGGCTAAAGCTATGGCGGTTAAAGCCGCTGAAGTGATCAAGGTGCTGATGGGCATGGGCGCTATGGTCACCATCAATCAATCACTGGATCAGGATACAGCCATTTTGGTGGTTGAGGAAATGGGGCATAACGCCAAGCTGGTTGAAGAAAAGAATGTTGAAAAAGAAATGCTTGGCGATGCAGTGGAAGCAATTGGCGAGGCTAAGGTACGCCCACCGGTTGTTACCATTATGGGCCATGTAGATCATGGCAAAACCTCCTTACTTGACTATATTCGCAAAACTCGAGTAACCGAGGGCGAGGCTGGCGGAATTACCCAGCATATTGGCGCATACCATGTAACCACAGATAACGGCGTGATTACCTTCCTTGATACTCCTGGCCATGCGGCATTTACCGCGATGCGGGCGCGTGGTGCTCAGGCAACTGATATCGTGATTTTGGTAGTTGCTGCCGATGATGGAGTGATGCCACAAACTAAAGAGGCAATTCAGCATGCGCGTGCAGCTGGCGTGCCGTTAATTGTTGCGATCAATAAAATTGATCGAGAGAATGCTGACCTTGACAGAGTCAAAAATGAACTCTCGGCTGAAGAAGTCGTCCCGGAAGATTGGGGTGGTGAAGAGCAGTTTGTTGCAGTTTCTGCAATTACCGGCGAAGGCATTGATGCTTTGCTGGAGGCCATTAACTTGCAGGCTGAATTAATGGAATTAATCGCATATCCTGAGAATCCTGCCGCTGGTATCGTGGTTGAGGCTAGCCTGGATAAAGGTCGCGGCCCGGTTTCAACTATTTTGGTACAAGATGGTACTTTGAAAAAAGGCGTTATGATTTTGGCGGGCACCCAGTTTGGTCGTGTGCGTGCCCTGTTTGATGAAAATGGAAAAGCGGTTGCTTCGGCTGGCCCGTCTATACCGGTTGCCGTACTTGGCCTTTCTGGTGTTCCAGAAGCTGGTGATACGGTGTTGGTGGTTGCTAACGAACGCCGTGCTAAAGAAGCGGCTAGTCAACGCGCAGAAACCAAGCGGGACCAGCGTTTAGCAGCCCAGCAGGCAGCTAAACTGCAGAATTTGTTCGATAATATGGGCAAAGGCGAAAAACTGGAAGTTAATGTTCTGGTTAAGGCGGATGTACAAGGTAGTGTGGAAGCGCTTAAAGACTCTCTGGTGAAAATGTCTAATGATGATATTGCGGTAAATGTTATTTCCAGTGGAGTTGGCGGCATTACCGAATCAGACGCTACCTTGGCACATGCATCCGGGGCCATCTTGGTTGGTTTTAATGTTCGTGCTGATGCTAAAGCCCGCAAGATTATTCAGGACACTGGTTTGGATCTGCGTTACTACAGCATAATTTATGATGCCATTGATGATGTTAAGCAAGCCTTGATTGGTACTTTGGGGATGGAAACTAAAGAACAAATTCTTGGCACAGCGGAGGTTAAAGATGTATTCCGCTCATCCAAAATGGGCCCAATTGCAGGCTGTATAGTTATCGAAGGTGTAGTCAGAAAAGCGAATCCAATCAGGGTGCTGCGTGATAATGTAGTAATCTTTGAGGGTGAGCTTGAGTCATTGCGACGGCATAAAGATGATGTCAAGGAAGTTCAGGCTGGTACCGAATGCGGAATTGGCGTTAAGCAATACAACGATGTTCGTGCCGGTGATAACATAGAGTGCTTCGAGCGGATTGAAGTGCAAAGAACGCTTGATGCAGCAACTGCAGAAGATTAATTATGATGCCTCGGGAATTTACACGCTCAGAAAGGGTTGCCGCGCAACTGCGGCGTGATATTGCGATAATCATTCAGCAGCAGGTAGAAATCCTGATGTTGGCTTTGTTAGTGTCTCAGAGGTTGATGTTACGCGCGATATTTCTATGGCCAGAGTATATGTGACTGTTTTTGACCCCGAGCAGGCGGTAACCAGTATTAAGGCTCTGAATAAGGCAGCCGGCTTTATTCGTGCTCGTTTGGGCAAGGAAATGCGGATGCGCTCAGTGCCTGAGATACGCTTCCTGCACGATGCTTCAGTCGAAACTGGTAGTGCTGTTGATGCTTTGATTGCCAAAGCCTTACATCAAGATAGTCAGCACCCTGAGTGGAATCCCGATGCTGCTGATAGCGACGGTGATAGTGAGTAATGGCTAGCCGTCGTAGCGGCAGAAACCTCAATGGTATACTGCTGCTGGATAAACCTGCCGGAATAAGCTCCAACCGGGCATTACAAATCGTAAAACGCCTGTTTGGGGCAAAAAAGGCCGGGCATACTGGCAGCCTGGACCCATTTGCCACCGGTTTATTACCAATTTGTTTTGGCGAAGCCACTAAAGTTTCAGCATTTCTGCTGGATGCCGATAAAACCTACCTGGCTACTGCCCGTCTTGGAGTCGCCACTACTACCGCGGATACTGAGGGTGAGGTGCGCGAAACCTTGCCAGTACCAGCATTGCAGGAAGCTGATATTCTGGCAACCTTGGAAAAATTCACCGGCCCACAGAGCCAGGTTCCGCATATGTACTCTGCGCTAAAGCGCGATGGCAAAAAGCTGTATGAGTTGGCGAGAAAGGGTATAGAAGTAGAGCGAGCAGCTAGAGATATTACGCTGCATAAGTTGCAACTAGTAAGCTGGCAGAGCCCGGATTTAAGCTTTGAGGTTAGTTGCTCTAAGGGAACCTATATCCGGGTGCTGGCAGAAGACCTGGCTAAAGACTTTGGGACTTGCGCGCATTTGCAGCAATTACGGCGCACCAAGGCAGGGGATTTCAGTGTTGATCAGGCTGTCAGTATAGATACTCTTGAGCCACTGTTGGAAGAAACACAGCTAAACGATTTTACCAGCCTTGATGCTTTGCTGTTGCCGCTTGATGCTGCTTTGGCTGGGTTCCCAAGCATAGAGCTTGATCACTCCCAGGCGCTGGCTTTGCAGCAGGGGCGTAAAATCGACATAAGTGAACTCGCTGGTCAGTATTTAGCTGACAGCGACGAAATTTATCGCCTGTATACAGGTAAAGGCAAGAGCAATCGTTATTTGCTGGGTATGGGCAGGTTTGAAGTTGGGGTGGTGCGGTCGGTGCGCTTATTTCCAGGTCTTTACAAGCCTGTAAGATGAAGCTATCGGGTGCGTTAACGCGCACCCGACAGATAGACTACTATTAGAATCGCTTACCAACACTGAAGCTGTAAACCAGTGGGTCTATATCTACATCACCGATAGAAGCGCCATCTAGCTTGGCTTCGGTAGAAATGGATATATACCGAGCACTAGCGTTTAATAACCAGTTGTTGGAGAGGTTAATATCAAACCCGACCTGCGCCGTCAGACCAAACGAGTTGCTCAGGTCCAATTTGCTGCCAGCAAGAGCACCACTGGTGCTTTCATCCCAGAAAATAGTGTAGTTAACGCCGGCACCCACATATGGTGAGAATGTGGAATCCGGGAGAAAGTGCCAGTTGAGGCTAACGGTTGGGGGTAGCTGTTGAGCAGAACCGACTCTAGCCCCACCAACCAGCCTGATATCGTGCTCAAAAGGATAAGCAGCCAGTACTTCAAGCCCTAGTTTGGGACCTAGCATTTTTTCTATAGTAAAGCTGAATGATGAGCTGTTATCTACAGAAACAATCGGGTTGTTATTGGATTTGGGCGCTACAGTTGAGAAACCTGCGCGGACGATCCAGCTAGTATCTGCTATAGCTAACCCTGATGCGAGCAGGAGGCTGCTGGCAAGGATGGTTTTATTGATTTTCATTGAACTATTACTCCCTTAATGTTGTTGGCCTGTATAGCCTGTATAAGTATAATAGTTTTTAGCTAAAAACGCACCTTGATCTGGGTATTTGAGGGATAAATAACCGCTTGTTAGCTATAGTTTTAAGTTGTATAATGCCTCGCTCGATGGGGGTTTGTGGTTAAGGTTGCGAACACCATCAAAAATACTTAATAATAATTTTATTTTTAGCACGTGCGCCGGGCAAATTTGAATGCCTTTCAAGTTTAAGCTTGGCGTTACGCAAGTGGAGTACAAACCATGACTGTAACAGTTGCAGATAAGGCAAAAGTAGTTGCCGATTACGCCCGCGGCGAGAACGACACGGGTTCGCCTGAAGTTCAGGTGGCACTAATGACCCTGCGGATAAATGACCTTACCGGTCACTTCAAAGCCCATAAACATGACCACCATTCACGGCGCGGCTTATTGCGCTTGGTAAATCAGCGTCGTAGCATGCTTGATTACCTCAAACGCAAAGATGTTGAGCGTTATCGGGATGTGATCAAGCGCTTAGGCTTACGCCGCTAAGAGTAGTAACGCAAATATGACGCTTCGCAGGGCAACCTCCGGAGCGTTTTTTTAGGAAGCTCAAATAAAGGTACCCTAAAAGATATTTGAGTTTTATATTGGAAGTTGGAACAGATAATTTAATTACGGGAAAATTCATGCAAAAAATTTCAAAAACATTTCAGTTCGGTGACCACAGTATTACTTTGGAAACCGGCAATCTCGCGCGCCAAGCTAATGGTGCGGTTATGGTTTCTTGTGGCGATACCAAAGTATTAGTTACTGCGGTAGGCCGGCGTGAAGCCAAACCTGGGCAAAGCTTTTTCCCGTTAACAGTTAATTATCAGGAAAAGTTCTACGCTGCTGGGCGTATTCCTGGTGGCTTTTTCAAGCGCGAAGGACGGCCTACAGAGAAAGAAACCCTAACTTCCAGGCTTATTGATAGACCTTTGCGGCCACTATTTCCAAAGGGCTTTTTGAACGAAGTTCAGGTTGTGGCAACAATGATGTCGTGCAATCCTGAAATTAATGCTGATATTTTAGCTTTAATTGGTTCATCAGCTGCGCTGGCAATTTCTGGAATCCCATTTGCCGGGCCAATTGGCGCTGCTCGAGTAGGCTATATAAACGGTGAGTATGTGCTTAATCCGTTAACCAGCCAAATGGAAGACTCTGATCTTGACTTGATTGTTGCCGGTACCGAAAACGCAGTGCTTATGGTGGAGTCTGAAGCTGATTTGTTATCAGAATCTGTAATGCTAGGGGCGGTAAGCTTCGGTCATGAGCAAATGCAGGTAGCAATCCAGACAATTAATGAACTGGCTGCAGAGTGTGGTAAGGAGCCATGGGGCTGGGAAGCTCCAGCAGTTGATGCTGACTTGTTAGCTAAAGTAGAGGCAGTGGCAGCTGATGCTATCCGTGAAGCCTATACCAATACCGATAAAATGGCGCGCCGGGATGCTATCGCAATTGCCCGTTCTGCCTGTATTGATGATCTTTGTGCCAGCGATGATGAAAATGCCGCCACTGCTGGTGAAGTTCAAGATTTGCTTTACAAAATCGAGAAAAATATCGTTCGTCAGCAGGTTCTAACTACAGCTACTCGAATTGATGGTCGGGATTTAACCACTGTCCGCCCAATTAACGTTGAAGTTGGCACTATGCCGCGGGTGCATGGTTCAGCAGTGTTCACTCGCGGTGAAACTCAGGCCATGGTTATGGCAACTTTGGGAACTACCAGAGATGCACAAATAATTGATGCGGTAGAGGGTGAATATAAAGACCCATTCATGCTGCATTATAACTTCCCTCCATATTCAGTTGGTGAAACCGGCTTTATGAGCGGTCCTAAGCGGCGTGAAATTGGTCATGGTAAGTTAGCTAAGCGTGGTGTTCAGGCGGTTATGCCAACAAGTGAAGAGTTCCCGTATGTATTGCGGGTGGTAGCAGAAATTACTGAGTCTAACGGCTCCAGTTCGATGGCCTCTGTTTGTGGTACTTCTTTAGCTCTGATGGACGCAGGCGTGCCTCTGAAAGCTCCAGTGGCTGGTATTGCAATGGGTCTTATCAAAGAAGGCGACAGCTTCGCCGTACTGAGTGATATTCTTGGTGACGAAGATCACCTTGGCGATATGGATTTCAAAGTAGCTGGTACTGAAGAAGGTATCACTGCTCTGCAAATGGATATTAAGATCGAAGGAATTACCGCTGAAATCATGGAAATTGCCTTGAATCAAGCGCGTGGTGGCCGTAACTTTATTCTTGAAGAAATGAATAAGGTTCTTTCTGAGTCGCGTAAAGAAATGTCTGATTTTGCCCCGCGCTTAATGACCATTAAAATCAACCCGGATAAAATCCGCGATATTATTGGTAAAGGTGGTGCGACTATTCGTCAGATTACCGAAGACACTAACACTACCATCGACATTAGTGATGACGGTACGGTTACTGTTGCTTCTGTACGCGGTGAAGACGCTGATGCTGCGCGCAAGATTATCGAGCAAATCACTGCCGATGTTGAGCCGGGCACAATTTACAATGGTAAGGTTACCAAAATCATGAACTTTGGTGCTTTCGTTACCATTCTTCCTGGGCGTGACGGGTTGGTACATATTTCCCAAATTAGCAACGAGCGAGTTGAGGAAGTAACCGATGTGCTTACCGAAGGTCAGGAAGTGAAGGTTAAGGTTCTGGAAGTTGATAAGCAGGGCCGTATTCGTCTGTCAATGAAAGATGTTGGTGACGACGAATAAGAGCACTGTTTAGTGTTTGAATTAGGGCGTGCCTGAGTTTTCAGGTGCGCCTTTTTTATGTTTAGTGCAAGTTGCGGTTTGTGGTTATACAATAGTGTCAGGTGCACAGCATTATTACTCTTAGAGATAAACTTATGAAAGAGATTACAGTTCCTGTTTCCCCAGGCGAGATGCTGGATAAAATTACCATTCTGGAGATAAAGTCCGAGCGCATTCAAGATGCTGAAAAGGTTGCCAATGTTCAACATGAGCTGGGTTTGCTGAATGCTGTGTGGGATAAATCTGTAGCGGATGATGAGCAAATCCAAGCCATCCGCCAACGGATGAAGAGAATTAACGAAGAGTTGTGGGAGATCGAGGATGATATTCGTGAACAGGAGCGGTTAAAAGACTTTAGCGCTGAGTTTGTTCGCCTGGCGCGAGCGGTATATGTTACTAACGATCAGCGGGCAGCGGCAAAAAAAGAACTGAATCTGTATCTTGGTTCAGATATTGTTGAGGAAAAGTCTTATCAGGATTACCTGTAAGGTTAACACTTATAGTTGATTAAAAACCCCAATGTAATTGGGGTTTTTAACGATAAGCTCCGAGAAAATTGCTCAAGGTTGTTGGTATATTATTACTGTGCAGTTGGTTGGGATGAGCTGAAGTCAGTTTGCCGTGTCGCGCTAAGAGCATGCTTATCATCTTTGCGCCGCTGTTTTTCTTCAGCAGCAGTGAAGCATACGCGACGACCAATACGGCTGCCTGTACGGGCGACTTTGCGACAGATGATCTTATCTTTGTCGCTTTTGCCCTCAAGTTTACCTTCATTCCTGTCGAGAGCCTTCTGAGCTTCTGGGGTCATTTGAATGAGTCTTTCCTTTTCTGCATCGGTATTGGCAATAGTGGGATTGGCAAATACGCCCATAAGAACAATGGTTGTAGATAAAATTATAATATTCTTCATTAATGTTTTGCTCGACTCAGTATATGGGCATTAATTTAACCTTATTTTTGTATAAATGTCAATAAATTGTGGCTTCATATGGGGGCTGGGGTAAGCAAAAATCATTGAAAATACTGTATTTTTATAGTTTCTTTACAGGCGTCAGTATTGGGTTTCTCCATTGTTTAAGGTTTTCTATAACCGCCTCAACTGTAATTAAATTCATAACACCGGGTTTTTCTATCTTCGTACCCCAGCGTAATTCTCTGGGCAGTTTTTCTAGGAACTCAGTGGCTGCCTGAGGGAATTGGTCTACACATAAATACAAACTATTGTAGGGGCCGCTTCGCCTTGACCAGGTGGCGGCGTATAAACCGATTACCGGTACTCCTAGTGCATTGGCTATGTGGGCAGGGCCAGAGTCGGGAGAGATTACTACGCTGGCTTTAGAGAGCACCCCTAATGATTGTTGTAAGGTATCTTTGCCTACCAGATTGGTTGGCTGGTTTTGCATGGCGGTTTCAATTTGCTGCGCCATTTTTAGCTCTTGTTCGCTCGGTCCCCCACTTAAGATCACCTGCATACCCATTTCACTGATTGCATAGTCAGCTACTGCCGCATAAGCTTCGCTGGACCAATTCCTTAAGCTGTGGCTGGAGCAAGGGCTAATAACCAAGGTTTCGCGATCTCCCAGGATATACTTATCTGCAAACACTATAGCCTCTGGCGCAGGCTCCAGATTCCATAGCGGCTCGTTTGCTGCAAGCCCCAGTCTGCGGGCAAAAGATAGAAAGCCTTGGGCTTGGTGCTGGAAAGCTACTTCGGGTACTTGATGGTTGATGAATTTTTGGTGCCAATCTCTGGAGCGTAAGTTATCCCAGCCCAGCCTAATGGGGCTGGAGATTAATCTGCTGACCAAATTGGCGCGTAAAGCGACCTGCATATGCAGTAGCACATCGAATCTTCTACCGCGTAACTTTCGCTTAAGCTTGCGGTATGACCTGAAACTGTGTTTTTTATCAAAAATAATGAATTCAATCCCTGGCAGATGTTTTAGTAATTGATATTCAAGGCTTCCGAGGATCCAGGTGATTTTGGTTTGCGGCCAGAATTTAGAGATTGCGGAGATAACCGGTAGCACATGGGTAGCGTCCCCCAAAGCTGATAACCGCAAGATACAAATTGAATTTGGCGCACTAGTAAGCGGCAATAAATCTATATCTTTAGTATGCGGATGTTTTTTCATATGAACCTGCTTCAATGCTGCCTGCAAAATGATTATAGTATCAAGGATCCGCGTGAATAAACATTCGGTTTTCGCGTAAGGTGTGTTAGCCGCAGGCGTAGCGCACCGGTGAATTGATACAAATCCGAAACTCCCAGTACACCCGCTAAGCATGACACATCCTTGTATCTACATACCCAAATTCCCAATAGTGTTGTTATTACCAGCACTTATCGCCTTGCTCTGGTAGAATTCCGTTTCTCAATCGACTTTATCCAGAATAAATCAGAGGCTCCTCAAGGATGTCTGAAGCTTGAAAGTAAATACCATCTCCAGTAAATACAATGGTCATTCTGGGCGTATATTATACGCTGCTGACGCTATTGCGGTGCCTGTAGCTGAACAGTTTGAGCTTGGCTACTGGGAATCTCGCGACCAAGTTATCAGCTTGCCACCCGGCAGGGGTAGTGCGGCAGTGATTGAGGTTGCTTCTGGACAAGCTTTGCTGAAACGATATTTACGCGGCGGTGTGATAGCTAGATTGAATAAGTCACTTTACGCATTTACCGGCTATTCTCGCAGCCGTGCGTTCCGTGAGTTTGAGCTTTTACAGACCATGCATGGTCTTGGTTTGCCTGTTCCAGAGCCATTGGCTGCATATTGTGAGGTGGTAGGCGTTATCGCATACCGGCAAGCGTTGTTAACCCGTATGATTGCTGATACCGAGACTCTGGCGGAGCGTCAACAAAAGCAACCGGTTGCAGAAATGGTCTGGAAAAGCATTGGTCAGACCATAAAATTATTCCATCAACATGGCATTTGCCACGCAGATCTAAATGCCAACAATATTTTACTAAACAATCAGAACCAGGTTTTTTTGGTAGACTTTGATAAGTCTCGACAAAGAATCGCTAGCGAAGACTGGCAAAAAGCTAACCTTCAGCGGCTGCGGCGTTCATTGAAAAAGCTATTTCCAGGCGATAATTTTCCGGCAACTGGTTGGGGAATTCTTCAGACTTCATACATGGAGAGTAAATAGGATATGCAAAACATACGGCGATTAATTTTCACCTTTAGTTTGTTCTTGGTAAGTATTGTGGCTGTGGCTGAGGTAAAAATTACTTTTCTAGGCAATCATGGCTATTTGCTTAGTGATACGAAGGGAAAGATTCTTATAGATGGTTTTTTAGGTGAGTCATATGCCATTTTTGAGGGTCTGGAGCCGGGCGCGGTTAAAGCTATGCAACAGGCTTCTGGGGTGTTTAAGGGGGTTGATATAAGCCTTGCCAGTCACCGCCACTTTGAGCACTTCCAACCCGATACTGCCTGTAGTTTTATTAAGGCCAGCAAAGCTACTCTGATGGTTTCCTCAGCTCAGGTTATTACTGTGCTACGCGAGCGTTGCAAACCCTTTGCTAAAGCCCATCCAAAAGTAAAGGTTGTGCAGTTAAAGCCTGGGGTTCCAGCGATTTATAAACAGGGCGGGGCGAAGGTAGAAATATTCCCGCTTAGTCATGGGGTTGGAAAATACGCAAGTTTGCAGCATTACGGCCACCTGATGACGGTAGGTGGTAAAACTATCCTGCATATTGGTGATGCCGCCGCCGCGCCTGCTGATTTTATTGCCGCTGGCCTGCAAAACCGCAAGATAGATATAGCTTTGGTGCCATACACATACTTTCACCGACCATCGGGTAAATTAATTCTTTCACAGTACCTAAGTTCAGCAATTAAAATTGTTGGGCACATCCCGCCGAAAGAAGTGCTGGAAATTGCCGCGGCGATTCGCGCTGACTATCCTGATGCAGTAATTTTCGATCAACGGATGTCCAGCAAAACCTTCAATTAGCCTTGCCGCTGTCATCCTGAACGAAGCAGATTTTATTGTCATCCCTGCCGAAACAAGCCCTGCTGAGATTTGTTTATCCGTGTTCTTAATTTAACTTGCCGGTGCGTTCGGCAACCTCTCCATGCGTTGCCCTATACCAGAGTTTCAATAAAGTTGGTAAGCTCTTTAGCTGCCAGACGAGGGTATTCAAGCATGGGCACATGGCCGGTTTTTTCCGGCATTAAGAGCTTGGCATTTTGCATCTGATCACGCAGTATTACCGCGCCAGCAGGATTCAGGATTTCATCCGCCTCGCCCCAGAAAATCAAAGTTGGAGTAGCTACCGTGGCAAGTATCTTTTCTAGAGATTGTGTGTCATTTATCATATTGAAGAAAATCCAGTCTTCGGCCTCGCCTATGGCCCGAATTCGTTTGACTAGCATCTTCTTGACTGGGGCGGGTACATACGGGGCTTTATGTGAGAACGAACTATTTATAAGCCATTCAAAGTCAGCGATAGTTTCCACTTTTAATGGGTTGTCGCCTTTATTCAAAGCTGCTCGAAATTTGATCAGTGGCGGTACAGCAGTGATATTTGCTGGAGAATACAATATTAGCCCCAAGACTTTCGACTCAAACTGCTGGGTATAAGACCCGGTGATATAGCCGCCCATGGAGTTTCCGGCAAGATAGAATTTATCGATTCCAAGATGTTGAAGAAATCTGTCCAGCCGCCGTGCTTGCGCGGGAATGCTGTAGTCGACTTTATTGGCATAGCTGGCAGTGCAGGTGCTGTCCCCAAATGGTGGGATGTCCGGGATTATCAGGCGATAATCTTTGAGCCACGGGGCCATGTTTATCCAGTTTCCCGAATCGCCGTTATAGCCATGAATCATTACTATCACTGGTTGCTCAGCAGAGCCGGATTCCAGCCAATGCCAGTTACAATTGTCCACTTGGGCGTGTTTGTTTTTGAAACCCAGGCGGAAGTTATTGGCGCGGATCAGCAGGCGGGCGCAAAACACAGGGAATAGAATCCATATCAGCCCGGCTAGGAGGCCAATGACCAGAGTAATTGTAAGGCTACTATTCATTATTTAGGCTTGGTGATTGCTGTTTAGGGGTTTATCATAGTGCATGACATAATAAGTATGCCACAGTGATGGCGAGAGGCGGTTTATGAGTAAAAAATATTTTCTATCTTGCGTGGTGGCTTTAAGCTTGTGGCTGAGCCCGCAGCCCCTTTCTGCAGAGCAGTTCGGAGTCCCTGAGATTGCGGCGGATAATTCCTTTCCGGTGGTGGTTCTAGAAACCAGTGAAGGCAAAATAAAAATTGAGCTAAATCGTCAACGGGCGCCGGTTACAGTGAATAATTTCCTGCGTTATGTAACGGAGGGGTTTTACAATGGCACAGTTTTTCATCGGGTGGTTGCGGATTTTGTAATTCAAGGGGGCGGTTATTTTGAAAGCCTAAGTGATCGCAAGACTCATGCTGAGATTATCAATGAGTCGGGTAATGGCCTAGACAATGATATCTATACCATTGCCATGGCTAGAGAGAACCCGCCACATACAGCTACTTCTCAATTCTATTTTAATCTGGTTGATAATGACAAGCTCAACCCCAGCAGTAAGCGTTGGGGCTATACGGTTTTTGGTATGGTTGTTGAAGGTGATGAAGTTATCGCCAAAATTGGCGCAAGCCAAGTTCATACTGACCCTGATAGCGGTTTCGAGAATGTTCCTATCAAGCCTGTGTTTATCTATAAAGCAGTGCTGTTACCGGCGGAATTTTAATGTCAATTAAGTCGGGCTTCTCTGCTGAGCAATTAAAGTTCTTCGAGCGCAATGGGTATCTAATTGTCCCCTCGCTGGCTACAGTCGCTGAAGTAGCTGCAATTAACGCCGTAACCGAGCGCGATCTGGCAGCTGAAAAACAGCCGCTTGAGTACGAAGCCGAGGTCCAATACCCGGGCTCCCCTAAGTCTCTAGAAGCACTTGGAGGGCACACTGTTAGGCGCTTGAAGTCTGTATTTGGGCGTGATCCTGCCATAGACGATTGGGCACTTAGTGGCAGAGTAGCAGGTCGTATGCGCCAGTTATTGAGTACCGAGCAGTTAATGTTAGTGCTCAATCACCACAACTCAATAATGACAAAGCACCCAAGGTTTAGTAGCCACACTGGCTGGCATCAGGATGTTCGCTATTGGAACTTTGGTACTCCAGAGTTGGTAAACGCATGGCTTGCATTGGGTCATGAAGAGCAGGTCAATGGTGGTATGCAACTAATTCCCGGCAGCCATAATATGGATTTTCAGTCTCAGCGCTATGATTCGGAAAAGTTTTTGCGTGAAGATTTGGCAGAAAACCAGGAACTGATAGATCAGGCTGTACTGGCGGAGTTGCAAGCTGGGGATGTGTTGTTTTTCCATGCCAATTTGTTTCACATGGCGGGTAGAAATTTTACCCATAAAGCTAAATATGCACTGGTTTTATCATATCGTTGCCAAAGTAATCAGCCGTTTGATAACACCAGCTCTACAGTGCTGGAGGATGTTGCGGTTTAGGCCGTAACTAATTAGAATTTATGAGTTTGGAGTTCGGTTGGGGCGAGTTCTTTTCCATCGCCTGTGCCTTGGGTTGGGCTTGTGCGGTGGTGTTGTTCCGCAAATCTGGTGAGACCCTACCTGCCTTTGAGTTGAATTTGGTTAAAAACCTGGTTGGGGTTTTATTAATGTTCCCAACCGCGTTGATTTTTGGCGGAGCTATTCCACAATACGGTGGAACTGGTTGGATGCTGGTAATTGGTAGCGGAGTTTTAGGTATTGCGCTGGCAGATTATTGGTACTTGCGTGCCTTGAATTTGCTTGGAGCTGGGCGCACTGCTATTACAGCCAGCTTGTACGCGCCATTCGTTGTTTTGCTGTCTATGGCTTTTTTAGGTGAAAGCCTTGGTTGGTACCAGTGGCTGGGGTTTTCCCTGGTACTGGGTGGTATTTTGCTGGTTGCCTGGCACCGACATCAGACTGTAGTTACTAAGGAGGATATGCGTAAGGGTGTGTTCTTTGGGGTTATTTCCGTGTTGCTTATGGCTCTGGGGGTAATCATGGTTAAACGAATTCTGGAGACGCAGTCGTTTTTCTGGACCGTACATTGGCGTTTATTTGCAGGCTTGATTGGTTTGCTTATATTTGCCAGTGTGCGTGGTCAATGGGGTCAGATTAGCAAGCATTTAAGACAACCACAACCTTGGAGAATAATTCTACTTGGAAGTTTTTTAGCCAGTTATTTATCCATGATGCTCTGGCTGGCGGGCTATAAACTAACTGATGCGGCGGTAGCTGCTATGCTTAATGAGACCGCTGGCGGGTTTATTGTTATCTTGGCATGGTGGTGGCTGAAAGAGCCGTTAACGCGGCGTATGTTGCTGGGCTTGGGCTTAACTTTTGCTGGGGTTCTGTTAGTATTAAATGGTTAAAGCAACAGTAACAAGTAAGATATTAGAACAGTGCTGTCCCGTTAACTACCTCAGGTATGAATTCTGGGTGCTCGCCTGAGACCTCCACCCGCAGGGCAGGTTTTTGCTCCTCGGCAATTGCTCGATCTCTGTTCCAGACTCGATTCTACCGATTCCATCCATGGAATCGTCCTGCATTGCTCTAATAAGTTACATCCATGTAACGATGCAAAACCTGCACTTCCGCCATTCCTTGGCGGTCGGACGGGTGAAGAGCCCCCATGGTGTATAGACCGGACACATGGATGGGTTTACGGCGTGTCTCAGGCGGACACAGAATTCATGTCTCGAAAGTTGAAAAATTGACACACCCCAAATACAGTAAGAGCTTTAATAGGCAATGCGCAAAATTAACGGGACAACAGTGATATTAGAATTATCTTTTAATCAGGAAGAGCTGGTAAGGGCGAAAACACTTCAAGAAATTGCCAAATTGGAACTGGCTTACAAAAAAAAATTTCCTGATATAGAGATTCGCTTTGATCTTAAAGGCAGGGCTGCAGGGCAGTTTAGTCAGCGGCGTAAAAAATATTTTATTCGTTACAATGTGGCCATTTTTAAGCGTTATTTCAAACAGAATTTGGATTCGACTATTGCCCATGAGGTTGGCCACTTTGCTGTGCAAGTGTTGTATCCGCGCCGTCGACTAAAGCCCCACGGTATAGAGTGGCGTGAGGTAATGGCGGTTTTGGGTGCGGACGATAGTGTCTGCCACCAGTTTGACCTTGCGGGTTTGCCACAACGCAAGGAAAGGCGTTTTAGTTATCACTGCGCCTGCCAGGAACACCAGCTAAGTTGTCGTAAGCACAATAAAATCCAAGCAGGCAAAGTGCAGTATTTTTGCCGTTTGTGTGGCTCAAGTTTGCGGGCAATACCTTGAGTTGGTGGGTTTATATAATTCGCTGCGATGATGCTAGCCTATATACTGGCATTACTACTGATATTGAACGGCGCTTTGACGAGCACGCAGGAGTGCTGGGAAGGAGCAAGCAGGCCAAATATTTTTATGGACGAAAACCATTGAAAGTGGTTTATCGCCAGAGCTGCGCAGATCGAAGCACAGCTAGTCAGCGCGAAGCTGAAATCAAAAAGCTCAAGCGTTCTCAGAAGCTCCAGTTGTTGCAGGAGCAATAACTACTCGGCAAACTCCTTCTCATGCATCCATGCTGCATGTTGTGGGGCTTTTTTGGTGATTGCCCACTCGTTGAGCATATCCCACTTAACCTGATCTAGTTTATCCATTTCTTTTGGGGTTCCGGTAATAGTGGTTAGCTCCAGCCGATGACCATTAGGGTCGAAGAAATAAATGGATTTTATAATGCCATGATCAGTAGGTCCGATTACACTAATACCACTTTCCTCAAGCTCGGTTTTGGCCTGCATTAGAGTCGCCACATCCTCAACCTGGAAAGCAATATGTTGTACCCAGCGCGGGGTGTTTTCATCGAATCCCATTGGCGGTGAATTTGGGATTTCAAAGAATGCCAATATATTGCCGCTACCAGCATCCAGAAAAACATGCATATAGGGGTCAGGTTCTTTGGTTGAGGGCACTCTGTCTTCAGCTATAGCCAGGATGAAATCCATATTCAAGCGTTTGGTGTAAAACTCTACCGTTTCTTTGGCATCATTGCAGCGGTAGGCTACATGGTGGATTTTTTGGATTTTCATGGGTGATTCCTGAGTAATTAGTATGAATATTTAACAGTCGTGTTTATTACTGATTGAACTTGCCACTGCTGGAGTTGGGTAGCTCGGGGCAAACAGTCCAAGCTCCATAGCGGTATGTACATTGTCCATCAAGTATTTGTCCATAGCGTTATAGAGTTGTTGGTAGTTGTCAATTACATAATATACAGGTTGCATAATGTCAATTCGATAGGGTGTTCTAAGTGCTTCCATAACATCCCACGGTTTACGCTCAACAGTGTTGTTTTCCAAAGCGTAAACAGTTTCGTCACTGGAAGAAAGAATGCCTGCTCCATATGCCCGCAGGCCGTTGGCAGATTTAATTAAGCCAAACTCTACACTAAACCAGAATAGGCGCGCCAAATATACCCTCTCTCTAGGGTTGGCCTTGCAACCTAGCGCTCCATAAGCTTGCACGAAGTCTGCAAACACCGGGTCAGTTAACATTGGGCAGTGTCCGTATATTTCATGGAAAATATCAGGCTCTTGCAAGTAGTCAATATCTTCAGTGCGGCGCATAAATGTAGCTGCTGGGAACTTTCGTTGTGACAACAAATCAAAAAATTGAGCAAATGGAATTACCGCGGCAACCGGCTCTAACTGCCAACCGGTAGCCTCGCCTAAGCGCCGGTTAACTTCCGGTACCTGGGCGACCCTGTCAGTGGGTAATTGGAGTATGTCCAAGCCGTGTAAATACTCACTGCTTGCACGCTTCTGGATCAACTCTGCCTGGCGTTGGTAGAGTAGTTCCCAGGTTTTGTCGTCACTTCCGCTGTAGGCTACCAAGCCCTGCGCATCAGCGGTTATAGCGTGGTATCCGGATATTTTACTGGCTGCTGCCATAGTGTTCTCTTATAAAGTCCCGCGTTTTTTCTGGTCGCGTTCGATTGACTCAAACAGTGCCTGAAAGTTACCTTCGCCAAAGCCCAGGTTGTTTTCACGCTGAATTATTTCAATAAATATTGGCCCAAACAGATTGCGGGTGAAAATTTGTAGTAAATATGAGTCGTCATCTCCATCCACTAATATTTGATAATCCTGAAGGCGTTGGCGGTCTTCTTTGACATTTGGGACACGGTCAAACACGGTTTGGTAATAGTCATCACTAATGTCTAGAGTATCTATGACTCCGTTGTCTAGTTGCTCGACTGAGTTGATAATATCTTCGGTAAGAAAGGCTAGATGTTGAACCCCGGGGCCATCGTATTCCCGCAAATACTCATCAATCTGGTTGCGATCATCGCCCTTGCCTTCATTGATAGGGATACAGAAACTACCATCCGGCGAGCGTAGGGCATACGAGATCAGCGCGGTTTCTTTCCCGCGGATATCAAAATACCGGACTTCAGTAAAGCCAAATACATTTTTGTAAAAATCCGCCCATTGGTGCATGGTTCCCTTGCGCACATTATTGGTTAAGTGGTCAATTGCCAAGAAACCTTTTCCGGCAGCAATAACTGGATTATCTAGGTCTTCAAAATCATCTACATAAATTGATCCGCGGTCGCCAAACTTGTCAATAAAATATATCAGACTATCGCCGATACCATAGATGGCCGGGTAGGGTAGGTCAGTAATTTCAGGGTCGGCGCCTTTGGCACCATTTTCGATTGCAATTGTACGCGCCTGTTTGGCATCATCTACCCGCCATCCCATCGAGCAGATAGCCGGTCCGTGGCGGCGGGCGAAATCTCTGGAAAAACCATTTTTTTCATTGTTTAGAAGAAAATGAATGTCATTTTGGTTGAAGTAGCTGATGTCCTTACCGGCGAAAGTTTGTAGTTTAGAGAAGCCGAAAGCATGGAACACCTGCTCCATAAACTCACTATCTGGGGTGGCAAACTCAGTAAACTCAATGCCGCGCAGGCCGAGGGGGTTGTAGCTTTCATTAGTGGTTGTCATGATTTCTTCTCTCTGATAAAAGTTGCAGCCAACAAAGTGTCTAAGTCCTGCTGAGTATGACCGATTCTGTTAAATATAGTTTCATATGTAACTATATCCCCAGGTGCCTGAGAATTCAAATTTCTGGTACTATATTTTTGCTGCCTCGGAGCTGATTTCTGAATATACCTGAGGTTAAGATTACGGCAACCAATATAGGCAGGCTTTATGTCGAATAAATCACCAGCAGACCTTCAGGGTGCAGGCCGCTTAACAATTGATGCTATCAAGGGCATCACCAGCATTGTTGAATCTTTGCACCAAAGCATTGCAAGCTTTATCGGCTTGCCAACCGACCGGGAAAACTCCCGAACAAAGGCGGTTTCTGGTGTGGTTTATAGAAATATAAATAATATTACCGGGCTTGTTGGTAGTGGTGTTGATGTATTGCTTGGGAGGCTTGATTTATTGGTTGGCAGCCAGGTTTTATCCCCTAATCGTGAAGCTTTGGTATCGGCGTTGAATGGAGTTCTTGGTGACCACTTGCATAGCAGGGGAAATCCTTTGGCTATCAAGATGCAATTTCGCAGCAAGGGAAAAGCGCTAACTGAGAAGGAGTTGCTGCAGAAAATTGTTAGCTCTAAGGGTCGGCTGTTGATTTTAGTTCACGGCTCCTGCATGAGTGATTTGCAATGGCGCAGGGCTGGCCACAATCACGGTGACAAGTTGACTCAAGAGCTGGGTCTTGAAGCAGTTTATTTGCATTACAACTCTGGTATGCGGGTTGCAGAGAATGGTAAGCAATTTGCTGAATTGATTGAAATAACTTGCAAAGATATCTACGAATTAAAAGAGCTCTATATTGTGTCTCACTCGATGGGTGGGTTGGTAACTCGCAGTGCTTGTTACTATGCTGAACAAGAGAATTATACTTGGCTTAAGAAGCTCAAAAAACTGTTGTTTTTGGGTACTCCACATCAAGGCGCGATTTTGGAGAAGTTTGGCAACTGGTTTGATAATGCATTGCTAGCAAACCAATTTAGCGCCCCGTTTGCGAAGTTGAGCAAAATCCGCAGTAACGGTATTAATGATTTACGCCATGGTAATATTATTGATGATAATAGCCAGGCAGGCGCCAGTGTTGAGGAGTCTGAGGGTCAGAGAATTCCACCACCATTACCTCAAGGCGTAGAGTGTTACGCTATCGCGGTGATTACAACCCCGAAAGCCGGTAGCCTGGGTGCTGGTTTTGTTGGAGATGGACTGGTAAGTTTAAACAGTGCATTAGGTATTCACAAAGACCAAAAATATAATCTGGGTTTTAAGCAATCTAAGCAGTGGGTTGGGCGTGGCATTAACCACATGGGGCTTCTTAATGACCGTGAGGTGTATGCGGTTCTAAAACAATATATTCAAGAGTAGCAAGACTTTCTGCCATAATTACTAGATATTGCACTATTATGTGACCAATGAAAAACCAGAAAAACAAATCCAGTATGCCCGCCCAGCAGTACACTAGTATTGATGCTGGCCTGTTAGCTATTATCGGCCAGGCTGGAAACAAGCTGGTAGTTGGTGCGCCCTTAGGTATTGGCAAATCAAACCATTTGTTGAATGCCTTGTGGTTGCACGCTAAGGCCGATGATTCGTTTGAACTGGAGCTGTTTACCGCGCTCTCGCTTTCGCTACCAGATGCCTCCGGGTTTTTGGAGAAACGCTTTATTAATCCGTTTTTGCAGCAGCATTTTGGGGAAGATTATCCTGCTTTGGTGCACACTCAGGATCAATTAAGTAATAGCATACCGGCAAATGCCAGTGTTGCAGAGTTTTATATGCAGTCGGGGAAGTTTCTCGGTAACCCTGCGGCACAAAGAAATTACACAAGTTCAAATTACACTCATGCAGCCCGCGATATGGCAGATCGCGGAGTAAATGTGATTGTGCAGATGGTGGCGCAGGAAGAGCGTGAAGGTGAGCTTGTATATAGTCTTGGATCTAACCCGGATACCACTCAGGATTTACTGGATATTTTGCGCAGAAGAGGCTGCTCAAGGCCGTTGGTAGTAGGGGTGGTTAATCGGAATATGCCGTTTATGACCGCCGCTGCAGAGCGGGGCACTGAGTTTTTCGACATTATTATTGATGATCCAGAAACTCAGCATAAGCTGTTTGCGCCACCCATTGGCAGGGTCGGACTTATTGATCATGCTATCGGTTTACATGCCAGCACTTTAATTGCCGATGGTGGCACGCTGCAGATCGGGATTGGTTCCCTGAGTGATGCTTTAGTTTATGCGCTATGCCAACGACAAAGTAATGCTGATTCTTATCAAAAACTATTAAAAAGCAGCGGTATTTATAAGCGCCATAGTTGGTTACGAGTGGAAGAACTGAAGCAATTCTCAAAAGGCTTGTATGCAGCCTCTGAGATGTTTATGGATGGGTTTATGCATCTATATAAGGCCGGCATTCTGAAGCGTAAGGTTTGGCCTGATGCAGGTCTGCACAGGCTTTTGGGTGAGTACAAGCTTGAGCCGATTGTAAGTATCGACTTATTTGAAAGGCTATACGCGCAGCAGATATTGCCGCCAATATTGGAGCAAGTCCAGCTTGTTAGGCTACAACGGCTTGGTATAATCAGCGAGACCATTAAGTATCAGGACGAGCAGTGGTTAACCACTGATGGGCAGTATTTGAACCCCGATATTCGAGTGGCAGAAAACCGCCAGGCTATTTATACCCACGCCTTGCTAGATGGCCGGGAACTTAAGAGCGGGGCTGTTTTACACGCAGCATTCTTCCTTGGTTCTGCTGATTTCTATACCTGGCTAAGCAGTTTGCAGGGGGCAGAGCGGGAGCTTTTCCAGATGACTGCGGTAAGCCAAATTAATGAGTTATACGGTGGCGAAGAATTAGATCGTGCCCAGCGGGTAAAGGCCAGATTCTTAAATACCACCATGAAGGTAACCCTGCTAGGTGCGGCTGCATCCGATGGTCTGGATAATAATCAGGTTGTAAGTGGTGTGGGTGGGCAGTACAACTTTGTCGCCATGGCGCATGCCCTGCCAGACTCAAATTCAGTGCTGATGTTACGGAGCACTCATGGTAGCGGTAAGAAGCTTAAAAGCAATATTGTCTGGACCTATCCCTATGACACCATTCCCCGGCACCTGCGAGATATTGTAGTGACCGAGTACGGAATAGCCAGGTTACGGGGGAAATCAGATGAGGACTGTATCAAGGCAATGATCGGTATTGCTGATAGTCGTTTTCAGGCAGACTTGATAGCTATCGCCAAACAATATAACAAGCTGGATCCAGACTGGGAATTGCCTGCGGAGTATCGGGATAATTTACCAGCAGGGCTCAAACAACGGTTCCAGCAAGGTATAAGTAGTGGCAGTTTCCCCGAATGGCCCTTTGGTAGTGATTTTTCCGCAGTTGAACTTCGTCTAATAAAAGCACTTGCTTGGTTAAAGCAAGCTACCGGAACACGCTTAGGTTTGGTTACCAGCATTCTCAAGGCCGGATTTAGACCACCAGCAGTAACGGCATACCATGCAGAATTTGAACGCATGCAACTGCTAACCGTGAAAAGTTTTAGCGAGAAACTCTATCGGAGATTGCTGTCTCTGGCGCTGCAAGCAACACAGCCAGATAAATAGTGAAGTATTGTCACCGCTGTCCCGTTAACTTTGCGCATTGCTGGCTATAACCGCTACTGTGTATTGGCGTGTACTACTTTTTGCCACCGAGGGCATGAATTCTGAGCGCCCGCCTGAGACACGCCGTAAACCCATCCATGTGTCCGGTCTATACACCATGGGGGCTCTTCACCCCGTCCGACCGCCAAGGATGGCGGAAGTGCAGGTTTTGCAGGAGCAAAAACCTGCCCTGCGGGTGGAGGTCTCAGACGAGCACTCAGAATTTATGCTTAAAATAGTTAACGAGACAGCAGTATGAAGTATTGTATAATCTGCCAACTATCCGTCCTCGTGGCACAACTGGATAGCGCGGCTCCCTCCTAAGGAGCAGGTTGCAGGTTCGAGTCCTGCCGAGGACGCCAGTTTTTAGGTAATATCAGGGGTTGTGCGTGAAGATAGCAGTGCTAATACCAGCCTATAATGAAGCTGGAACTATTCGCGAAATTGTTCTACGCGTGCTCAAAGTCGCGACTGAAATCCCGCTGGATATTGTAGTCGTAGATGATGGTTCCAGTGATGAAACCTCCGCTCAGCTTGAGGGTTTGCCGGTTACAGTTTTGCGCAACCAAAGCAATCAGGGTAAGGCAGCCAGTCTTTGGCGCGGTATACAATGGGCACTGGAGCGTAATGTAGACGCGGTTATCAGTCTGGATGGTGATACTCAGCATCTTCCGGAAGATATTCCTCGTTTTATAGCGGCTGCTGAAGCCAATCCGGGCAGTATTATCATTGGCTCGCGCTTGCATGATAAAAAGAGTATTCCGGTGTCGCGTTATCGAGCCAATCGCTTTGCTAATTTCTGGGTGGCCTGGGCGTCGGGTTATCCAATTGAAGACTCACAAACAGGCTTCCGGCTCTACCCGGCTGATTTCTTGCGTCACTTGCAACTGGATGTAAGCAAGGATAAAGGCTTTGTGTTTGAAAGCGAAGTGCTGATTCAGGCGGGTTGGCAAGGCATTCGTACTTTTCCAGTACCAATTCAGGCTATTTACGCTGAAGGCTTAAGGGCAAGCCACTTCAAAGGCGTAGAAGACATCACTAAAATTACTAAAATGATCAGTAAGCGATTATTTTCCAGATGGATGTACTTGCCGGGGCTATACCGATCCACTTTTCAGCCAGCATTGCAGCGCAGTGCGGTGAGAGGGATTGATGCTGATGCCCTGTGGATGCTGCCGCTGTCGATTATTATTGGTATTCTTACTTTAGGCCTAAGCCATTTATGGATTTTTATCGCAGTTATCAAACGAGCAAAATCAGTACCTTCAACCCGAGCCTCAATTGATGCCATAGTTATTCCAGGGCATGCGATCAAAGCTGGTAAAGTAAGCACCGATTACAGTCAGCGCCTGCAACGGGCAATCTTGCAGCCCGGTTTGCCAATAGTGATTCTTGGAGGTTTGCCTAAAGATGGTGTTAGTGAAGCTCAATTAGGGGCTGAGTATTTAAAGTCTCATGGGGTTCGCTCTGATCTTATTGAATGCGAAGAAAAGTCGATTAATACCCTGGATAACTTACGCCAGGCCAGTGGCTGGATTAAAAATCATACCGATCCGGTGCTGATAAGCAATCGCTATCACCTTAAAAGAATCTCGACCCTTGCCCAGGGTATGGGAATACAAATTAAACTGTTGGCAGCAGAGGATGAATTTGTATTGCCTCCGATAATTGGTAAACTATTTGTAGAAACAATTTATCTGCACTGGTATTGGTGTGGTAGATATTTTGCGCAACTCAGTGGCAATAAAAGAATGTTGAAGAAGCTAACTGAGTAGACTGTTAAGCTTGATTTCCAAAAAGAAGGTGTGATGATGAGTAACTTAAGTAATGCCGTAGCGATTCAGTTAAACCTGAAATGCAATTAACAAAATTGATTTACAGGAAGTATTCTAATCGTTTGTTGCTAGCCCTCTTGGCGTTAGTTGCTGTTAATTCAGCAGTTGCTGATGAGACAGCTAATAGCTGGGCCATGCTGGTAGGTGGTGGTAGTTCAAAGGCTGGCTGGGCAAGTACTTATCAGCAAGTTAGAACCCTAGATGTAATACTTCGACATCAGCGACCTCAAGCCAAAACCCGTGGCTCAGGACGATGGGTCAACCGGAAGTCGGTATTGATAGAGCTCCCAATTAGCTGGATTAGCTCACCGGACAAGGCTGTGGTAGCAGGGGTGACTTTTAATGCTGCCTGGTACTTGACGAAAAACCTAAAGCGTCAGCCGTACTTTCTTATCGGCGGTGGCCCGGTTTATACACGGGTAGAGATACCGGGCACTTCATCAAACTTAAGAGGAATATATCAGCTAGGCATAGGGGTAGAATTCCGTACAGATGAGAATAATCCCAGCAACAAGATGTTTGCTGAATTGCGCTACCACCATATGTCTAATGGCGGTCTTGAGAAACCAAATGACTCGATTAATTCCCTTAAATTACTCTTTGGTATCAGCTTCCGGTGAGTCCTGGTCCTGGGGGCTTGTGCTGTCGGTAAATTGTGTTTCAAGGCAATTTTGGCCAGGCAATTCATCATCTGCAGGATATATCGCAGCTACAGGATATACGCGAAGTAGTATATTTACCTATTATATTTAGGGTAAATGCACCACTTGACAGGGTTAT
Organism: Gammaproteobacteria bacterium; assembly: GCA_024275935.1. Classification (GTDB taxonomy): domain Bacteria; phylum Pseudomonadota; class Gammaproteobacteria; order Xanthomonadales; family SZUA-36; genus SZUA-51. The sequence continues at coordinate 1,685 of JAJRYF010000068.1, read as the reverse complement.
ATCAGTAGGATAATTTGGGTATACGATATTGAACATGGAATAAACTTCCACAGACGCATGAAATGATGGGTGCGCAATGAGTATAACCGTAGTTGGTGGGTGCTTCCCGGGTTGTGGCTGTTTCTGAAAAAATATCTATGCAATACTATTGCATATCTACCAAGGAGAGGGGAACCCCGGCGATTATTCGCTATGGTGAGAACCATCGCCACATAGAAGTTACACCTGTGCAAGCCGGTGAAATCCTGGTCTTTGAAGTTATTATTACAGATAGGTTTGGCACCCGTTCTATCGACACTGTAATGCTAACCATTGTCGAACCAGGCAGTGGTAATAGCCTGCCACCTATTGCCAATGCTGGTGTTGATCATATGTCGCTGGCGCCGCTAATGATGCACCTGGATGGTAGTGCCAGTTATGACCCCGATGGTAGTATTGTTGAATATCATTGGGAAATAGTTTCCAGCCCTGGAGGAAATAGCTGGGTCGCTGATATTAGCCCTGACCCACTGTATTACGACAACTGGACACCTGATGGTGTTTACCAAATCCGGCTCACCGTCACCGACAATACCGGAGCCACGGCATCCGATGAGGTAACCGTCACCGTACCTGACAGACCGCAAAATGGTAACCAACCACCTGTGGTGGACTCCGGTACTTCAATCGACCACTACACTTTGCACTTCCACATGGATGATGAATATAACCTCAATGGCACGGCATCAGATCCCGATGGCAGTATTGTCAGTACCCAGTGGTACCAGGTTTCAGGCCCTGTTGCTGCAGCCTTATTAGATAGTGACCAATTAAATGCCCAGTTTGTGTTTGCACCATATTACGGCCCGGCAAATGGCCAGCGATTTTCGCACGAACATGTATTTTTGCTGGTTGCAACAGACGACCAGGGTGCCAGCACCGCTGATTTCAACCGCAGGTATATCACTTATGTAAATTCCAGCCCCAATGCAGCTATTGATAACCAAGAAAACCCACTCATGCTTGCAGGAACAAGCAGCCAGCTTAGTGGCATATATAGCTATGATCCTGACAACTTTATTGAGCAGCACCAGTGGAGCCAATATTATGGCCCAGCCGTCACATTTTTAGATTCAACAACACTTAATCCAACCATTATACTTCCACAAATTAGCGGATTTACAAGTATGGGCCTTAACCTAACGGTAACCGACAGAGATGGTGGTGTTGATACAGGTTCTGGTATTATCTGGGTGGTTTCACGCACCCACCAGGCACAATATTTTGAAGCTGGTGAAGACTTGCTAGTCTCCCCAGGTGAAACAGTTAATCTGAACGCAGTACCACTTTCCAACAATGTTCTGGATGATCCCCACCGGTGGTTCCAATTAGCTGGGCCCCCTATCAGTATCGAGGACAATACCGCCTGGGATACTACCTTTATCGCCCCTGAGGTTAGCGAAGTCACAGAAATTGTACTAGCCTGGGCGCGGATTGCTTATTACTCTGGCAGCATAATAATGGTAGATGCCGACCCCATCAGTATAACCATAACCCCTGTCTTCCCTCCAATAGCTAATGCAGGCCCTGCCCAAACCCTGTTGGAACTTACTCAAGGCCAACTTGATGGTAGCGGCAGTAGCGACCCCGATGGCACTATTAGCCAATACCAATGGCAACAGACCCAGGGGCCGCTAGCCTCTATT
>JAJRYF010000067.1 GCA_024275935.1 Gammaproteobacteria bacterium | reverse complement strand
GGGATATTTATAATAAGCGGGCTTAAGTCTAGCTCATAAGTCATTAGTACAGTCCCGTATGAAGTGCTATGTCTACAAAGTGTCGGTAAAAGGGCCTCTGGTTCTTTGTGTTCAGTATTCGCCGCTCAGTTTAGGGGTTGAACTCCGATATATTGATTTGGCTTATGCACAATCAAGAGCTCTGCCCTATAATGATTCACCATGAGCTCTGATTCTAATAATCCACCTTCCGCTAGCGACTCCCGCGTGATCAGCCCGCTGGAGTCTGCGGATGATTCCAGTGTCGATAAAAGCTTAAGACCTGCGTCACTAGATGAGTATGTAGGTCAGGAAGTTATGAAAGAGAAGCTTTCAATCTATATTGAGGCGGCCTGTAAACGCTCCGAAGCGCTTGACCATGTGCTTATTTTCGGGCCTCCCGGCCTGGGGAAAACCACCATTGCCCATGTAATTGCCAATGAAATGGGGGTTAATCTGCGCTCAACTTCAGGGCCGGTACTGGAGCGCGCTGGCGATCTGGCGGCTTTGCTCACCAATCTTGAGCCTGGCGATGTGTTATTTATTGATGAAATTCATCGTTTATCACCAGTGGTTGAAGAAGTGCTTTACCCAGCGATGGAAGACTATCAACTAGACATCATGATTGGTGAAGGTCCAGCGGCGCGCTCAATTAAACTTGATTTGCCCCATTTCACTTTAATCGGCGCTACTACCAGAGCGGGCTTATTAACTTCACCATTACGCGACCGTTTTGGCATTGTTGAGCGTCTAGAGTTTTACAACGATGATGAATTGGCTACTATTGTGGGTCGCTCTGCCAGAATTCTTGAGATTCCAGCTAATGATACCGGCGCTTTTGAAATCGCCCGGCGTTCGCGCGGAACTCCACGAATCGCCAATCGCTTATTGCGCCGAGTTAGAGATTACGCGGAAGTTCGCGGCGATGGCCATATTGATCTTGAAATTGCTGCCGCCGCCATGGAAATGTTAAAAGTAGATGATCAAGGTTTTGATACTATGGATCGGCGTTTATTACAGATTATCATCAAGAATTTTGATGGCGGCCCAGTTGGAGTAGATTCACTGGCGGCGGCATTAAGTGAGGAGCGCGGTACGGTAGAAGATGTGCTTGAACCTTATTTAATTCAACAAGGTTATATTATGCGCACCTCCCGTGGGCGCATGGCAACCGCTAATGCTTGGCGGCATTTGGGGTTGGTGCCACCGCAGGAAGCAACAAGTGCTGCTGCTGACTTATTTGATAAATCATAATTTCGCCACAAGAAATCACCAAAATGCCTGAATTTAATTGGAAAATTAGAGTTTACTATGAAGATACCGATGCTGGCGGGGTGGTTTATCACAGCCAATATCTGAACTTTTTCGAGCGCGCGCGTACCGAATGGTTACGAGCGAAAAATATAGACCAGTCGCGATTAGTAAAAGAATTGGAGATTTTATTTGTGGTGCGTAACATGGAAGTAGAATTTATCAAGCCTGCGCGCCTCGATGATGAGTTGCTAGTCAGCGTCCAATTAGAGCGTCTTGGCTCAGCTTCGATGTTGCTGAGTCAGCAAATGTTTCGCGCCTCCGACCAACAATTACTAGCCAGCGCGAAAGTTCGTGCTGCCAGCCTTAGCGCGCAGAGTTTTCAACCTGTGCGGATACCAAAAATTTTACTCAGGGAAATCAATCAATGAATGTAGATATGTCAATTTGGAACTTGGTTATGGAAGCCGGGTTACTGGTTAAATTTGTGATGTTATCACTGCTGGCGGCATCAGTAGCCTCCTGGATGGTGATTTTCCAGAAGCGCCAATTATTAAAAAATGCGATCAAAAAAGCCGATCAGTTTGAAGAGCACTTCTGGTCAGGTGCTGATCTAAGTCGTTTATATGAGGGCATCTCTAACAGTAAGAATAAATCTGAAGGCATGGATTATATATTTGAAGCAGGTTTCCGTGAATTTGCCCGTATGCGTCAGCAAGTTGGTATGTCCGCTAGTGAAATGGTAGAAGGTGCCCAGCGCTCTATGTGGATTGCTTTGACCAGAGAAACTGATCGCCTTGAGCACCGCCTGACCTTCCTGGCAACAGTAGGCTCTATCAGCCCCTATGTAGGCTTGTTTGGCACCGTCTGGGGGATTATGACGGCTATGCAGGGCTTGTCTAACACCACCCAGGCGACAGTTCAATCGGTAGCCCCCGGTATTGCTGAGGCATTAGTGGCAACTGCTATGGGCTTGTTTGCCGCGATTCCGGCGGTGATTGCGTATAACCGCTATTCCAACCAGGTTGGCCGGATTGAGTTGCGCTACGATAATTTCAAAGAAGAGTTTTCCAGTATTTTACAGCGGCAGGCTCACGGCTTGTCAAAAGCACCAGGTAGCGGTGAGCATTGATGCCAAACCGATACGAAATTCGTAAACGGCGGCTGCCGATAGCGGAAATCAATGTGGTTCCATACATTGATGTGATGTTGGTGTTGCTGATTATTTTTATGATTACAGCGCCGCTGCTGAATCTTGGTGTACAGGTGGATTTACCGAAAGCTGATGCTGCCGGCATGGAAATTGACCCGGATAATATTCCAATAATTGTCACGGTGATGGCAAACGGTGACCTGCATTTGAATGCCGCTGGCGACGATGCTGGGATGGTAAGCCCTGAGCAATTGGTCAATCAGGTAGCGGTCTTTGTGCGCCGTAACCCACGCATAGAAGTCCTGGTTGGCGGGGACGAGCGCGCAGCTTACGGGCAAATATATAACACCATGGTGTTGCTACAGAAGGCCGGGGTAAGCAAAGTCGGCTTGATGGGCGACCCTATGGAAAGTCCATAAGTGTTAGTGGCGGCAAAGTAATCAAGATGCAGGGATTCGGCAAACCACTGTTGTATGCGATTTTGGTGCATCTTGGGTTGTTGGTGTTAATGCTGGTGGGAACTTGGGATTGGAAAAAGTTCCAGCAACCACGCTTGGCGGGGCTGACTATTGAGGCGGTGGTGGTTAATACAAAAGATCTAAACCAACAGCTCAAGCAGGTTGAGAGTCAGGTTAAGGCTAGAGAGCGAAAAGATAAGGCTAGAGAGCGACGGCAACAAGATCTTGAAGCTCAAAAAATTCGTCAGCAACAGCAACGCAAGGATGAGAGTAAGCGTCAAGATTTATTCGCCGAGCAACGCCGGAAAGCTGCCGCCACAAAAAAGTTACAAGCTGAACAAGATAGAAAGAAACAGGCCGATTTGGATAAGCGGCGTAAAGCTCAGGAAGAACTGGTTAAAAAGCGCCAGGCTGATCTGGACAATATCCGCAAGCAGCGCGAGGAGCAGGAACAAAAAATTAAGGCAGAAGGCGAAAAACTGCGTAAACTGGCCGAGGATCGTAAAGCTCGCGAGAAAGCTGCTGCCGATAAGCGTATGCGCGATCAGTTGAATGCCGAGGCTAGAGCGACTGAGCAGGCACAAGTGCTAGGTACTATACATGACCAGTATGTACTGGAAATCACCAATCTGGTGACTCGTAATTGGTATCGCCCCGCTACTGCCAGGCCCGGCTTGCGTTGCCGCTTACAGGTGCAACAAATTCCGGGTGGTGATGTGATTAGCGCAGAAGTGATGAAATCACAATGCAATGCTGATGAAGCCACACAACGCTCAATAATTGCTGCAGTTAAACGCGCCGGGGTACTGCCT
>JAJRYF010000066.1 GCA_024275935.1 Gammaproteobacteria bacterium | reverse complement strand
TACTGGCATCCTTGGTGCATGGCTTTAAACTCTCACGCTGGCGGGGCTGGGCCTGTCGCAGGAATCCGCTGTTATTTATCCTGCATGTGGCCTACGCCTGGATTCCAATTGGCTACCTACTAATGGGCTTAGCCGTATTTAACTGGGCATTTTCTCCAGCCGTAGCCCTGCATGCACTTACTATGGGGGCAATTGGAGGCATGATTCTGGCGGTTACTACCCGAGTCGCCTTAGGGCACACCGGCAGGCCTCTACAAGCCGCTCGTTTAACAGTAATTGCTTATTGGGTATTTATGTTTGCCGTTATCCTTAGGGTTTTTGGCCCAATTACCGGCCTGAATTACCTGCAAGTTATGCAGCTATCTGCCGGTGGCTGGATGCTGGCATTTGGTGTATTTACCTGGGTTTACTTACCAATACTAATCCGGCCCCGCCCGGCTAAGATATAAGGTCTTACATACCCCTCAGCCTATTTGTTACAATGCAGTTTCAATTTTCAGAAAGACACCCATACCATGCTACTTGTTATCTCGCCTGCTAAAACCCTTGATTACACTACCCCGGTTCAAACCAAATTATCTAGCCAAGCAAGTTTTCTTGATAATGCTGAATTATTAATCAGTCACATGCGCCAATTTTCAGCACCGGAAATCAGCAGACTAATGAAAGTTAGCACAAAGATCGCCGAGCTTAACTTCGACCGCTACCAAAACTGGGATAAGGATTTTAGTAAAGCTGATGCTCGGCAAGCACTGCTGGCATTTAAAGGCGGGGTTTACCTTGGGCTTGATGCGGGCTCATTTACTGCGCCAGATTTTGACTTTGCCCAGCAGCACCTACGAATTATTTCAGGTTTATATGGTCTGCTACGACCACTGGATTTAATCCTGGCTTATCGCCTGGAAATGGGTACTAAACTAAACACCGACCGGGGCCGTAATCTGTATGAATTCTGGGGTTCAAGCATTACTGAGAGCTTAAATAAGCAACTGAAAAAAACCAGCTCTCGACAGCTAATAAATCTGGCATCCAACGAGTATTTTAAAGCTATAAAACCTAAGGAGCTAAAGGCCCAGATCATCACCCCGGCTTTCAAAGAATACAAAAACGGCGAATATAAAATGATTGGCGTGTATGCAAAGAAAGCCAGGGGCTTGTTGAGCCGGTATATTATCCAGCAACAGTTAAGCAAGCCTGAAGATATAAAAGCTTTTAATGTTGATGGTTACAAATTCAACCAACACCTATCACCAGACAATACCTGGGTGTTTACCCGCAGGCAATCTACACTTCAACGCTAGTTGGGGTAGTCTCCAAATCACGCAGTAGCTGTAGAAACTCTAGCGAAAAACTGTAACCATCCCCGGGCCACCTTGCGGATACGAAGTTTCTATCCCGGTGTGCAAAGCCTCTACCAAGCCTCTTTAAGCTGTCTTTAAATAACGGCTTAGGTCCAAGCAAAAAATCTTGCTTGTTTGCCAACACCGATTTGACCTCATCTTCCACAGTAATCTCCGGATAGGTCAGGTAGTAATCCTGCAGCCATAACCTGGTTAAGTTATAAGCCAGCAGTTCCTGTGATTTCAGCAATGCAGTGGTTTTATAGCCATGCAGCACCGATTTGCCGCTGAGCTTATCCACACTACGCGCCGCCAACACTACCCCATGACAAATTGCCGCCACTGGCTTATTAGCGGCAAAAAACTCTGCCACCAGGCTCTGTAACTGCTTTGATTCCAGATAGTCTTTAATTCTTTTGTCGTGCCCACCTGGCAGCAAGATAGCCGTAAAGTGTTCATGCCTAAGCTCTGAATATGAGAGCGGATGCTTAAAGGCAGAGCTTTTCAGCATGTCTGAATACGCCGCTACCGCATCTTCTCTGGCTCTTAATATCGGCTTCCAGATACCCAGTTTATCGCCACTGAGCATTAAGGCATCAGCAGCAGCTGGCTGGCCCTCCGGGGTGGCGAACTTAACCACATAGTCGTGTTCTACAAGCAATTGCCACGGTATCGCAGCTTCGGTAGGGTCAAAGCCATAATCTGGCAGGGGAATTAAAACTGTTCTTTTAGGCATAGTTAATTTACCAAACGAAGTGTCCGATCCGGAACGACTTGGGTGCCGTTGCTACGGGTAAAGGTGAAAGGCAGGGACAATAATTTCCCCCCAGCGTTACGCTGAATCGCAAAATGCAGATGTGGCCCTGATGAAAAACCAGTGTTCCCTGACTCAGCTAATTGCTGACCGGCAGTTACGCTCTGCCCTTTACGCACCTTGGTGCTATCTAATTTAAGATGGGCATACACTGACATAGTGCCATCGGCATGCAACACCCGAATCTGATTGGCTTTATTTAGATAACGCTCGCGCTTCTGCCCACCTTCAAAAAAATTATCTTCCATTGCCATTACTATACCGTCCCGCACCGCCAGCACCGGTGTGCCCTCGGGCATGGTTATATCAATGGCGAATTTTGATTGCTTATCCAGATGAGTTTGCTGCCCTTGGAAAGCCTGGGATACCCAGTATGCCTGCCCACTGGGAAAGGGAATATAGTTAACCGCACTTGAGTTGGGTACAATTCCGGGGTCACCAGGTATGACCTGGTAATTCCAACGGAAAATCCAGCGTTCCCCCGAGCCATCTGCGAATAATTCTAAAATCGTATCTTCCTGGCCTGCCATGAGTAATACTGATGCCGGTAGCTCTGGTTGTGACACAACCGCCTTTGATTCCTCAAGTATTAATTGCACTTCAATCGGCCCAGCGAGATTATTACGCATAAGCCAAGCGGGTTCATCCTCACTACCGACTTGGCGCACAGCCACCGGTTTTGCTGCGGGCATTCGCAACGGCCTGGACTTGAATTCCTGGTCGGCAGCAGGGCGTTTGTCGGTGTAATGCTCAATACCATCCTTATCTATGTACTGGTACATCTGCTTGCCGGTAGCAAGCCCACAGATCAACATGGCCGCAGTTAAAACTATAGCCTTTAACATTCGATCACATTAACCGCCAAACCACCCCGCGAGGTCTCTTTATACTTAGTTTGCATATCCGCGCCCGTCTCACGCATGGTTTCTAATACTTTATTCAAAAATACATAATACACCCCATCACCACGGGAAACCATCTGCTGGACATTGGTCGCCTTGACTGCACCCCACACCCGTTTCCCTTTCATCATTCCCAAGCCTCCCCTTCGCCATTCCCGCGCAGGCGGGAATCCAGCAAACGAAACCACCAGTGCTTCATAAAATGCTACTATCACCATACCAGTCATTACTCCGACAACCACACAAAAGGGAACTTACATGAGTTCAAATGAAGAACAACTTTTTCTTCAACAGCTGGATAAAAAACTCTGGACCGCTGCCGATAAGCTGCGTTCAAGCCTCGATGCTTCCCAATACAAGCACACAGTTCTGGGCCTGATTTTCTTAAAATATGTTTCCGACAGCTTTGATATCCGCCGCCAACAGCTCAGCGGGCAGTTTACCGACAAAAATAACGACTACTACCTGGGTGAAAGCAACCCCGAAGACATCAATGCCGAACTCGAACAGCGCGATTATTACACCGAAGAAAATGTTTTCTGGGTACCCCGGGAAGCCCGCTGGAAGTTTCTGCAGGACAACAACAAAGTTGCGGCTGGAACCGAGCTAACAGTACGCGATGCCGATGGTGAGCGCAAAATTAAAATCAGTTCAGTCGGCGGCCTGATTGATAATACGCTGGATGCTATCGAGCGCGATAACCCCAAGCTCAAGGGCGTGCTGAATAAACGCTATGCTCAATTACAAATTGACCAGACCAAACTGGGGGAATTAATTGATTTAATTTCCACCATACCTTTTGCGCACGAATCCTTGGAAAGCAAAGATATTCTCGGCCATGTGTATGAATATTTTCTCGGTCAATTTGCCCTAGCCGAAGGCAAAAAAGGTGGCCAGTTCTACACCCCCAAATCCATTGTTAGCCTGATTGTAGAAATGCTCGAACCCTTCAAGGGCCGGGTATATGACCCCGCCATGGGTTCCGGCGGTTTCTTCGTGCAAAGCGAACGCTTTATTAAAGATAACCAGGGCAAGGTCGGCGATGTTTCCATCTACGGGCAGGAATACAACCACACCACCTGGCAATTGGCCGCCATGAATATGGCCATCCGCGGCCTCGACTTTAATTTCGGCAAAGAACCCGCCAATACCTTCAGCAACGACCAACACCCGGACTTGCGCGCCGATTTCGTCATGGCCAACCCACCCTTTAATATGAAGCAATGGAATACCGGCCTAAGCGATGACGACCCCCGCTGGGTATACGGCACCCCACCGCCCAACAACGCCAACTTCGCCTGGCTGCAACATATGCTCTACCACCTGGCACCCAACGGCAGCATGGGCCTGTTACTGGCCAACGGTTCGATGAGTTCCAACACCAGCAACGAAGGCAAAATCCGCCGCGCCTTGATAGAAAATGACCTGGTTGAATGCATGGTAGCCCTCCCCGGCCAGCTATTCACCAACACCCAAATTCCCGCCTGCATCTGGTTTTTAAGTAAAAACAAAAAATCATCCTCTCCATTTGCGCAGCCTGCCCCCGCGAAGGCGGGGGGCGGGGACCCAGAGCATTGGTCACACCGCGACCGCAGCAACGAAATCCTCTTCATCGACGCCCGCAACCTCGGCTATATGAAAGACCGCGTACTACGAGATTTCACCGACGAGGATATTGACACCATCGCCGGTACTTTTAAGCAGTGGAAAACCAGTGCCGATAAAAGCAGCTACAAAGATATCCCCGGCTTCTGTAAATCTGCCAGCCTGGAAGAAATCCAAAAACATGATTTTGTGCTAACCCCGGGCCGTTATGTTGGGGCTGCGCCGGAGGAAGATGATGGGGAGCCGTTTGCTGAGAAAATGACCCGACTTACCAAGAAACTGAAAGTGCAATTTAAAGAAAGCAACAAATTAGAACAGGAGATTAAAAAGAATTTAACAGGATTAGGATATTTACTGGATGAGTAAAAAAAGACTTGATCAGCTCATAACTTTTAATCCGAGTAGACCCATAAAAAAAGGGGTAATTGCCTCATTTATTGATATGGCGGCCCTACCTATTAATTCGCGTGATATTCCAAAAATAGGCTCGAAGCTATATAAAGGTGGAGGGGCAAGATTTTCAAATGGGGACACTCTTTTTTCTCGTATAACACCTTGCTTGGAAAATGGAAAAACTGCTAAAGTTTCTGGGCTACTTGAGAATGTAAATGCTCATGGTTCTACAGAATTTATTGTTATGTCTGCAATATATCCTGAGTTTGATGAAGACTTTATTTACTACATCGCAAGACTCCCGGAATTTCGCGCATTTGCAAAGTCCAGAATGGAGGGCACATCTGGTCGCCAGCGGGTGTCATGGCAGGCTATAGCTGATTTTGAATTTGATTTTCCGAGCAAGGAAGGTAGAAAAAGAATTGGAAGCATACTTGCTCGGTTAGATGACAAAATAAAACTAAACCACCAAACCAACCAAACCCTGGAACAAATCGCCCAGGCCATCTTCAAATGCTGGTTTGTTGATTTCGAACCGGTCAAAGCCAAACAACATCTCCACAAGCTCGGCGGCAACAAAGCACAAAAAGAACGCGCCGCCCAGGCCATTATCGCCGGAGCCATCAACCTGGAAACCATCATCAGCGCCACTGATCTTGATATCCTCGACCAGCAAATAAGCCAGGTTCTGGAGAAAAAAACTGCTCATCAAACTGAAACCCAACGCCAGCAGCTAGTCAGTACCGCTAGCTATTTTCCCAACGAACTTATTGAATCTGAGTTAGGGTTAATTCCAGAAGGGTGGAATGTTTCTTCACTGGGCAATGATTTCGATATTGTTATGGGGCAATCTCCGCCAGGTGACACATACAATGAAAATGAGCAAGGCATAGCATTTTTTCAGGGGAGAAGGGACTTTGGCTGGCGATATCCCACAAATAGAGTTTATTGTACACAACCAAAAAGAATGGCATCAAAAGGCGACACACTGCTAAGCGTGCGAGCTCCTGTTGGTGATATCAATAAAGCAAGCTCTGACTGTTGCATTGGCAGAGGCATTTCAGCTCTTCGACATATTACTACTTGCGAAGCATACACTTATTATTTACTTCTAAACCTAAGCCCTATTTTTGAAAATTTCAGCTCGGAAGGGACAGTCTTTGGTTCAATTAATCAGAAAAATTTAAAAACGATCAAAATCATCAGGCCTTCACATTCTGTTTTGAATGAATTTTCAAAAATTACACGACCAGTTGATGAGCAAATAGAAAATTTAGATACACAAACCCGAATCTTAAGCAAAATCAGAGATACACTACTCCCAAAACTTCTTTCAGGCGAATTTAGCATGGACGCAAAAACATGAACCAACAATTAATAATTCGGAGTATGGCATGACAATTTCTGACTGGGTAATGATTCTGGTAGTAATCGCAGGGCCTCTTGTTGCAGTTCAACTCACTCGCTACCTCGATAATAAAAGAGAAAGCAAGGAACGAAAAACTCAACTCTTTAAAACCCTGATGGGAACGCGCTCTTATACTGTTTCATGGGATCATGTGGCCGCACTAAATAGAATTGATCTTGAGTTTGATAAAAACGACCCTAAAGAAAAATCTGTTATAGAAGCCTGGAAAGCTTATCACGATTTACTCAATCAAAAGAATCTTACAGCAGAGCAATGGGATATCAAAAGAACAGACCTTTTTGTAGACCTTTTATACGAAATGGCCAGAGTTCTAAATTATGATTTCGATAAAACTCATATTAAAAATTCATCTTATTCACCAATCGCTCATGGCACCAATGAGGAAGAGACCAGACAGATCAGACAAGGTTTAATTGAAGTTTTAAATGGAACCCGCACAATACCCATGAGAATTGAAAGCATAGAAAAATAAGTCAGTAGAAAGCATCCCGGGGACAGTCGCATTTTAGACACTAAGTTTTGTGAAATTAAAGATATTTTTAAGCCGAAAATAAAAACCGACGCGTACACAAAAGAGTGAAGAGGCGCCGGGCGTATTGATGACAAATGTAGGCAATTTGCAGGCAATTAGCGCCTGGCTGTCAATCAATAATCATTTATTGAATGGGGCAGATAAAACTCACTAAGTT
>JAJRYF010000065.1 GCA_024275935.1 Gammaproteobacteria bacterium | reverse complement strand
TATCAGTTACTCGACCATTCAAATCAGCCGCCACACGCTGCGCGTATACTGGTGCCGTTAATAACATTGCCAATACAGCTATCAATGACAGCCAAAAGTTCATTTTTAGTTTCATTTTCATTCGTCCCATACCTTACGAGCTAATGTATAAATAAAATTGGTAGTCAGTCTAAATCAACATTTACCGGATTAAATACGCAGAAATCACATTAACAATGACTCCTATCTATATGAAATTTCAAGTATCCATTGTAAATTATTGATTTATAACGTCCCTCAAGTGTTAGTTAAAAAACTAACAGACGATATTGTAGCAGGGTTCGCTTACAATTTCTTAACAAGAATTGATTATTTTCATAACAAATGGCCGAACACGATGACCCAAGCATAGCGAGCACCTTGAAAATCCCAACAATCAGTGTTGATGCTGATGCCCCCGGTGTAGCAACCCGTGAATAATCGTCCCAACCACCACCGCCTGTACCATCGCTGCGCCCTGCCCGCTAAGCACATCAGCCAAGCTGCCGGCAAACCAGTAACCTGGAGCGGCTGCAAGTGCCACCACAGAAATCACAATTAAGGCAGTGCGACTGCCAAATACTGGCTGCAGGATAAACCAAATAACCATCCCCGCCATTAATCGGTGTAAAACCACTGCGCTAATAAAGGCTGCAGAAGAGTGGCTAATGCTATCTGTAAGCGCGGCACCATCCAACGCGGAGTGCAAAGCCAGGCCCAGTGTGGCAATTATCAAAGTAATAATATGGGTGGTGTGGGCTACGCGCTGCAAGCTGTGCTCCAACAAGCTCGGCAACACTATACCCACCACTACTAGCAAAATACCTATAAAGCCCGCCTCTGTGTATACCTCCGGCAATAAAGCCAGAACCACCAAGACTAACAACAGCCACACTAAACCTCGCTCCAACCTACGCGCCCACCCGGGGATGCGTTGGAGCTGAAGATATAATAAAGGCCCAATAAGCATGGCTATAACCGCTAAAACTATCAGCACATGGATAACCTCAGGCCGTTATAATCACTTGGATAATTCATTGCAGACATTCCTTTAATTAGAAGTGTAAAATAACACAAGCTTCACAGGTTAAAACTTTCCTTATCCCACATGCAAACAGAGACCATTGAAAAACAAATCCGCGACCACTGTGATTATGCAGTAGTCAAGGGCGAGCTAACTGAGCTTCTGGAAGCTATTGCCAATCGCCAGCAACGCCACCCTAGCGTACAGGAACTAGAAGCGGTAGCAAAATTTATTTGTGAGTATATAGAACAAGTTCCTTATATGATAAAAGTTGCGGTCACTTCAGCCGCCAGTGTTGGCCTTGAAAATGAAGTCAATTGTATTTTAACCGCGGTCATCTCCTACTGGGAACTAGAAGATGATGTAATCCCTGATCAAATGGGAGTTATTGGGCTAATTGATGATGCTTACTGCTCATTATCATTACTCCAGTCGGTTTCCGACCACTATCGCTTACAAACCGGGAAGTTTCTATTCCCAGCCGACCTGACCACAGCTAATCAGGCAGTTCGAGAAATTATTGGCGAACCATATGCGGCTGAGCTGGACCGTTTCGTGCTCCGCACTATGAGCGATGCAGCAATTATGGATGCAGTAAAAAAACTAGCTGATCTAGAAAAACAACTACAGTTTGATATGCAGGGTACTATTTGGAGCCATGACTCGGCAGATGCAGTTAGCGTGGCGGCACTAGATGCGCTAGGGCTGTTAAAAACAACCCTTAAAGCTGTGCCGGGTGAATAAAGTCGGTTAACTCGGGTAATCTGTAACAGGGTTTGATTACCACCTAGATTACTATAATAAGGCCGCTGTGGCTTAATCTAGTTTCAAATCAGCCCACCCGCCAGCATCATTCACGAAACAAACCAGCACAAAGAGTGATAGAGATTGCGAGAAGCCCCACACCGTCCTCCATATTCTTGCAGATAGTATACATTATCGGTATATTTGCTCATAATTAACGGAGTACAAACAAACTATCTTGCGTTTCTATCTGAGGGTTAGGGTCTAGTCATAGTCCAGTCGGATACCCTCAATTGTGGCACCATCCACCGCCTCAGCAAAAAGCCTATTACCACCAAAATTACCGATTGGCAGCTTGAATATCTTTTCTTCCCAAACCAGCTCAAGCTCACAAGCTACATCTAAAGCCTCGATTTTGCATCTGACAATTACCCGTGGTGGCGGCGCAGGTGTAACGAGCGGTGCCAACAAGTCAGTAAATTTGTATATCACTACTTTTTTGCCATCCTCAAGGCTTACTGTTTCCGGGTTAGCAGTTGCCAAAAAACTAGACCAATAGACCGTGCTTTCTTGGGGTCTCAGGATAAAAATAAATTCATCCAGATCAAAAGAGGGAAACAAATAAGGAGTTTTGCCGGGAAAATAGGCTACCGCAGGTGAGCCGTAAGTAAACGGCACAAAAAACTGGTCAAAAACCCCACCTATGCTTATACGCATATAGTTACGCTGCATAAACTCCAGACGAATGGTTTCACCCTCAGTGATTTGTGGAGGGTTAAATTCGCACCCTATACAACTACCACCATCAGCACGAGTTAAAGTAGTTTCCAGTTCCCACAGCACACCCTCTACTTCAGAGGGTACTAGCGCACCACTAACTAACTGCCACTCAGGTTTGCCATCTGTCGCATAGCCATAGAAAAACCCGGCCAATACGCCGTTCTGAATTTCAAAATTCAGCCCTGAGCCTGGGGTTTGTTCCGGGTTGAACCAAAGACCTGTTTCAGGAAATGGTGCCTGGGTTAAGCTGTCACAGCCTACGCAGGGAACAATGGGGCCTTCTTGCGCGTAGGCAGCTGAGATAGACAAAAACATTAGAATTAAAAATGTGTAGATTCCTTTCATTTCATTTACTCCTTACTCCTAAGGACAGCCGCTGTAGTTAGTTGCAAGGCAGGCTCAGATTGAAACTTGATCAGGGATTTTTCGACCGCAGAACTTGATAAGGCCCAAGAAATTAATAAAATTAATGCGAGAGCTTTGCATATTCTTTCTCCTTTGTATGCAAATATATACTATTTGGTGTTTGCGGGGAAGCAAAAAGCAACTAAACTTTTCCCCGGCTATATTAGTAGTTATCTGTCGCCAAACATCAATTTCTCTCACCTGCTATGACAGTTTATTTATTCATTAGCACTCCTGCCTGCGGTATAACGCCACCGCCCGTAACATAATTCCAACTTCACTAACGCTGGGATTTAGAGTTTCAGGCAGCACAAATGAGCCTTAACGAGGCAAAAATATACTATAATTAGCACTTCTAAACGATACTAAAAACCGTCTTGCGGAGCCAGTATGAGCGAACGCGAAATCATGGAATATGATGTCATTATTGTGGGTGCAGGACCCGCTGGGCTTGCTTGTGCGATTCGTTTGAAACAACTGGATGTTATTAATTCCACCAATCACTCCATTTGCATAATTGAAAAAGCCGCTGAAATCGGCGCACATAGCCTTTCCGGGGCGGTAATTGAACCCCAGCCACTGGATGATTTACTGCCTGGATGGCGCGATAACCCACCCTCTATGTGTATTCCGGCCGGAGAAGATGTTTTCCTGCTGCTAAGTAAAACCGGATCCCGCAAGTTACCTACTCCGCCACAGGGAAAGAACCATGGCAATTTTATAGTCTCTTTAGGCGCACTTTGCGCCTGGATGGCACCTCAGGCTGAAGCTCTGGGAGTAGATATATTCCCTGGCTATGCCGCCTCCGCGATCCACTATCTTGCAGACGGCGCGGTGGGTGGCGTAATAATCGGGGATATGGGTGTTGCCGAAGACGGCAGCCATAAACCTACCTTTGTGGAAGGTATTGAAATTCACGCACCACTCACAGTTCTTTCCGAAGGTTGCCGTGGGCACCTGAGCAAACAACTAATAGAAAAATTCGCCCTGGACAAAGGCTGTGACCCACAAACTTACGGGATCGGCACTAAAGAACTCTGGCGAGTAGCTCCGGGGAAATCTCAGCCGGGTAAAATTCAGCATTCTATTGGCTGGCCATTGGACAATAAAACCTATGGTGGTAGCTTCATATACCATCTCGATAACGACCGAGTTGCAGTTGGCTTTGTCTCTGGGCTAGATTACCAGGATCCAAATTTTCAACCTTGGGAGGCGTTTCAGCAATTCAAAAACCACCCGGATATAAAACCACTATTTGAGGGTGGCGAAATCCTCTCCGCCGGTGCTAGGGCCATTGTTGAAGGCGGTTATCAATCCTTACCAACCACCCAAATGCCAGGCGCGATTCTGATTGGAGATGCAGCGGGTACTTTGAATGTACCTAAAATTAAAGGTGTGCACCAGGCCATTCGTGGCGGGATGTTAGCAGCAGAGCATCTGTCTGAAACTGATGGCTCCCAAGGCTTTGATAAAAAGCTGCGAGCCTCGCCAATAATGGCAGAGTTAAAGAAAGTGCGGAATATTCGCCCCGGGTTTCATCGCGGTCTATGGGCTGGGCTTTTCAATGCGGCTTGGGAAACTATTAGTCTGGGTTATTCACCGTGGACTTTGAAAAACCGCTCCGACCACACCGCCCTGAAGAAGCTAAACGACTACACCAGCCCCGAACGCAACTGGATAAAGCGTGATCTGGCACCAAGAGACCGACTAGCATCTGTCTATTTTGCCACCACCGCCCACGATGAAGACCAGCCAGTCCATCTCAAGGTAGCCGATACCAATATTTGCATTACTCAATGCACGGAAGAATACGGCAATCCCTGCACCCGCTTCTGCCCGGCTAATGTGTATGAAATAGTTGCCGATGAAGCTGGTAAACGCTTGCAAATAAATGCCGCCAATTGCGTGCATTGTAAAACCTGCGATATCAAAGACCCTTACCAAATTATCAACTGGGTCACCCCTGAGGGTGGCTCTGGCCCTAATTATCAGAACTTATAATACGGAAGAATAATTGCATGAAAATACTTGTCGGCATTAAGCGCGTAGTCGATTTTAATGTCCGCGTCCGGGTCAAGCCCGATGGCAGCGGAGTTGATACTGACGGCGCAAAAATGAGCATTAACCCATTTGATGAAATTGCTTTGGAAGAAGCCTTACGACTACGCGAGGCTGGTATTGCCAGCGAAGTTATCGTTATTTCAATTGGTGACAGTAGTTGTCAGCAGCAATTACGCACCGGCCTGGCCATGGGCGCCGATCGCGCCATTCAGGTCGATACTGATATTCACTTGCAACCACTGGCAGCTGCCAGGACTATGCTGGCGGTGATCGAAACAGAGCAACCGGGACTGGTAATTCTGGGCAAGCAGGCAATTGATGATGATAACAACCAAACTGGCCAAATGCTGGCGGCATTATGGAATCGCCCGCAGGCAACTTTTGCTTCAAAAGTGGTTGTTGCCGGTGATACCGCCACCGTAACCCGCGAAGTTGATGCCGGATTGGAAACCATAGAAGTTGACCTGCCAGCGGTTATCACTACTGACCTGCGTTTGAATACACCCCGTTTTGTAAAGCTGCCAGACATTATGAAAGCCAAACGTAAACCACTGGAGGTAATTGCCTTTACTGAGCTTGCCGTGAGCAATGATAACAATATTCAAATTGACCACTATGCCCCACCAGCAGTACGCGAAAAAGGCATTATGGTAGACAGTGCTGCGGCATTGGTAACAGAATTAAAAAGCCGAGGTCTGCTATGAGCAAGATACTAATAATCGCCGAACATAACGGTGTAGAACTCAATAACAGCACGGCAAAATGCGTTAGCTGCGCGATAGCAACTGGTGGTGAAATCCATATTGCAGTGTTTAGCGCAACTGGCAACGAGATAGCTCAGCAAGCCAGCGAGCTTAGCGGTGTCACCGAGATAATCAATATCCAGAGTGCGGACTACAGCCACGCGCTGGCGACAACAATTGCACCAGAGGCTGCTCTGTTGGCAGCAGATTACAGCCATGTTTACGGACCATCAAGCACTTATGGCAAAGACCTAATGCCCAGAATTGCCGCCCTGATTGGCGTTAATCAGGTCTCGGACATAATGGCAGTTAAAAGCTCAAGATCTTTTCAACGACCTATATATGCCGGTAACGCGATTATTGATGTTAGCGTGCCAGCAGATCAAACCATTGTTGCTACCGTTCGTAATGCCTCATGGCCAGCGGCTGAAACCGGTGGTAGTGCCAGTATGCGCGAACACACAGCTACTGCTGAGCGCCCTACCCATACCCGTTTTGTAGAACTTGCCAGCGAGGGCGGCGATCGCCCGGATCTGCAAAGCGCAAAGCGCGTTATCTCCGGCGGCCGGGGTTTAGGTTCACAAGAAAACTTCGCCATTATTTATGCCCTGGCCGACAAGCTAGGAGCTGGAGTAGGCGCATCACGAGCAGCTGTAGATGCAGCTTATGTGCCCAACGATATGCAAGTTGGGCAAACTGGCAAGATTATTTCCCCAGACTTATACATAGCCTTCGGAATATCTGGCGCCATCCAGCATATTACCGGGATTAAAGATGCCGGAACTATTGTGGCGATTAACAAAGATAGCGAAGCTCCAATCTTTGAAGTTGCTGATATTGGTTTGGTAGGCGACCTGTTTGCAATTATTCCGGAAATTGAAGCTGCCTTGTAATGACAGAGCTAGCGGCTAAACCTTGCTGGATGCCAGATGCTGAACGCGTCAATCGGGCAAATATTAGCCGCTTTATCCACCTGATTCGGGCTGAACTTGACCCACGAATTATTGATTACCACGGACTTTATCAGTTTTCTGTTAATCATCCACGCCAGTTCTGGCAAGCATTATGGGAATTTACCGATATTATCGGTGAGCGCGGTAGTGAGGTTTTAGTTACTGGTGAAACCATCCATAGCAGTCAATGGTTTCCACAGGCAAAATTAAATTTTGCTGAAAACCTGCTGCGTTACCGCGATCAGCAAGCTGCAATTATTTTTCGCCCCGAAGGTGGTAGCCCACGCGAGCTCAGTTACCAGCAACTTTACTCTGCGGTGGCCGCAACAGCGGCAGCACTGAAAGCCCGGGGAGTAGTTCCTGGAGACCGGGTGGCAGGCTATCTACCTAACTTGCCTGAAACTGTTATTGCAATGCTGGCGAGCGCCTCACTTGGCGCTATCTGGTCCTCTACTTCACCAGATTTCGGCCTCGATGGGGTCTGTGACCGGTTCGGCCAAATCAAACCCAAGGTGTTGTTTACAGCGAACGCCTATCAATACAATGGCAAAATCTTTGACTGTCTGGAAAAAGCTTCACAGGTAGCCACAACTATTGACTCTATTGAAACCGTAGTGGTGATTGCGTACATTGCACAGGAAATTGATCTCCATAACTTCGACAACGCCCTGCTCTGGGATGATTTCCTGGATACTTCAGTCAGTAACATTGATTTTCACCGGGATCGCTTTGACCTGCCCTTATATATTCTCTATTCCTCCGGCACTACCGGTATCCCCAAATGTATTACCCATGGTGCTGGTGGTACTTTATTGCAGCACTTGAAAGAACTGGTATTACATACTGACCTGCACCGAAAAGATCGCATTTTCTACTTCACCACCTGTGGCTGGATGATGTGGAACTGGCTGGTAAGCTCGCTGGCAACAGGCGCCACTATAGTGCTTTATGATGGCTCCCCGTTCTACCCTCAGGCAGAGAGTATGTTTGATTTAATTGATGAGCTGGATATCAGTATTTTTGGTACCAGCGCAAAATCCATCTCAGCCTGGGAAAAAGCCGGAGTAAAGCCTGCACACAGTCATCAGCTAACAACACTTAAAACCATACTCTCAACCGGCTCTCCCTTATCGCCTGAAAGTTTTGATTATGTGTATCGCGACATCAAGGCGGATGTCTGCCTGTCGTCAATTTCAGGCGGTACTGATATCGTTTCCTGTTTTGCCTTGGGCTGTCCAATTCTGCCGGTCTGGCGGGGCGAGTTACAATGCCGTGGGCTGGGACTTCAAGTTGAGATTCGTAAGGCTACAGGTGAGGTAGTTATTGATGAAACCGGCGAGCTTACCTGCGCTGCACCTTTCCCGGCAATGCCAGTAGGTTTTTGGGGTGATGCTGACGGTAGCAAATACCAGGCTGCATATTTTGAGCGCTTTGATAATATATGGGCACATGGTGACTATGCCAAACTCACTCAGCATGGCGGTATTATTATATATGGGCGCTCGGATGCCACTCTGAACCCCGGCGGGGTGCGTATTGGCACTGCAGAAATATATCGCCAGGTAGAGAAGCTAGATGAAGTTCTCGAAAGTATCTGTATAGATCAGGACTGGGAAGATGATGTTCGCATAGTGTTGTTTGTGCGCCTGCACCAGGATTTGGTGTTAGATGCCAGTTTGGCCGATAAAATTCGCAAGCACATCCGTAGTAATACCACCCCACGGCATGTTCCAGCGGTAATTATTCAGGTCAGCGATATCCCCCGCACCATCAGCGGAAAAATTGTCGAGTTAGCGGTGCGTAATATTGTCCATAAGCAAGCTGTCAATAACCTTGATGCCTTGGCTAATCCAGTTAGCCTAGAGCAATATAAAGACTTGCCCGAGTTGCAAAAATAATGAAACCCTGTCATTGCTGTCCCGTTAACTGTTCAAGTATGAATTCTGGGTGCTCGCCTGAGATCTCCACCCGCAGGGATGCGGGTGAAGAGCCCCCATGGATGGGTTCACGGCGTGTCTCAGGCGGGCACTCAGAATTCATGTCCCCGGT
>JAJRYF010000064.1 GCA_024275935.1 Gammaproteobacteria bacterium | reverse complement strand
CGCTACCACGGTCCAGAAAATCGCTGGCACACAGACCCAATGGATTAGTTTATTGGTTTTGTTTTGATGGCTGGCAGCGTATTCATCCAGCAGGGGTTGGATTTTGCTCATAGTTACTACCTCATTATTGGCTGCTAGACTCACAAAAGTAATAGCACCACTACAGATTGTAGCAGAGTTGCAATTAAGTGCTTAATCGCTACCAATCTATCAGAGTTTGAAGTCTTTGGTAAAGTCGGGGCGATTCATTTACAATAACAAGGAGAAAGGCTGACAAAGGAGAAATAAGATGAAGAGAATACATATACTAGCTCTAGTTGTTATTACCATTGCACTGTTATCAGCCAATGCGCAGGCTAAATCGGCCAAACCCAATATCCTCGTAATCTGGGGTGACGATATCGGCATCACCAATATTAGCTTCAACAATCGCGGGATGATGGGTTATCGAACGCCTAACATCGACCGCATTGCCAATGAAGGTGTAGCTTTCACAGATTACTACGGGCAGCAGTCTTGCACTGCCGGCCGCGCCGCCTTCATCGGCGGCAACAATCCGCTCCGCACCGGCATGACCAAGGTCGGTGTTCCAGGTGGGCTTGAGGGCTGGCAGGAGAGCGATGTAACGATCGCGACCGTCCTCAAAAGCCAAGGTTATGCGACCGGCCAGTTTGGTAAGAACCATGTGGGAGATCGCGACGAGCATCTGCCAACCAATCATGGCTTTGACGAGTTCTTAGGCAATTTATACCACCTCAATGCGGAAGAAGAACCGGAGCATGAAGACTATCCGACCAACCCCGAGTTTCTTAAACAATTCGGCCCCCGTGGAGTGATCCGCAGTTTCGCTGACGGCAGGATTGAGGACACCGGGCCATTGACTCGCAAGCGGATGGAGACCATTGATGATGAGACAGTGGCGGCTGCGAAGGACTTTATCACCCGTCAGGTGAAGGCCGGTAAGCCTTTCTATACCTGGTGGAACGGTACCCGGATGCACTTTCGAACTCATGTTAAGGCGGAGCGTAGGCATCCGGGTAATGATGAGTACACCGATGGCATGATTGAGCACGATGCTCATGTCGGTGAGCTGTTAACACTACTCGACGATCTCAATATTGCTGACAACACTATTGTTCTTTATTCGACTGATAATGGACCACACTTTAACACCTGGCCGGATGGGGCAAGCTCGCCCTTCCGGTCAGAAAAAAACTCAAACTGGGAAGGCGCATACCGAGTACCGGCATTTGTCCGCTGGCCAGGTCAATTTCCGACCGGGGTGGTTCTTAACGGTATCGTCTCACACCAGGATTGGCTGCCGACATTCGCAGCGGTAGCCGGAGCTCCAGATATCAAAGAGAAATTGCTCAAGGGTGTCAAGCTCAATGGTCGCACCTATCGTAACTATATCGATGGTTTCAACATGCTCGACTACCTCAGCGGCAAGGCTGAGGCATCGCCGCGCACATCTTTTGTATATGTCAGCGATGAAGGTGCTATTGTCGCCGTTAGGTGGAACGACTGGAAAGCCGTCTATGAGGAAAATCGGGGCCAAGCCTTTGGTATTTGGCGCGAGCCCTTCATCAAGCTTCGCGTCCCGCTGCTCTTTCATCTGCGTCGGGATCCTTTCGAGCGGGCTCAGCATAATGCCAATGTTTATCACGATTGGGTGCTCGAACGCCCCTTCATTTTCTTCGGTACTAATGCTGTAGCCAGAAAGTTCATGGTGACGCTGAAAGATTATCCCCCCAGCCAGACGCCCGGTTCATTCAGCCTCGATTCCTCTATGAAAAGGATTGAAGAGATGTCGAGGAGTGAGAATTGATGGTCACAATGGCAGAGTGGAAAAACGCTGCTGTGGGATCAGTTGTGTTCAACGCCGATAACCGTGAGCGGCCGCATGGGATAGCGTTGCTATGGATCCGGCGCTGGTCTCTTGCCAGTATCGCCCTGCTGATGCTGTCGCTTTTGGTTCCAACCAATGGGTCGGCACAAGGTTTCGGCCCCCGAGCATTTCAGCTTGTCCCCGAAAAAACCAATGTGCTCGCATTGTATGCCTACTTGCTGGATGGTAACCGTGCAGTGGACCCCTCAGTGGTGATTCAAGGTGCCGATATTGAAATTGATCTGGCGGTATTACAGTACTCTCGCGCTATCGATATTAAGGGCAATCAGGCGGGGATATACGCTATCGTTTCCGCAGGTCAGATTGATGGCACGGTTGATCTAGGCAATATGGCTTTGTCCGATAAAAACTCCGGATTTGGTGATATCCAGATCGGGGCGACATTCGGCGTTGTCGGTTCACCAACCCTGACGATGGGGGAGTATGTAAAGTATAAACCAGGCTTCTCCGCAGGCATTATAACGCTCTTCACCTTGCCTACCGGACAGTACGATGAATCCCATGCGTTGAATCTCGGCACCAATCGTTGGGCTGCGCAATTAGGGACAGTGCTATTGTGGTATCAGGGCGACACCTTATTAGATCCTCGCCTACGCACATTCGAACTGGTTCCCACGGTTACTTTTTATGGTGATAACGATGACCCCTTTGGAGCCAATATCAGCGGGCAGTCGGCGATGTTCAAGTTAGAGGGTCATATCACACAGAACATTAACCAGGCGATGTTTCTCTCCGCCGATGCGCTTTATACCTACGGTGGCGAAACTACTACCGATGGGGTCAACAACAACGACAAGCAGTCGGCAGTGATGTTGGGAGCCTCATTCGGCATGATTCTTAGTCGCTCAGCATCGCTTAAGTTGAGCTATGGAGAGGTTGTCTATCGCAACGACGATGGCCCGGACGGCTCAATGTTCCGTGCGGTTTTGAGTGTCCTGTTCTGATACCCTAAGCTACATCTCTATTAATCATAGATTACCTAATCGCTGCCATGCCTGCTGATATTTTTCAGTAGTTGACTGGATAATGTCTGCGGGAACCCTGGGGCCAGGGCTGGTTTTGCTCCAGTCCAGGGTTTCTAGGTAGTCACGAATATACTGTTTATCATAACTGGGTGGTGAGATGCCGGGCCGATAGTCTTCCAGTGGCCAAAAACGCGATGAGTCTGGGCTCAACATTTCATCAATGATGCGTAATTTGCCTTCGCTATCCAGACCAAACTCAAATTTGGTATCGGCAATAATAATCCCTCGTTCTAGCGCATAAGCGGATGCCTGTGCGTATATTGCCAAACTGGCAGTGCGGATATTTTCAGCCAGGTCTGTGCCGATTGTTTGTTGCATTGTGGAGAAATCAATATTGATATCATGATCGCCAACAGCAGCTTTGGTTGAGGGGGTAAAGATTGGTTGTGGTAGCTGCTCTGCCAGTTGCAGACCAGGCTTTAGAGGA
Organism: Gammaproteobacteria bacterium; assembly: GCA_024275935.1. Lineage (GTDB taxonomy): Bacteria > Pseudomonadota > Gammaproteobacteria > Xanthomonadales > SZUA-36 > SZUA-51. The sequence goes on along the minus strand of JAJRYF010000064.1, from coordinate 63,183 downwards.
ATGCCGGAAATTGACCCGCTTGCTTGGTAGTCTTTCCAGCCCGAGCCGATAATATATCCGCGTACAATTGCCTCAACCGGCAGGGGCTTCATCCGTCGAACTATTACTGCCCGGTACTGAAGTTTGTGGGCAAGTTTTGTATCACCAAGAATTTCAGCCAGATCGCCCTCAAGGCAATGATTTGGCATAAGTGCGGCGGTATGGTTAAACCAGAAGTTGGATATTTGGGTAAGTATTTCACCTTTGCCAGGGATGGGGTCGGGCAGCACTACATCAAACGCAGAAAGCCGGTCACTGGCGATAATTAGCAGGCGGTTTGCGTCAATTTCAAATATGTCGCGTACTTTTCCCTGGTACAACAACTTTAGATTGCTAATCCAGTCGCTATGGTAGGTGTCCTGCTGCAAGGTTTTCTCCGTTATAAGTCTACTGGCGATGGGTAATTCATTATAGAATATCCACTGTTTGATTTGTGGTTCAAAATTAGGAGTAGCATTTGTTCAGTAACGGCCACTGGATCGGGAAAATCATAGGCTTTGCAGTTGGCTTAGCCAAAGGCGGCATCGCGGGGGCGTTTTTTGGGCTATTTCTTGGGCACCTGTTTGATAGTTGGCGGGCTGGCCTTAGTGCGGTTGGCAATATTCAAGCAGGGTTCTTCAAAAATCTCTTTGCTACTCTGGGTCATCTGGCAAAGTCCGATGGCACTGTATCTCAGAATGAAATAAATCAGGCAGAAGACATGATCAGGCGGATGCGCTTATCCAGCCAGGAGCGCGTCGAGGCGATTGCTCAGTTTAATCGTGGTAAACGCAGTGATTATGATTTCCACCAGGAAATAAAAGTTTTTGCCAAAATGACTATAACCCGGCCGGATTTACGCCAGGTATTTCTCGAAATTTTGGTAGAAGCAGCTGCTGCAGATGGCCGTCTGGCTATTGAGGAGTTGCAAATTTTGCAGTATGTCTCCCAGCAGTTACGCCTGCCACCGCGGTTACTGGAAGATATGTTGGCCTGGTTACGCGGCGGTCGCCAGCGTCCTGGCCCAGATTACCAAAGTGGTAGCCAGCCATCACAAAGCAGCCAGGATTACCTGATTTTAGGTATAGACAAGAATGCTAGCGATGCCCAGGTAAAACGCGCCTACCGGAAGCTTATGAGCAAACACCATCCGGATAAACTAATTCATCAGGGTTTGCCGGAATCAGCCATGGATATAGCCCGCGAGAAAGCCCGCGATATCAATGCCGCCTATGACCGGGTAAAATCCCGGCGCGGTTTTAAATAATTTCGCTGCGCTTAAAGGCAATAAAACCTCGTCGTTCCGGGGTGGCGAATAGCCGAACCCGGAATCCATGTTGGGGAACTGGATCCCGGATAATGCTGCTCGCATTTGATGTGCAGGAAGCACGAATGCCGAGAGAGCACATGGATGTACGGAACGGCCAGGGATGACGAAGAGTTGGTAGTTTCCGGGGTGACGGGTAGAGGGTATTGCTCCTGTATCCATGCAATCTTCCGTTTGACAGCACTCTACAAGAGCCTATTGGCAGCAGTCGTAACTGCAACTGCGGTGACCATATAGCGCAGTGGGCTGCCTGTTTGCAGTGCATCAAAAGGGTAACAGGTAGTTAAAACCAAACGCCTGCCAGCGACATCCAACTGTAACTGTTGACTGCTTGAGTCAACTATCTGCATAGTGCTTATTCGATACTGAAACTCACCGGTACTGGTTTGCAAACGAATAAGATCACCTTTGGATAGCTCTTTAAGAAAACCAAAATGACTATCCCGGTGAGCAGAAATTACCGTATCTGATAAGCCAGGTATAGCCGCGCTAACCATGCCCGGTGCCCATGCAAGCTGCGCGCCTTGTTGTCCATTAACAATCAATTGATCAATACCCATAGCAGGCACTTCCAGTCTGGCAACTACCTGCATATCAGCCCCAGGCCAGGGGCTGCTGGCGGGCTCGCCTTGAAGTACTCTTTGCCAATTGTGAGCTAACAGGAATTGGCCAAGTTCTGCTTTGGCAGGCATCCAGAGCGCCTGTAGGCTTAGCAGTAGGCCAACACTTGCTAACAACCCCCATAGGTGCTTGGGCTTCATCTGCGGGTGCTAGCCCAGAACATACCTCCGGAGACCAGCAAAGAGATCAGGCCAAGCAGTAATTGTAGTTGCCAGCCAAGTGCGCCTTGAGCAAATGCCAGCGAGAGTGATTTTGCTGGTAGCAACGAGGCTACTGTGTGTTGTTGCATGGCGTCTTGCTGGGCTCTTGCAGGCTCTGGGTCAATAGCTACTAGAGCGGTAAAGCGGCTTAACAACTTATACCTCAAAGCAGTTTCCAATATTTGCGCTTTAGCTTCAGCCAGCGGTAGTCCCAGTAGTTGGTTATCGTTGATGGTTTCTATCTTTCTGCTGGCCCAGTTGCGGGCAATATCGGCATTTGCAGTTTGCTCTGGTACTGCTTGGGTATACTCCCAACCAGCGCCATTATAATGACCGCACAGGCTTACTTCATCGCTACGGGAAGCCATTTTAGCGGTTACCATTAGGCTGTCGCCGGCGTATAAGTCGGGAATTACTGGCGGATACATTTCAGCAGCCTGGCCCCAGTCTATACAAATATCAGATAGTGCTGGTAGTGAAATTCGCTGCCATAAGGCACTCATTTGCTCCTGAATTTCCTCCATTTTGCCAATATTGGTATAACTGCCACGGCCACTTTGCGCCAATTTACGCATAAACCAGTTATTTGGTGCAACCCCAATTGCCAGAGTAAAGATTCTGGACTCACCAATATAATCAATGAGGTAGGCGTATATCTCATCTTCGTTGCCTACAGCGCCATCGGTTATAAAGACAATCTGCCGAATATGCTGGTCGTTGGCGGGATCCCTCAAGGCCATTTGTAAGGCTGGCAGAATATTGGTTCCACCTTCGGCCGCAAGCTTATTGATATAGGTTTCTGCCAGTGCAAGGCTGTGGCTATCTGCTTCCACGGCTTGTGGGAACAGGGCAAAAGCTGCTGATTCAAAGTTAATCACATTAAAGCGATCGCCCGGACGCAGGTATGTCAGCCCCTCGGTCAGCGCCTGTCTGGCTTGGCGAATAGATTCACCAGCCATAGAGCCAGAGTTATCAATTACAAAAATAACTTCCCGTGGTCTTTCATCCAGCATATCCGCTGGTGGCGGTATCAGTTGTAACTGGGCATAAAAGCCATCCTCATCTTCCCAGGTCAAAATAGAGGCTACTGGTTGGTCTTGCGGTTGCAGGCTCCATACCAGTTCAAAGTCTTTATCTGTACGCGCGGGTTGCCCGGTTTCAGGTTGGTCTTCCAGAATAATAAAGTAACCGCTAAAAGTTTGATGGATATTGATGGCATGGTAACTGCTGTTAAGTTCGGCCAGTTCAAAATTGGTGATCAGGTTCACGCTCAGCATCAAGCGGTGGTCACTCACAGTAGTAGTCATCAGCGGGGATATGTCTTGCTGCTGGCCTGGGCTCGCACCATGTCTTGGGGTGAAAGTCATTGGCAGGCGTAAGCGGAACTGGTCATTCACATACCGAATGTCTTGCAGAAAGCCGATTTTTACCTTGATGCTCTCAGCGGGACCAATATTGGCTAACTTGGTAACAAATTGATTAGCACGCTCCTGCTTTATCAGGCTGGCTGTCTGCCCATTTTGTTTTGCTTGTTCGTAATTGCGTTCCGCCTGCTGTTTTTCCTGAATTTCCCCCACCAGCAAGCGATCTCCAACTGCAATGCTAAGTTGGTCAACCGCTGCCCCATCAGGTAGCGGATAGCGATAACTAGCTTCCACCCAGACATCGCTGGTATTGATAAACTCTTGCCATACCTCAACCCTTGCTTGAGAGCCAATCACTTCAATTTCGATGCTTGTGTTTAGATTAACGGCGGTGGTAATTTGCTCGCCCTGTTGAAACTGCAAGCCCCAAACCTCGTCTGCCTGCACTCTGGAAGATATAAGCAGCAAGCTTAGAATTACCCCAAACAGAATTAACAGATAACGGTCTTGCCAACGCAGTTTGCGGCGAATTGTAAACTGTACTTGCTGGTCTTTAAGGTCTTTGGCCAGCTCTGGGTCAAACTTGTTCAACAGCTTATTCAGGCGTTGGCTGAGAACTTCTGGTGTCGTAAAATGGTATTGCATAATGAACTCCTCTGTAATTGGGTTCATTTAGCACCTGGTTTAAGTTCTGTGACTGCGGAATCCTGATGATTAGGGGGGTAATTCTGGCAGGATTCTGACAAGCTGCCGGTTTAGCTGGACGCTACTGTAATAACAGCTAAAATAACCACAAGTTACAAAAGGAACTGCCGATGCCACGCCATATAGCAATTATTGAAGATGAAGCCGCCATTCGGCATAACTATACTGATGCCCTGACTCGTTATGGCTACCGGGTATCCGGTTTCCCAGATCGAGCCAGCGCCTTGGAAGCCTTTGCTCGCAAGTTACCGGAGCTGGTAATAATAGATGTTGGCCTCGGTGAGGAAGTAGAGGGCGGTTTTGAATTGTGTCGTGAGTTGCGAGCCCGCTCGCGGACCTTGCCGATTATTTTTTTAACCGCTAGAGACTCCGACCTGGATGTGATTTCCGGCCTGCGTTTAGGTGCAGATGACTATCTTTCCAAAGAAATTAGTATGAGCCACCTAATTGCCAGAGTGGTAGCCCTCTTGCGGCGAGTGGAAGCACTTGCCAGCGGCAGTGATGAAACTGTGATTGAACGCGGTGATTTATGTTTGCGCCCAGCTCGCATGGAAGCCAGATGGCAAGACCAGGTAGTACCGCTTACAGTAACCGAGTACTGGCTGGTACATTCACTCGCCCGATACCCAGGCCATGTGCGTAGTCGTGAGCAATTAATGGATGATGCCAATGTATTCGTGGACGCACAAACAATCACCAGCCACATCAAACGCATCCGGCGTAAGTTTCAACACCTGGATTCAGGCTTCGCGCAAATGGAAACTGTTTACGGGGCTGGTTATCGTTGGTTGCCAGCTTAGGCATTTCCGGGATGGCGAGGAGTAGGTGTTTCCGGGCCAACCTCCCACCCGTCGTTCCGGGGCGGCGAATAGCCGAACCCGGAATCCAGGAGGCTGAGGCAAGCAGAGCAGCCAGGCATGATAGTGAAAGCATGTTGCTACTCCCGCCCACCGCCTTCATTCCCGTGCAGGAGGGAACCCAGCCCTACCATAACATCGAGCCAAACTGCTAAACTCACCCAATGAGCCTACGCCAAAAATTACTACTGCTTGCGCTAATCACCTTGGTGCTACCAGTCAGTGCCTGGTTGTTATTGCGCGAGCTGGAAGGGTTTTTACGCGCCGGTCAGCAGCAAGCCCTAGAGGCTACTGCGGCAACTATGGCGCGCTCCTTGCAAAGTAGTGTGGCGCAAATTGCCGGAGCCAAAGCTGAAGATATAGTTGTTAGCCCCGGTCAGGGGATAGTTATAGATGGCTATTTCTCTGAATGGCTGCTGGCAAATGATAACTGGCAAGAGTTTCAGAGTGCAGACCAGCAGCTAAAATTGCGCGTGTCAGCCCGTAGTGATGGCCGTCAATTGTGGTTGGCATTGCGGGTGCAAGATGCTACCCCAGTAAGAGAAAACTTAGCCATCGAGGGGGCGATGGATGGCCTGGAATTAAGCTTGTTTGGGGTTCAGGGCATGACTAGTTTTCGGGTGGTCTCTGCCGGGAGTGGTCCGTTAACACTCAACAGCAATCAGCGCAGTCAGTTACACGGTTACTGGCTGGATTCAAATAATGGTTACCGGATTGAGCTGGCTATACCACTGGCGATGGCAGCATCCGGGTTAAGTTTGCGGCTGGTGGATGTGGATAGCTCCGAAGTGCGCATAATTTCACGAGTTATCCAGCCGCCACGCATGGCGCTGCTGTTATACCAATCAGAGCTGGAATCCAGACTCGCAGATTTATCTGGTGACAATCAAAGTGTCTGGTTGTTAGACCCAGCCGGAAATATTCGCGCCCGGGTTAGCCGTGCGCCAAGTACTCAAACTGGTCCCGCCAAGGCTAGCTGGCTGGAACGCCTGTTTCACACTTTATTAGTTAAAAACCTGCCCAGCAGCACAGCGGTAGCAACCACGCAAATGAAGCTACCAGGCCAACTTACCGAGTCCGCCATGCAAGGCCAGAGACTCGGCAACTGGAGTCGTCGTGGCGATACTGCGGAAATGATTAATACCGTATCAGCACCCATATTTTCCGCCGGGCAGGTAGCAGGAGTATTACGGCTGGAGCAGGGTTCGGATGAATTATTATTGCTGAGTAATCGCGCCTTGGGCAGGGTCATTGGCATTTCCTTATTGGCAATGCTGGTAATAATGCTGGCTATGTATCTGTTTGCTGGGCGTTTATCAGCGCGGGTGCGGCGTTTGAACCGTGCAGTTCAGCAAGCTACAGAACAACCAGAACAATTGCCCCAACTACCCTTGCAAAAAGATCACGATGAACTAGGTGAGTTGGCGCGTTCCCATGCGGACTTATTGCAGGCCGTGCGTGAATATAAGCAATACTTACAGACGCTGGCCAGCAAGTTATCCCATGAACTGAAAACTCCGTTGGTAATAGTGCGCTCATCTCTGGAAAACCTGGCTAGAGATACTGCTGACCCAAAGGCCGATATATATATCCAACGGGCTCAGGAAGGCAGCGACAGATTAGCTGGTATTTTACGCGCAATGAGCGATGCCAGCCGTTTGGAACAGGCTATTACCGCTACCGACTATGAAACTTTCGACCTAGTAGCAATGCTGCAACAAAGCACTGCCGCTTACGCACAAATTCATCCCGAGCGGGACATTAGTTGCGCCCTGGGGCAATCAGTTTGTGAGATTCAGGCCGCTCCAGACCTGCTTTCCCAGGCGCTGGATAAATTGGTTGATAATGCCGTAAGTTATACCACCGACAATGACCAAATCACTCTCGGCTTGCGCCAACATGCAGATACAGTAGAGATATTTGTGCGGAATACTGGCTCCAGTTTGCCAGCCACAATGCAGGATAGGCTCTTTGAGTCATTAGTTTCAATCCGCACACAAGCACCAGGCGGCGTGCCACACCTAGGTTTGGGCTTGTATTTGGTGAAACTAATAGCGCAAGCACATAAGGGGCAAGCAAAAGCCCGTAACCTGAGCGATAATAACGGGGTTGAATTCAGTCTTGAGATACCGAGAAATTAAATGACCAAACAAAATGACAATGCAACCCGCTGCACCTGGTGCCGGGGCAGCGATCTAGAAAGAGACTATCATGATCTTGAATGGGGTACGCCCCTGCACGATGAGCAAAAGCTGTTTGAGTTTTTGATTCTGGAAGGCGCTCAAGCTGGTTTAAGTTGGGTGACAATCCTGAAGAAACGCGATAATTACCGTGCCGCGATGGATAACTTTGATGTCGAAAAAGTCGCCCGTTACGATGAAAATAAATATAACGAGCTTATGGCTAATGCGGGAATCGTGCGTAATCGCCTGAAGATTGCATCAACCATCAGCAATGCACAATTATTCCTGGATGTGCAAGCAGAATATGGCAGTTTTGATAAATGGATTTGGCAATTTGTAGATGGCAAGCCAAAAGTAAATAACTGGCAAACCATGAGCGAAGTGCCATCTAGTACCGCACAATCAGATGCTATGTGCAAGGCGCTCAAGAAAAAAGGTTTTCGTTTTGTGGGGACTACAATCTGTTATGCCTTTATGCAGGCCACAGGAATGGTTAACGATCACACCGTGGATTGTTTCCGGCACGCTCAGTTAAAATAATCGCAGATCTCGGAATAAATACACGATGTTAAGCAAAAAAGTCCTAATTATTATAATTTTACTGCTATCAGCGGCATTAGTTACAGTTTACCCAGGGTCACCAGTTAAAGGTTGGTGGAGCAGTTTTGGCAATAAAGACTCGCTCTCTTGTAAATGGAATGATTCTGTATGTGAAGAGTTCAAGCAGATAGCGCCATTGCCAGTCTGGTGGGATGAAGTTGATATAGGTACGGTGGGAATATCTAATTATGATGAGTTAATTGACTATTGGCAGTCAGAGAAACGCTGTTGTTCCGAGCAGGAAATAAAGTTTACAAATCGGCAGTTCTTCAAGGCTATGTATCTGGAAATCATCGCGCATACAGATAATCCTGATATTGTCGTAACCGCAATTAATTCAATGGATTTAACCTACTTGGATTATGATTTCCATCCCCTGACCATGTTTGCCCTGAAGCATTATCCAGGTTATGAGAAACCTTTGCATGCATGCGCTAATTGCAAGACGGGCGATACCCTTGCAAGCCTGCTAATTGATTTGCGCGGCTACATGGCACGGAAAAATCTTAACCAGGAATATATCGACCTGACTGAGGGTTTTTTACAAAACCGCGGTAGTGAAATGAGCGATTACTACCAAGCCAAAGTCTATCTGGGGCTGGCTCGTAGCTACAAAGATTCAAGGCAAGCATCCAAGGCTATAGCGCTACTATCTTCTATGCCACAGACCTATGCGGAATCCCCAAAGAGTGGCTCTTTGGCCAGTACGCTTAGAAGTGCAGATATACTACTCAAAGAACTTTTGCCTGAAGCTGGCAGCAATCTAAATCACCAATGATGGGTTAGTCGCATGGATAAGACAGAATTCCAAAAGCTTGCTACACAAGGCTACAACCGAATCCCGGTATGGCGCTCGGTGCTGGCTGATCTGGATACGCCACTTTCGGTGTATTTGAAACTGGCAGATGGTGGAGATACATTTTTGTTTGAATCGGTAGAGGGTGGTGAAACCTGGGGTCGTTACTCTATTATCGGCCTGCCAGTAGCCCGCCGCTATCAATTTAGCGGCAATGAATTCAGTATATTCCATCATGGTCAGCAGGTATCTGTAGAAACAGTTACCGACCCACTGGAAAAAGTTGCCGAATTACAAGCTGCGGTCAAAGCCCCAGTGCTGAAGGAATTACCAGCATTTGCAGGTGGCTTGGTGGGCTTCTTCGGCTATGAAAATGTAGGTAATATTGAAGCGCGTTTACGCAATGAAGATAAGCCCGATCAACTCAATACCCCGGAAATACTATTATTGGAATCAAATGAGCTGGCAGTGTTCGATTCACTTGCTGGCCGTTTGTTTTTGATTGTTAATGCCGATCCCGCACAAGCGGATGCCTGGGAAACTACTCAGCGTCGTCTGGATCAACTTGCCTACCGGCTGCGCTCTGGTTCCCCCGCCTACCCAGAAGCGGCGCCAGCATCGGAGCTTGATGAAGGCCAGATTAAATACAGCATCAGTAAAGACGAATTTATTAAAGGTGTAAAACGCTGCAAGGAGTACATCATGGCAGGTGATGTCTTTCAAGTGGTGTTATCACAGCGAATGAGTGTTCCCCTGAAAGCCCGGCCACTAGATGTATATCGGGCCTTACGGGCATTGAACCCTTCGCCATATATGTATTTTCTAGACTTGGGTGATAGCGCAGATAAAGCTGCCAGAACCCAGATTGTAGGCTCATCACCAGAAGTATTGGTGCGGGTTCAACAAGGTGAAATGCTACTACGCCCAATAGCCGGAACCAGACCCCGCGGAGAAGATGCCACCGCTGATCAGCGCTTTGAGGATGAGTTACTGGCAGACCCCAAAGAACGCGCAGAACACCTGATGTTGATTGATCTTGCCCGCAATGACCTGGGCCGGGTGTGCCAAACCGGTTCAGTAAAAGTCACCGAGCAGATGTTGGTTGAACGATATTCCCATGTAATGCATATCGTTTCGCAAGTGGAAGGTAAGTTGCGGCCAGAATTGGGCGTGGTTGATGCCATTCGCGCGGCATTTCCAGCTGGGACCTTATCGGGCGCACCTAAAATTCGCGCCATGGAAATCATCAACGAATTAGAGCCAGTAAAACGAAATATATATGCTGGCGCAGTAGGTTATATCAACTGGCTGGGCGATACTGATCTTGCTATCGCCATTCGCACTGCAATAATTAAAGACGGTGTATTGCATGTACAAGCTGGCGCCGGTCTAGTGGCTGATTCAGATCCGGAATCTGAATGGCAAGAGACCTTGAGCAAGGGTAGGGCGCTGATTAATGCGGTAAATAATGCAGCGGCGGGCTTGTAAGGTAATTTATACATCCATAGGTTAACAATCATATTATGGTTATCTGGGGGTTGGGGATAATAGGGAATATCGATATTTTTCAAGCAAAGAAAGTAGTTTCGAAGAAAAAACAAGAAAATCGGGAAACTTCCCCCCTATATTTGGGACTTAACCAGCGGCGGAGTTATTATTTTCAGCCTCAGAAATATCAGCTTTTGATTTTTCAATTAATTCCTGTTGGCGAATAGAAGCTTTTTTGAGAACTAGCGAATACACCCGCTTCTTCTCGGCGGAAGAGGCGTTGCGGATAAACTCTGAAAACGGTGTTGTTTTGAGTTTTTTTGTGGTTTTGCGATTAACTAGTGTACTCATGTTGTTTATGACATTACTTTAATCTAATTAGTTCTGCAAGTTTATCTGGGCGATAGTTTTCTGGAATATGAGAATCAATCTGCTCAACACCCGCTTTATAAAAGCGGTTTGAATTATCAGTGTTTTTCAGTAGAAGGTCTACCCGGATAGCTCTGCCAAACTCTTTTTTCAAGCTATTAACTACCTTTCTGGCGGCAAAATATTGCTCTATAAAGCGTGCAACGGGGATATGCCTTCCTTCTGATCGTTCCCGTGCCAAAACAAATTCCCATGCTAATTCGGGTTTTTGGTAAACATACAATATTTGCACAACTCGCCCTTTCTTCAAGGATCTCTTGATATTTTTTGCCGCAATATGGTAATTTGACAAGGTTCCGTCCAGAAGAAAGCTCTGTTGTTGTGTCAGAACCAGATCATGTATCTTCCCCACCAAAATAGAAACAGCTCCTTGAAACAACCAACTATTCGCTCCCGTATAGCCCGGAAGAAGGCAGCGTAACTCATCTGGATCTATGCGTAAAACTTGCATATCATCTGCTGAAAGACCCTCAATCAAGGCGATGGAAGCCTCGGTTTTACCTGCCCCCGGAGAGCCGGCCATAAATACCGATACTGGTTCGCTTTCAGGGCCGTGTTTTTCTTTATCCGTGAACTCGCGGGCAATGGCCTTTTTCTCTTTCCGGGCAAATGCCATAGCCTGTTCTTTGGTTTGTTGTTGTGCTGCAGTTAGTTCCACAACTAAAGTTCTCCGGCGAAGGGTTTTTGCAGGACGTTGAAGTATTTAAGGAGCAATAACCACGATGTCCGCTCGGTGTAGTCAAGCCCTGTGGTACAGTCAGCTTCCTGCCGGAGAATGCTGTAAATTTTGTTAGATGCCAGCTGAAACATTTTGAATGAAATTCCCTGCTGTTACTTATTTAGTTATGTAATCATAACCCCAGCTTGTCTCTTTGTCAGTGCTGATCAATGCGGTAAATAATGCAGTGGCGGGCTTTTAACTCATAGCTGGCTTATCACGGCTTATTCCTGCCGTGGAATAGGGGTATAATTCTGCTCTGAATTTGGTGTCTTGGTAGATACAGATATGATCCTGATGATCGACAATTACGACTCTTTTACCTTTAACCTGGTGCAATACCTGGGTGAGTTGGGTGCGGAGGTGAAAGTCTGTCGTAACGATGATCTGGAAGTTGCTCAGGTTGGTGAGCTTAAACCATCACATATTGTAATTTCTCCCGGACCTTGCACCCCAAATGAGGCTGGAATTTCGCTGCAATTGGTGCGTGAGTATGCTGGCAAAATTCCGATTTTTGGAGTCTGTCTTGGGCATCAGACAATCGCTCAGGCGTTTGGCGCTACTATCGTCAGGGCGGACAAAATCATGCACGGCAAAACCTCGGATGTTCATCATGATGGTCGGGGGGTGTTTGCAGATATTCCAAACCCGTTTACGGCTACCCGCTACCACTCTTTGGTGATCCAGCCGGATACTCTTTCCACGGAGATGGAAATTACCTCCTGGACGCTGAATCCCGATGGTTCGCGGGAGGAAATCATGGGAATCCGGCATAAGCAATACCCACTTGAGGGGGTGCAATTCCACCCGGAGTCTATTCTGACCCAGCATGGCCACGATTTATTGCGTAACTTCCTGGAGTTTAGCTAATGCGTCAGGCGTTGGAGAAAGTAATCGCTGGAACTGATCTCAGCGGTGCGGAAATGACTGCGGTTATGCAGCAAATAATGACTGGCAAGGCCACAGATGCACAAATTGGCGGCCTGCTGGTTGGTTTGCGGATTAAAGGCGAAAGTCTGGATGAAATTGAGGCAGCCGTGCAAGTTATGCGCTCTTTATCAACTGGTGTGGCAGTTGCTGGTGAGCATGTAATTGATATTGTCGGTACTGGTGGCGATGGCCTGAATTTATTTAATGTCTCAACTGCCGCCTGTTTTGTGGTGGCAGCTGCTGGTGCCAAGGTGGCCAAGCATGGTAATCGCGCCGTTTCCAGCAGCAGCGGTAGCGCAGATTTGCTTGAAGCCGCCGGGTTACGGCTAGATCTTAGCCCCGAGCAAGTTCAGCAATGTGTACAACAAACCGGGGTTGGGTTTATGTTCGCCCCGGCTCATCACAGTGCTATGCGGCATGCAATCACTGCCCGCAAGGCTCTAGGTGTGCGTACTCTGTTTAATATTCTTGGCCCGATGACTAATCCCGCCGGAGTTAAAAATCAATTGATTGGGGTTTACTCTAAATCACTGTGCAGGCCAATGGCTGAAGTATTGCGGCGCCTGGGCTCTGCCAATGTAATGGTAGTGCACTCAAATGATGGTATGGATGAAATATCTTTGGCGGATGCCACCTTTGTAGTTGAACTGCGGGCAGGGGAAATCTCTGAATATACAATTGAGCCGGAAGATTTTGGTGTCCAGCGGCAAGCGGTTACTGAATTGGTGGTAGCTGGCGCGGATGAGTCGTTGGAACTGATTACCGCCGCACTTGCAGGCACAGATAGCAGCCCACGGGTTAGTGCCGCAGCAGATTTAATTGGATTAAATGCCGGGGCCGCACTATATCTTGCCGGAATTTGTGCGGATTTACCCACTGGCGTGAGCGAGGCATTAAAGGTGCTTAAATCTGGCGCCGCCCTGACCAGGCTTGAGCAGCTAGTCGAGCTAAGTAACAAGCTATGACTGCCTTAGCTTCGGTGCTGGATAAAATCCTCAAACATAAAGCCGATGAAGTAGCGCATCGGCAAAGGCAGTTGCCATTGCGAGAGTTGCTGGCGATGACAGCTGACCAACCCGCCTGCCGTGGTTTCTACCAGCAATTGAAGGCAGTCTCTGCAGAGCGCAGTGCAGTAATTGCAGAAATCAAAAAGGCCTCCCCAAGCAAGGGCCTGATTCGTCCGGATTTTGACCCGGTAGCAATCGCCCAGAGCTATGCAGATGGAGGCGCGGCCTGCCTTTCCGTGCTTACCGATGAGTATTTTTTTCAAGGTCACGACAAATTCCTGTTGGCGGCACGGGACGCGGTTGCATTGCCAGTACTACGCAAAGATTTTACCCTTGGCCGTTACCAGCTATATGAAGCCCGAGTGCTCGGAGCCGATGCGGTGTTGTTAATTGTTGCAGCGCTGGATAATACGCTGTTATTTGATCTTACGGCTGAAGCGATGGATATTGGTCTGGATGTATTGGTAGAGGTTCATAATGAGCAGGAAATGCAAATTGCACTGGCAGCGCAGTCGCCATTAATTGGGGTAAATAACCGCAACCTGCACAACTTCGAGACCGATTTAGACAACAGCATTCAACTTGCCAAAATGCTGAGCGCAGACCAACTGTTGGTATCTGAATCAGGCATTCATACGCTTGCCGATGTGCACCGGTTGCAAGCAGCCGGAATTAAATCTTTTCTGATAGGCGAGGTGTTTATGCGCGCTGCAGACCCCGGCCAAGCATTGGCTGAGTTGTTTGATTCCGATGGCCAGACGGTATAGTAACCAGTATGCGTGCAGGCCTAAAACAAAAACTAATGATTGCACTTGGCTGGATCTTTGTTGGCCTGGGTACGATTGGTGCTGTGTTGCCAGTAATGCCGACTACAGTTTTTATGATTATAGCCCTGTGGATATTTTCAAAGTCTTCTCCCCGATTCCATAAGATGTTGTTAGAAAACAAATGGTTTGGCCCGGGCTTGCAGCAATGGGAAGAAAGCAAAAGCATATCCAGGGAATCAAAGCGCAGAGCAACGGTAGTAATAGTTATCAGCTTCGGGCTTTCAATTGCAGTGCTTCATGGGCGCAGTGGGTTGCAAATTATGTTGGCTTCGTTGGCAATATCTGTATTACTGATAATTTGGTTGATTAAAGAACCTGAAGATTAAATCCGGTAAACAATAGCTTTCATAGCTTTAGCGGTAATGCTCATCATCGCGCGTACTGGCTCAGGTAATTCATGCGCACCAGATTCAGCCGCCATCTGCGCGTGCTTGGCTTCATCAATTTTCATTTGCGCCAAGATTGCCTCCGTGCGTTTATCTTCCGGAGGTAATTTACCTAAATGCTCATCCAGGTGAGCCTCAACTTGCTTTTCGGTCTCTTCTAAAAACCCCAGCGACCATTTATCACCGGCAATACCAGCTGCCATCCCTAGCGCCCAGGAGCCTGCATACCAAAAGAAATTAAGGTGGCTGGGGCGATCGTCTAGTTCATTCAAACGCTGCTCACACCATGCCAGATGATCGATTTCATCATCTGCAGCAAGTTGCATTTTTTGTTGAATTTCCGGGTCTCTGGCGGTAGCTGCTTGTCCGGCATAAAGTGCCTGAGCACAGACCTCACCAGTATGGTTTATCCGCATCAAGCCAGCCACATGCTTGCGCTGCTCTTCAGCCAGAACAATATCAGGCGTATTACCAGCCGGATTCGGGCGCGGGTGAGGGGGCGCAGGCAGGGTGGCAATCCGCAAAGCCTGATCAATGCCGATAATCATGGTATCTAAAATTGAAGTGTTTCTGTTCATGGGGGTATTATACTTGTAGACAAGTTATTCTTAGCTATTATCTGAATTAAGTCGTGCGCCTATTTACCTATGCCAACAAAAATATAACCGATAATTAGCTGCCTGGTCATTAATATACTGTGCATTAGTGTTTGCAATGGTTCTGTTTACTCTCGCTATTTATTAAGCCATGCGCTGCGTGGGCCAGCGTCTGGTAAATAAACCGAAATCAATCCCACGGTTTTGAAGCCTGGTTTCAGAGGTTTACCTGACCTTGATCAAGCCCATTAAATTCCGGTTAACTATACTTCTATCTAGTTATTTAACTTTGTTTCAATACGAGCAATTTGATGAATAGAAAACCCTCCTGTTTGTGTCTTGGTGCTTTGTTGTTACCATTTGTGGTTGTCGCTGCAGATGCCGAAAACATTGACCAACAGGATGTAGCTGAGCTATTACCCATGGTGGTTATAGCCAGTAAAATTTCTCGCCCACTAGCCGATGTCGCCGGTTCGGTTAGAGTTATTGATGCTCTTGATATCGAACAAAATAGCGCCCAAAGTATTGACGATATGTTGCGCTATCAGCCGGGAAAAAATATCGACAGCGCCGGCACAAGATTTGGCGGGGAAGGGCTGAATATCCGCGGTATCGGCGGCAATCGTGTGGTTATGGAAATCGACGGTGTTCCTGTGCAATCACAGTTTTCTCTGAGTAATTTCTCCAATACTGGCCGCGATACCCTTGAGGTTGAAACCATCAAGCGAGTTGAAATTCTCAGCGGGCCGGCATCTACCCTATATGGTTCCCGGGCGATAGGCGGAGTGATGGCAGTTACCACCTGGGACCCTGATGATTTAGTCGGTTATACGGGGCCAGGTTTCCGCGCAAAGACCGGATATAACAGTGTTGATAACAGTTGGATCGCTACCACTGGAGGCGCCTGGCAGCATGAAAACACCGGATTACTGGTCTTTTACAGTCGCCGGGATGGCAATCAAATTGAGAATATGGCAGCTAAGGAACTTCTCGACGATAAACAAGATTGGAATAGTGACAGTGTGCTGACAAAATTTGTCTTCGATAGCGCTACTGGCAACCGCCTGAGGATTACCTACAACGGTTTCCGTAAGGCTGCTGAAACTGATATCCGCTCTTCGTTGGGTATCGGTCGCTTTCGCAGTACGACTGAGCTAAAAAGTGATGACAGCAACAGCAGTGATTTATTAGCCATGGACTATAGCTTCAGCACTGGTTGGCTGGATAAGGGCTTAGTTAGAGTGTTCTATCAGGATGCAACGACTGTACAGAAAACATTTGAAACCCGTACCGGTCGGCGACCTTCTCAAATTGATCGGCAGTTTTATTTTGATGATTCAATCTTCGGACTCGAGCTGAATGGCTTCCGCCAGTATATTAGCGGGTCACTGGTACATAACCTAGGTTTTGGGGTGGAATATCAGGAAAATAAAATTCGTGAAAAAAGGGATGCCCTCTCAACTAATCTGATCACCGGTGAGGTCACTAATGTTCTTCTGGGTGAGGTCTATCCGACTCGTGATTTTCCAATTTCTACAACCCGCGAAACCAGCTTGTTTATCCATGATGAAATTGAATTGGGAAATTCCGGTTGGCGGCTGATTCCGGGCCTGCGCTACGATGACTACCAGATGAGCCCCACAAGGGACCCGATTTACGATATCAATAATGCTGATGTTGTTATTAGTCATGTCAGTGATGACGGGTTTTCACCAAAATTGGGGGTTTTGTATCGTCTGGGTAAAGACTGGAGTCTGTTCGGCCAGTATGCCCGTGGTTTTCGCGCGCCGCCATCCCAGGATATCAATAGGTCGCTGTATCTGCCCCTGTTTAAATACCGGGTATTGCCTAACCCGGATTTGCGTTCAGAAACCTCTGATGGTCTTGAGTTAGGAATTCGCCAAAGCAGTCGTTCAGCTAGTTTTTCCGCCTCTGTATTCTGGACTGAATATGTAGATTTTATCGAATCTGCGGCCCTGTTGGGTTTTGATCCTGCCAGTGGCGAGTTACGCTTTCAGTCACGCAATATTACTGATGCCCGCATCTATGGTGCTGAAATTCAGTGGCAACAACCACTGGAGCAATTAATTGAGGGCTTGAGTTTTGAGGGTGGGGCGTACTGGTCGCGAGGTGAAAACCTTGAAAATAATCAGCCACTCAATACGGTATCCCCCCCGCAGTTAGTTGCTGGCCTGAACTGGTCATCCACAGATCAGCGCTATCGGACGGCATTGATTGCTACATTTACTGCCGCCCAAGAGCGTATTGATGAGACTGATAGATTTGTGCCGCCAGCTTACGCTATTTTAGACTTTACTGCGGGCTGGGAAATCAGTGAGTCGGTTCGTCTTGATGTGGGTGTTTTCAATCTTTTTGACAAGAAATACTGGCGCTGGAGTGATGTATCTAAATTTGCCCCGGATGATCCTGTCATTGAGGCGCTTTCCCGGCCTGGAAGGAATGTTTCTATTAATATAAAAATATCAATGTAATTATGTAGTTAAGACAGTCTGTTTCATGCTAAAAACCCGGTGTAGAAATCGGGTTTTTTTACACATATTACTTGACCAATGTCAAGTCCTATATTTGCCATAGGAGTATTATCTTAATAAGTTCTTAACGATTCCAAGTTACAGAATTATGGGCCATCAGGAGGCATCATGTTATTACTTAAACAGAACACACTGGCGCTTGCATTATTATCAGCAGGCTTATTATTCACTACATCGAATGCACTGGCAGAAGAGTCAGGCTCTATCGCAGAAGCGATTACAGAGGGCAAGGCCCAGGTAACGCTGCGTTACCGCTATGAATTCGTTGATCAGGAAGGCTTTAGCAAAAATGCTAATGCATCTACCCTGAGGACTCGGTTGAATTACCGAACATCCCGCTGGAACGGATTCAGCGTGTTCCTTGAAGCGGAGAATATCTCTCATATCATCGTTGATGATTTCAACAGTGGGGCCGGTACTTCACCTCCGGGTAAAAGCATCTACCCTGTAGTTGCCGACCCTAACGGTACCGAAGTTAATCAGGCATATCTGGATTACAATTTTAATAAAGACAGTTTCTTACGCGGCGGGCGCCAGCGTATTTTGCTGGACAATCAGCGCTTTGTCGGCGGAGTGGGTTGGCGTCAAAATGAACAGACCTATGATGCCGTTTCATATACCTCCAGCTTTAACAATAAAGCTAAGCTGTTTGTGAGTTATGTTTGGAATGTGAATCGTATTTTCGGCGAGGATGTACCCGCCGGTGATCATGAACAGGATACTTTCCTTGCTAACCTGGCTTTCCCGGTAGCGGGTGCCGGCAAATTGGTCGGTTATTGGTATGACATTGATAACCAGGATGCGGCTGGATTTTCTACCAGTACTTTCGGCGTAAAATGGGCAGGTAAAGTTGGTGGCGATGAGGCTAAATTCACCTATGGTCTGGAGTACGCCTACCAAACTGACAAAGCCAATAATCCAGTAGATTATTCGGCGGCTTATTATCGCCTCGATGCGGCTTTTGCATTCCAGCCGCTGACAATTTTCGGCGGTTTTGAATCTCTGGGTGGGGATCAAAATAGAGCCGGTGCAGCTTTCCGTACCCCACTGGCCACTTTGCATGCATTTAACGGCTGGGCGGATAAATTCCTGGCGACCCCGAATGCCGGGCTCAATGACTTCTTTGTTGGTGCTAAAGGTAAATTCGGCAAAAACAAATGGACACTGGTTTATCACGATTATTCAGCCGAGGACGGCAGTGATGATTATGGTAATGAGTTCAATGCGGTGCTGGCAACCCCTATCAACAAGCATTACAGCTTGCTGTTCAAGGCGGCTTTCTATAGTGGCGATACCGGTTATCCAGACACCACTAAGCTATGGTTAATGGCAACAGCTAAATTTTAAGCGGATCATATTTGACAAGCCCAGGCTAGGCCACGGGCTTGTCAATTTGAAGCAAAAGTATATTTCTGCGACGACTTTATCTAGGCGGACTAATAGCGTCAATGCTATTTCCTGATGCAGGTCATTAAGTTAATGATTTGAATGAGATATAGTAGATTGCAGAGTCAATAATAAGTAGTGCGAAGTAAGTTTTCACAGTGCTTATTAGAAAACCACGAGGAGTATAGTTAGATGAGAACGAAACAGAAAGTTTTATTTAGATCCATGCTACTAACAGCGGTCTTTGGCATTGCGGTGTTTAGCAACCCTGCATTTGCCGCAAAAGACCCGATAGTACCACTCAATGAGGCTGAGTTTGAGGAAGCCAAAAGTATGTACTTCCAGCGTTGTGCCGGTTGTCACGGAGTTTTGCGTGTAGGCGCTACCGGCACGAATCTGGAGCCACAGCCGAATGCGGCGAAAAAGAGTAAAGGTACACTTAAATTGGGTACCAAGCGGCTGGCCAAAATCATCAAGTATGGTACAGAAGGCGGTATGAACAATTTTGATGACATCTATGATGATCGGCAGATTGATCTTTTGGCCAGATACATCCAGATGGAGCCACCGACCCCGCCGGAAATGTCTCTGGCACTGATGAAAGAACGGCATAAAGTGTATATTGCCCCAGCGGACTATCCAAGCAAGCCGTTGCACAATCGTAACTGGAAGAACTTTTTCGTAGTTATCGAACGGGATGCCGGCAAGGTTGCGATTATTGACGGTGATAAGCATGAAATTGTCGATCATATCGATACCGGCTATGCGGTTCATGTAATTAAAACAACCGAAAAACATTCCATTGAGAAACCGGTAAACGGTGAGCCTGGTCGCTTCTGGTATACCCAGGGTCGTGACGGCAAAATGACCAAAATTGATCTTTGGCAGAAACCAGGAAACATGCTGGTTGCTGAAACCCAAATGGCGTATGACGCGCGCGATGTTGCGGTCTCAGGCGATGGCAAATATGTTATCGGTGGCGGTTACTGGCCACCGCATTTTGTGATCCTGGATGCAGTGACCATGGAGCCATTGAAAGTCGTATCAACCCGTGGTATCAGTGTTGATGGTGATTATGTTAATGAAGCACGGGTCGCGGCGATTTACACTACCCCGAACCAGCCTACTTTCTGGGTATCAGTAAAAGAGCTTGGGCAGATGTGGCAAGTAGATTATTCCGATCTGGACAATCTCGACATCACCATGGTAAACACTGCAAAGTATCTGCATGACGGCTTCTTTGACCCAACAGGTCGTTACTTCCAGATTGCAGCTAATGCATCTGACAAAATGGTTATTGTTGATTCTAAAACTGGCAAGCTTACCGCTATGATTGATGTAGAAAGCAAGCCGCATCCGGGCCCCGGTGCTAACTGGAATGACCCTAAATGTGGCCCTGTAGGAGGCACCACACATTTGGGTGTTGGTAAAGTGACTGTTTGGGGCAATGATCCGGCTGGTCACAAAGACAACGCCTGGAAGATCTGTTATGTAGTTGATACCGATGGCCCTGGCCTGTTTATTCGGACTCACCCAACTTCTGACTATGTGTGGGCAGACCAGACACTTCACCCTGAACCTGTTATTCAGCAGAGTGTGAAAGTGATTTCCAAGGAAACTGGAAAAGTTGTCAAGACTATCCATGTTACCGAGGAAGAAGGTAAGGTTGCGGTTCACATTGAGTTTAACGCGGATGGAAGTGAGGTCTGGATTTCAGTCTGGAATCGGACGGACTCAGGTAACCCTACCGGTGAGATCGTAATTTATGATGCGAAAACATTTGAAGAGAAAGCTCGCATCAAGGGCTTAACTACACCAACCGGCAAGTTCAATGTTACCAATCGTGTTAACCATGTAACTTGATATAAGCTGTAAATAGGTGTAAAGCGGGCGGGCATAAACAAAATTTATGTCCGCCTATTTTTTCCTCGACCGGCCAAAGTAAATCAGGTCTTCGGTGGCAGATATAGGATTAATTTGAAATGACTACCAGTAAAAGTAAGCCCGGTTTCTTCTCAAGAAAAATCATGCTCGGTGCCTCAGTTGGTGCAGCTTTGTTTTTCATGCTGGTTGGTGTTATCTTCTGGGGCGGTTTTAACACCGCCATGGAAGCTACAAATACAATGGAGTTTTGTATTTCCTGTCATGAAATGAAAGATAACGTCTATAAAGAGTATAAAGAAACAAAACATTTTAGTAACCGTAGTGGAGTGCGTGCTTCCTGTTCAGATTGCCATGTTCCAGACCCATGGGTGCATAAGGTAGTCAGAAAAGTACAAGCCAGCAAAGAACTTTTACACAAAGCCCTTGGAACCATCGATACCCCGGAAAAATTTGATGCACACCGTCTGGTTATGGCTCGCAGAGTCTGGACGGCGATGAAGTCAACTGATTCTCGTGAATGCAGAAACTGTCACGATTTTGACTCTATGGACCCTGCGGAACAGAAAAAGCGTTCGCGGAAACAACATTTGAGTGGAATGCAAAGCGGCAACACCTGTATTGATTGTCATAAAGGCATCGCACATACCAAAGTGCATGATGAATTAACCGAAGAAGAGCTTGATCAACTCGCACTACCTAATCCCAAGTTGATTGGTCGTCCTTTAGCGTCGCAATGGCAAGCTTTAGTTGAGGCAGAAAATAAAGGTGCAGAAGCGCCTACTAAAACTATACCTACGCAGGCGTCAGAAGCGCAGACAGAGGTTGAAGCCCCGGCAGATACAGTTGATGAAGCTGCAGCGCAAGTAGCTGTCAGTGCGATAGATAATAAAGCTGTACCAGTATCAGAAGATACGCAAACGATTGCCGCTACTGCAAGTACTCCGGTCGTGCTCCCTGCGAACAGCAAAGAAATTGCATGGAGTGCAATAGAGGCAACTGAGATAGTTTTGTTTTACCCCGGCCAGTCTTCCATGGAATGGATGTTGAAGGGTAGTGATCATGGCGGCAAAAGAGCATTCACCAAGGGTGATCGTTGTGTCGAATGCCACCAGGATGAAGAAGTTGATATCGGTGATCTAATTATCAGCGGTGAAAAGCTGGAGCCTACCCCAATAGCCGGTAAGCGTGGGTATATTAATTTGAATATCCAGGCGGCCCACAATAAAGAGTTTCTGTATATGCGTTTTCAGTGGGAAGATACTGAGCATGTAGCCATTCCTTTTGTGGATGGCGGCAAGCAGGACCCTGACAATCAAATCAAATTGGCATTGATGCTGACAACCGATAACGAAGAGAACCCAAAGGTTGAATATGCAGAACGCGCCGGTTGCTGGCAGAGTTGTCATCAAGATAACAACGATATGCCTGATCAGCCTGATAAAGCCATCCTGTCGAGCAGCCCGCTTGCGGCAAGACTGGATTTAAGTCATGGCTTTACCAAGTATCTCAAAGAAAGCCGTACCGAAATTGAAATTGACGGCAAAGATGGTAAGCCGCGTGGTGGCTGGGATAAGCTGAAAACTGAGGCTGAAATTCAGGCAGCGCTTGAAAATGGCTCTTTTATGGACCTGCTGCGATATAAATCAGGCACAGGTGAAGCCGAGGATGGCTATATTCTTGCAGAGCGGGTAATGACCGGAGGTCAGGGGGTAAGCTTTATCGGTGAATTGAAAGATGGCCTGTGGACAGTTGAGATGGTGCGTAAGTTGACTTCGGAGCAGCCAGGAGATATCAGCATGGTGCTTGACCAGCGGTATAACATTGGTTTTGCCATTCATGATGATTACTCTAGTAGTCGTTTCCATCATGTATCGCTTGGATTTAAGCTGGGCTTCGATGACGATGGCGCTGAAATTAATGCCATAGCTCAATAGACAGGAATAATTATATGCGCTGGAAAACTTATTTGATGATATTTCTGCTGGTTGTTTTCGCCCAGGAGGTTCGCACAGATAATAAGCTAACTATTGTAGTTATTAAGGGCTTCCAGTTCAGCGCACAAGAAATTACTATCAAGCGTGGGACTACTGTCCGTTGGGAAAATCAGGAGCAGCGCCAGTACCACAATGTCTGGTTTGAAGCCTCCGGTGAAGAAGAGCCAGATTACCTGTTTCCAGATGAGTTCTATGAGCGCGTATTCGATGAAGTTGGAAGCTTTCCTTACCGTTGTGGGCCACATCCGAAAATGACCGGAATCGTTCATGTGATTGAATAGTCACTAGGTAGTATTGATGTTTTTTAGAGTGCTTCTGTATCTGAGCGTTTTGCTACTACTGGCAACCGGGGTTTATGCAGGCTCTTTGAGTATTTCGAGCAAAGCTGAGCATGCTATAGCGATATCGGCAGATAAGCGATATCAGATAAGCTCCATAACGCCGTTCCAGTTGCAAATTCAGGATGCCCGCTCGGGTAATGTGTTGTTATCCAAAACAGTCCGCAACTTTCACGGTGATAGATCTGGTATAAGTGCGGTATATACGCTGCCTGTAAGAGAAAGCTTCATTGTGGCGCTTACAGATATTGCTGAAATTTGGCAAATCTCATATGCGGATGAACCACCGCCTGGGTTTGCCAGCTGGGTACATGACTATCGGGTAGATTCTGGAGAAAATGCCAAAGCGGATGCCTTTCCCGTGCGTGTGATTCATACAAACAGTCCGTTATCAGACTTATATGTTGATCCTCAGGGTGTGTTTCTGGTGGGGGTATCAAGCCACGGTAAACTTCAGATTGTAGATTTGGATATGGCCAGAGTAGTTGCCGATAAGATCAGAAGCTCTCCCAAACCCCGCCCGGCTCTTGCTTTACAGTGGAAACACCAGAGTGGAGCACTATTGGCAATACCCGATATGCTAGACGGCATTGTTAGTCTGGTAAATATGGATAGTTGGAAAATTATTCAACAAATTAATATTCCAGGGCCAGGGGAGTTTTTAACCAATGAGGATAACCTGTCGGTGGCACGGCTGAGAATAATTTCAGGGCCAAGTAAGGGCATTATTGTGACTATAGACAAGCTTAGTTTAGAGCTTAACTTTAGTCATTGAGCATAGGAATAATTAAAGCCATGTTGTCAAGCAGTTGATTTACTGCACTTTGCTCTATGTCAGTATTTGGGTTAAATCGCCACGAATTGTCGCGCAAGTTGGCTGGTGAAGGCGGTAATTTGCTATTTGTAGCATGTTATTCCACATCAATTCCAATGATTAGGTGATAAAAACCACGCCGCCCCCGGAAGATGGGTTGAGAGCAGCGTGGACTAGTATGCTCACGATGCTCCAGATTTTTTTGTATCGCTAACAGATCACGCCCATTTGACCTATATCAAGGAGAAAATATATAACTGGCGTATAGTTCCTATTGATCAGTATATTAATTTTAGTTCGCAAATAATAGGAGGCTACGATGGATGACCTGCCGCAACCTGAGGCAACACCAGAGAAAATTCCTTTCTGGCAGCAACTGCTAGACAACCCGTTTCTCTTGCTTTTTCTGGGGATAACTATCCCCACTGTTTTCTACATCGTCTGGGGCATTATGGAAATAGCTAATTTGCCGATAGCCGAATAGGGAGGGTTTAAAAATGACTACATTTCAACCACCTGCTGAGCGAATATGGTGGAAAACACCTCTCGGCAAAGAAGAGATTTTATGGATCGGCATTGCCTTGGTGTGGTGTTTGATCATGTTTTTTATGATGCCTTTCTGGCATGTTTACGGAAAACAGAACCTTTCTAATGAGGCCTATCAGACTACTCCGGCGAAGTTTAAAGCTAGGGTGGATGAAATGGTTGAGAAGTACCAGACCGGTGAGGAAGGTGGGGTACCAATCGTCACTCCCCCGGCTGGTAGTGATATTTACCTGCTTGGTCGTCTCTGGCAGTGGTATCCAATTCTTGAGTTGGAAAAAGATAAGAGTTACCGGCTGCACTTGTCCTCACTCGACTGGCAGCACGGCTTCTCCCTGCAGCCTGTGAATATTAACCTGCAGGTTATTCCGGGTTATGAAATGGTTATCAAATTAACGCCTGATCAATCAGGTGATTTCGCGATTGTCTGCAATGAATATTGCGGCATCGGGCATCACATGATGCTTGGCAAAATGATTGTGAAGGAGTAAAGAATCATGGCACAGTTTAGAGTTTGTCCCGATTCGGGATTTTATTTTGACAAATCAGCTGAGCAGCTGATGAAAGTTAACGCTGTAGCTGCGGTTGTCAGCCTACTGCTGGCGGGTGTTGCTGCCCTCGGGGTGATTCTGACTCGTTGGCAGACCATTCACCTGTTGCCGGCCGACACTTTTTATATGGTGCTGACCTCTCACGGTATTAATGCTCTTATTTTCTGGGTAATATTTTTTGAGATAGCGGTGCTATATTTTGCCTCTTCCACCCTGCTGCGATGTCGTCTAGCGGCTCCGCGATGGGCTTGGATGGGATTCGCCCTGATGATTATTGGCGCAGTGATGAATAATATTGCTGTGTTAAGTGGTAAGTCCAGCGTAATGATGACTTCGTATGTGCCGATGCAGGCACAGCCACATTTCTATCTGGGTTTAATCCTGTTTGCGGTAGGTGCGCTGATAGGTTGCTTTGTATTCTTGGGTACTTTGATCATAGCTCGGAATGAGAAAACTTATAAAGGTTCCATACCATTGGTTACCTTTGGTGCACTCACAGCTACTATAATCGCGATTTTTACGATTGCCTCGGGTGCGATTATTCTTATTCCTACCTTCCTCTGGTCAATCGGATATATCAACCAGATTGATGCGGTTATGTATCGACTCATCTGGTGGGCCTTTGGTCATTCCTCGCAACAGATCAATATGGCCGCTATGGTATCTATTTGGTACTTGTTGGCTGGTGTCCTATTTATGGCCAGGCCAATGTCAGAGAAGGTCAGTCGAATGGCATTCTTACTGTATATTCTGTTCTTACAGTTAGCCAGCGCTCATCATTTGCTGGTAGATCCTGGCATGAGCTCTGAATGGAAGATATTCAATACCAGTTATGCGATGTATCTGGCGGTATTGGCGAGTATGATCCATGGTCTTTCGGTTCCAGGGTCAATGGAAATTGCGCAGCGTAAGAAAGGGCTTACCAAGGGTTTGTTTGAGTGGTTGCGGAAGGCTCCTTGGGGCAATCCGGTATTCTCAGGTTTCTTCTTGGCACTGGTTATCTTTGGCTTCCTAGGCGGGATAACTGGCGTGGTAATGGGTACTGAGCAAATCAATCTTATTATCCATAACACCATGTATGTTCCGGGACATTTTCATGCCACGGTAGCAGTAGGTACCACTCTGACCTTTATGGCATTGACATACCTGTTGATTCCGGTGCTGTTCAGGCGGCAATTGTTTTTGCCGACATTAGCAAAATGGCAGCCATATATTTTCAGTGCTGGAATGACAATGTTGATTCTGTTCCTGCTGGGAGCTGGTACATTGGGTGTTTCCCGCAGGCACTGGGACATGGGCTTCACCGGGGCAGCACTTAGTTTTGATTACCCTGGTACAGCCTATATGATGATGGCGTTGGCTGGAATTGGTGGTGTTCTGGCAGTAATTGGTGGTGCAGCTTATATCATTGTTACTGTTGGCTCCTTGTTATTTGGCAAGAAACTGGAGGCTTCTGCGGGTATCTTCGCTAGCTTCGGTCTCAAAGCGTTAGCGCCAGAAGTCTACAATGTTGACAAGCCTGCGACTCTGGAAAGGGCTGAGAAACTAACAGTTGAGGAGCATGGTTCTGCAGGCTTTGCAGCGCCAGGCACCTTTGCCTTGGCAATGTTGCTGTTGGTTAGCTTTGTTATCTACTACTTTATTAACTGGGGTTATCTATCCTCAGTTTGGCCGATTGGCTAAGTAACGATAATGCTCAGGCAGTTGGTTAGTTTGTTTAAGCTTCGTATTGGGGTGGTCATGATGCTGACCGCCCTGGTGGCCATGGCCATCACCCCGGGAAGAAGCCTGGGGGGATGGGAAATTTTGGTGCTGGCGGTGGCAGTTCTGATTAGTGCTGCCGCTGCAGGAGCTTTTAACCAATACTATGAAGCTGACCTGGATGCTCAGATGCAAAGGACTAACGATCGTCCATTTGTTACTGGTCAATTACAGAGGAAACCTTATTGGCTGGGAATAATTCTGTTGTTGGTAATTCTCGGTGTTGGTAGTGCTGCCTTGGTGTTAAACGCTCAATCTGCTTTGTATATTTTCCTGGGTGCATTCTTTTACGCAGTAGTCTATACCGTTTGGCTTAAACGCCGTACCTGGTTAAATATAGTTATTGGTGGTGCTTCTGGTAGTTTTGCTGTATTGGCTGGCGCCGCAGCTGTTGATCCGGGGATGCACCCGATACCAATATTGTTCGCACTTGTGTTGTTTTTCTGGACCCCGTCACATTTCTGGTCGTTGGCTATCGCCAGGCATGGTGATTATGAAAAAGTAGGCGTACCCATGCTACCGGTGGTGGTTGGTGACCGGATGGCCGCTAAAGTAGTATTAGCCAATACCCTCGTTCTAGTAGCCATATCTATCCTGCCGTTCTTTTATGGTATGGGCTGGGTTTATTTATTAGGTGCTCTTAGTGGCGGTGCTTATTTTATTTATAAGAATCTGCAGATGGTGCAGCAGCCATTCCCGAAAGTTGCGATGGGAAGTTTTTTTGCATCTCTTGTTCAATTAGTCTTACTATTGCTGGGAGCGATAATTGATGTCGCTGTTGGCGGTTGAGATGGTGTGCGTACGCTAAAGCTGGTAGCTCTGACCCTTGTATTTATTCTGATTTCTTCAGCTGTCGCTGAAGAAGATCAGTATGAGTATAAATCGGCGCTAAAGACTAGTCAGGCTGTGATTGGTAAGCATATTGGTAACTATTCACTGGTCGATAGTGAAGGTAATCACTCAGAACTGGCTGACCTTAGGGGTAAGCCGCTTGTGCTGAGTATGATCTATACTAGCTGCTATCAAATTTGCCCAATGACTACCAGGCACCTTGCCAAGGTGATTGGAAAAGCTCGTGCAGCACTTGGGGAAGATAGTTTTTCCGTAGTTTCCATTGGCTTTGATACTACAGTCGATACTCCAGAGGCAATGGCGTATTTCGGAAAAATTCAGGGTCTGGAGAGTTCTAACTGGAAGCTCTTTAGTATGGACGCGAACGAGGCCAAGGCCTTAGTTGCTGATGTAGGTCTGGTAGTTTACCCATCAGCTAACGGTTTTGATCATATTATTCAGGCAACTGTGATTGATGCTGATGGTAAAGTCTATAGACAAGTATATGGGCAGGCATTTGAAACCCCGTTATTAGTTGAGCCTTTAAAGGACCTGGTGCTGGGAAGACCGCAGCCACAGCAAACTTTTTTTTCTGGGCTATTTAATAAAGTTAAACTTTTTTGTACAGTCTATGATCCCGTTAGAGATGGTTATTTTTTCGATTACTCATTGTTTATTGGCATATTCATCGGTGCTGTGATTATTCTTCTGGTCAGCCTTTGGTTGTTCAAGGAATGGCGGCATAGACGGCGCTTTGTTCGTGATTGATACCAGGCTGCTTTGGCAGCATTTGCTGCGGCTTAGAATTTCATTGGTATTGATCTGATGCTGAATCCAGTCAAGCGGCTTTATTTACTGCTGGAGGCATGGTTAAACATTTCATTTAAGGAATGGAACCCGCTCTACCATTTAGGCACTCTTACTTTCTTTTTTTTCTGGATAGCACTGGTCAGTGGTGTTTATCTGTTTCTATTTTTTCATGGTAGTCTGGATGGTGCCTATGCTTCGGTCGAACGAATTACCAATGAGCAATGGTACGCTGGAGGGGTGATGCGAAGCCTGCATAGGTACTCATCAGATGCCGCAGTAGCGACTATTATTTTGCATATATTTAGAGAGTTTGCATTAGGTCGTTACCGTGGTATTAGATGGTACTCATGGGTGACCGGGATCCCAGCACTATGGATGGTTGTTTTACTCGGGATTACTGGGTACTGGTTGGTGTGGGATCAGTTGGCTCAATATTTAGCTATTGGCTCTGCCTTGTTAATGGATGAGTTACCAATATTTTTTGGTTCTATGTCGAGTAATTTTGTGGATGGTAGGCTCAATGATAGATTCTTTATTCTAATCGAGTTCCTGCACTTGTTGGGTCAGCCGATAATGCTGATTTTTGTACTTTGGTTTCATGTTCGCAGACTCTCCAATGTCAATATTATGCCGCCCAAAGGATTGGCTATTGGCAGTTTGCTGGCGATGTTGGTTTTGTCACTAATAAAACCAGCCACCAGTCATCCCCCGGCTGACTTAACTACGCTGCCGGCTGTGCTAAATCTCGACTGGTTTTATCTGAATATATATCCTTTACTGGACTATTGGACACCCGGGCAGGTTTGGGCATTGGTTATGGGAGTCACGGTTCTGCTTATGTTGATGCCCTGGTTGCCGGCAAAGAAGAAAGCTCCAGCAGCAGTGGTAGATCTAAATAATTGCAATGGCTGTACCCAGTGCTTTGAGGATTGCCCTTACGATGCGATTTCAGTTCGTGCGCGCACGGATGGAGCCCGTCATGAGTATGAGGTAGTCGTTGATCCGGACTTATGTGCTGCCTGTGGAATTTGTGTGGGAGCATGTATTTCATCAAACCCTTTTCGCAAAGCTGAGCCGGATTTGCACACCGGAATTGATATGCCGCAGTTTCCCATTAATGAAGTTCGTAACCTTACTGATACCGCTTTGGTGGCCTTGCGTGGCGATACGAAAATCATCATGTTCGGCTGCCAACATGGGGTCGATGTGGATGGGTTGGAGGCACAAGACATTCAAGGGATTAAACTAATTTGCAGTGGAATGTTGCCGCCGGCACTGGTTGAGTATGCGCTAAGTAATGGTGCTGACGGGGTAATGATTGCAGGTTGTCGGCACACAGATTGTTATTGCCGCTTTGGCAATCGTTGGATGGAACAGAGGATGGCATCTTCTCGTCATCCGGTATTGCGCGCCAGAGCCGAGGCCGAGCGTATCCATATCCATGGTGGGGCAATTACCGATAGCCGGGCTGTAGCCAAAGCTTTAGATGAGTTTCGGCAGAAATTGAGTATCCTTGAGAAACCTGGGCCTAGGTTGGATGAAAGCTGTGTGGAAGATGAATAAGTTCATAAAGCACACACTACAGATCGTTAACTATGCCATTTTTATGGCCCTGGTTTGGTATTTCTCTGCGGCCCCGGCTTATCGTTATCTAGAGCCGAACCAGGCTGTTGTAGTGATTTCTGTAAGCCATAGTGGAGAGTTGTTAAAGCCTTGCCGTAAAGTCTCAGCGGAAGACCTGGCCAAGCTTGCACCCAATATGCGTAAGCCCATGGATTGTCCACGCGAGCGCTCACCGATAAAAATAGAGGTCAGCATGGATGGCGAAGAGTTATTTAATATTACCGCTCAACCACCGGGTTTGTTTGCCGATGGCAGTGTAAATGTCTATCGGTCAGTCAAAGTTACGGCAGGTCAACACCATTTTGAGGTTAAGATGAACGATAGTGTTCACCTGCAGGGTAGTCGATTTGTCGCAAGCCAAAATATAAAGTTGGAGCCCGCCCAACAATTATTGATTGATTTTAACTCGGAGGATGGTTTTGTATTCAAATAAATCCATATTAAACTTATGCTGAAGCTTGCCTTTTCATTACCTGCCCCTGACTCCGGGAGTCGGCGCCTGGCTATTGGTTGGCTTATGCTGGCGTTAGGGTCGCTGGTAGTAGCAGGGCTTTATACCCTGCTTGTAGTGCTCTCGCGTACGCCTGGAATTCAGGATATTTTCCCTTGGGTTGATTTCTTTCATACCGCTTTGGTGGTGCATGTAGATCTTACTGTAGTGGTTTGGTTTTTATCCTTTGCCGGTGTGTTATGGAGCTTAAATAGTTCAACCGCATGTCAGACTTGTGGCTGGGTAGCTTTATATTTATGTGTTGGTGGCGCCACAATAATAAGCATTGCACCGTTTCTAGGTGCGGGTGATCCGCTGATGAACAACTATGTTCCAGTGTTGCGTGATCCAATATTTTTTGCTGGGCTGGGGTTGTTTGGTTTAGGGTTTGGCTTGCTGGTTTTGCGTGGTCTATTTTTCTCTCAGGCGGTTGGTCACTATATTCGTAGCGGGGCGGCTTTGCGTTTCGGTTTATATACAGCATTAGTGATTGGGCTGTTATCGATACTGGCGCTGTTTGCTTCATGGATTGGAATGCCAGCTTTTGCCCAGGATACGACATACTACGAATTGCTTTTCTGGGCTAGTGGTCACACTATCCAATTTATGCATGTGCAGTTGATGTTGGTGGCATGGTTATGGCTGGCTGCTGTATCCGGTGCCAAATTACGCCTAAACCCACGGGTGGCTCTGCTATTGTTTGCTCTGGGAGCAATTCCTGCCTTGTTTGGCATCTATATTTACTGGGCATACGAGATCGGCTCAGCCAACCATCTTCTAGGGTTTACCTGGCAGATGCAGTTTGGTGGCGGTTTGGCGGCACTACCATTTGCCTTGATAATTTTGCTTGCTGTAATTTCTAGTGGGAAAGCTATTGTTACTGCTAGGGCTGAGCGATCGGCGCTATGGTTCTCCATGTTGTTATTTGGTTCCGGTGGTATTATTGGCTTTCTAATTGACGGTAGTAATGTCACGGTACCTGCACATTATCATGGCTCAATTGTGGCAGTAACTTTGGCATTTATGGGTTTGACCTATCACTTATTACCCATGCTTGGGTTCAGGAAGCCAATTGGTAGAAGTGTAAACCTGCAGCCAATAATTTTTGGTGTTGGTCAGTTGATGCATGTACTGGGTTTGGCATTATCCGGAAATCGGGGAGTGCAGAGGAAAACTGCTGGTGAGGCTCAGGGTCTGGATAACATCCAAGAACTGGCTGGTATGCTCATTATGGGTATCGGTGGACTAATCGCGATTATTGGTGGGGTTATGTTTCTGGTAATTGTATTTAAGGCCATGTGGCCACCTAAACCTGAATCACTCCTCAGTTAAAGATGCGCTCACTATTTCCGGTTGAAATGACTGAACTAGGGCAAATGTGCTGACTGCAAGTACCAGAATGATCGCAAAGAATATTACTGACCTGTGTTCCAGTCGACGCCCGAGGCTAAGCTCTATCCGCTGTAGAAGCCAGTCAGAAAACAGATAAAGGAAAATTGCTGTGATTGTGAAATAGACGATTTCCATAGAATATTACTCAGTTTGGGTAAATGTGGAAAGAAAGAAAGTAAACACTTAGTCCGGAAATAGAAACATATAGCCAGAGTGGAAATATCCAGCGTGCGAAACGCCGGTGAAGCGTAAATTTTCCTCGTAGGGCAAGTACGAGAGTAATTAGAATTAACGGTGCAGCGATTGCCGCTAGAATGACATGAGAGGCCAAAATGGTGAAGTAATAAGGTCTAATTGCACCTTCACCAGCAAAAGGTATATAACCAACTTTGGCATGGTATACCAGGTAACAAACCAGGAAAATTGCGGCCACAGCCGATGCTGATAACATATAGGCACGATGTACCTGAGGCTGCTTGTTGCGAATAAAATAATATCCGCTAATCAGCAGCAAGATAGTGCTTGCATTGAGAATTGCTAATATGTGTGGGAGGTAGAGGATAATATCCAAGTTAATATCTGACCTGCATCATACCGAGTGTTTCAATATATGTATATTATATGTGTAATTGAGGTTCAAGGTGAATAAGATAATGAAATCAATCAATAAAAACTTACCGGCGGTATGTATAGCGGGATTATTTCTGTTGCTAGCAGGCACGAGTGCCGTAGCTGATTCGGCAGATATGTATTCTGGTTACTTTTATAGAGACAATGATGATAATCGAGTGGCTAAAATAACCGGTAGTGAGCTTTTCTTGAAGTTTTATCCGGACCAGCGTGTGGTCATGCTGTATGTTCCGTACCCTTATTCAAGAAACTTGCAAACTAAAACTATTCATCAGGTATTTAGTCAGGTTATCGAGAAGGTAAAACCAGAAACCTATACACGGGGCAAGTTCTCATTGCTGGAGCAGAGTACCCTGGCTCATGTAGAATTTTTTACCAGCATGGATGAAGGACAATACCGATTTGAATGTAACGGCACAGCACCTTGTCGGGTAAAGTTCACTGATGATTCCCTGGAGATGAGAAAAGCCGGAATGTTGAATGACCACATCATCAAGTTTAATCAGGCCAAAGATTAAATTCTGCTTTTATTTGGTGTGGTTGGACAATTGCTAGGGCTCGTTAAGCTAGCGAACGCACCATTGTGTACTGCTTTAAACTTTTGGTGCGTTACGCCCGGATTTACTCAAAGTATTTACGAATTTGTCGGAACTGCTCGACAATGGTATCGGGCCTATGTGGTTGTGAAAACGAGGCCACTAGCCTGGCTTGAGGGTCGATCAGAAAAATGGCGCTGGTGTGGTTAACCTGATATACCCCTGGTGAGGTTTCATCTTCAAACATATAGCCGGCGCTAGTCATTTTAGTGAACTGGTCAATTTCTGCTTTTGAGCCAGTAGCGGCGATAAAATCCTGATTAAAAAAAGATATGTATTTAGCAAGTTTTTCTGGAGTATCCCTGTTTGGATCGACTGAGATTAATACAACCTGAGTGTCAGCGGTCTCTGGCGAATCGGATTTGAGTTGCTGATCTACTATATTGAGGATCGATAATGTTGTTGGGCAGACATCTGGGCATGAGGTAAAGCCAAAAAACAAAAAAGTCCAGAGACCGCTAAGGTCAGTCTGGTTGAAAATTCTTCCGTCTTGATTGGTCAAGCTAAAATTTTCGAGTGTTTTTGGCTCGGGGCGTAGTACTCCCATTAGCTCTGCTGGTGGAGTGGCCACTGCTGCGCGTGAATTCCAGTAAGAATATGCCATTACACCAACCAGCACCCAGAGGCTGAATATAAAGATTGTACCCACTGGTAAGTTTTTTTTGCCTGGTTGTTGCTTCATTTTCTATTCCATTGTTTGAAGCCCCAGATAATAAATGTCACCACAATTATAATGTTTATAGTCATGCCAATCGCGAAGAAGGCAGTCAGGTCCTTGTTGTGAGTGGGAGCCATGCTATTAGTGGCCTCTACTGTATCTGTGCTTTGACTCTCGCTATTCAGAGTAGCTGAAATGTGGGGAAAAGGTGACATCCAATCTTCCTGTACTGCTGAGGTGATCATTTTTACTTATATGATGCGTTGAAGGTATGATATATATCATCTATGAGCCTTTTTGTTGAGCATTTGCAAAAAATATCGGGGGTGGTTACATAGTGACTCTTACTCTGGATCATTGGTTTTTATTATAGGTGCTTTATTGATGTTTGGTGAAATACCACTGATATGGGTTAGAAAAATAATTTCTGAGGCTTTGAGCCGGCATTATTCCGGGTCAGAGGCTCCCTGGCTACTGCTATCTGGATAATCCCTTATGAGCTACTACCAACGCCATTTGTTTATTTGCATTAACCAGCGCGAAGCTGGTGCCGAAAGGCCCTCGTGCGCCAATTGCGGCTCCCCCGAGCTGTTGGCTTATGCCAAGAGTCAAGCCAAGAAACTTGCCATTACCGGGCCTGGAAAGGTCAGAATAAACGGTTCTAAATGCCTGGATCGCTGCGAGCAGGGGCCGGTTTGTGTGGTCTACCCGGATGCAGTTTGGTACAACTATGTAGATGAGAGCGATTTGGATGAAATCATTAGCTCTCATCTGCGCGATGGGGTTTGTGTCGAGCGGTTAAGGCTGGATTAAGAGCGCAAACGCGGAAGTATTCTTATATAGTCAGAGTCTTCCACTTAATTCAGAGCTATCGAGAGCCTAAATGAAACTTATAGCTGTAAAAGAGCACAAGTCAAATTACCCCAGCCCAGTTAGGTTTACACATGGTGAGTGTCTAATCACTGGTAAGAAAAACACAGAGTATGAAGGCTGGATATGGGTTACGGATAACAACGGGAACCAAGGCTGGGCTCCACTGCAATATCTCCGCTTTAAAGAAAAGGCCGATCAGGCAGTAGCAAAGCAAGATTATACGGCCAAAGAGCTAGATACCTGTGTAGGAGATAAATTAACTCTGCGCTATAAGCTGAACGGTTGGGGTTGGGTTGAAAAAAGTGATGGCTCTTGTGGCTGGATCCCAATGTGGACTACTCAAACCGCATAACAAGCAAATTTAGTCGGCGTAAACCGCACGGCTGATTTTGGGTGTATTTACCTGCCCGCCGCCGAGATAATAAGTTCACAAATATATTGCACAGACCGCTCTAAACCTGTAAAATTCTCGCTCTTTACCGCAGCATTCGTGTGTGCGGGTGATTTACACTGAATTTTAACTGAAAATATTAGGTCATAGCTATGAAGACCATTAGCGCAAAGCCACATGAAGTTCAACGAGATTGGTTCATTGTGGACGCAGAAAACAAGATTTTGGGCAGACTGGCAACTCAAATTGCTCACCGTCTGCGCGGAAAACATAAAGCTGAATACACTCCGCATGTAGATACCGGCGATTATATCGTGGTTATCAATGCTGAGAAAATCGGGGTAACTGGTAACAAGATGAAAGATAAGTTGTACCAGCATCATACCGGTTATATCGGTAATCTTAAGACTACTAACCTTGAAAAACTGTTGGCAGAGCACCCGGAGCGGGTTATCGAAAAAGCAGTTAAAGGAATGCTGCCCAAGAATTCACTGGGACGCACTATGTACAGCAAATTGAAAGTATATGCTGGTACCGAGCACCCGCATACTGCCCAGCAACCACAGACTTTGGAAATTTAATCGCCATGGCTACTGAACAATTTTACGGCACTGGCCGTCGCAAATCTTCAACCGCACGCGTTTTTATGCGCAAGGGCGAAGGTAAAATTACCGTCAACAAACAGGCTTTAGAAGATTTCTTCGGGCGCGAGACCTCACGCATGGTAGTGCGTCAGCCGCTTGAGCTATTGGAAATGACTGGTAAATTTGATATCAATGCTACTGTTAAAGGTGGCGGCATGACCGGGCAAGCAGGCGCGATCCGCTTAGGTATTACCCGAGCATTAATGGAATATGACGAAAGCTTGCGTCCTGATCTGCGTAAAGCGGGCTATGTAACCCGTGACGCGCGTGAAGTTGAGCGTAAGAAAGTTGGTTTGCACAAGGCGCGTAAAGCGACTCAGTACTCCAAGCGTTAATTGCTTTAGGGAGCCTGTCTTCCGCGCAAAGATACTTGGGGGATCGTATAGTGGTAGTACTACGGACTCTGACTCCGTCAGCGGGGGTTCAAGTCCCTCTCCCCCAGCCAAATCAAAAAAGTCACCCTCGGGTGGCTTTTTTTGTGGCGATAGCAATATCCTATAACCGTCATCTCGGAATGATAACTAATTAACCAAGCGTTATACTAACTCTAAAATATCAACTAGTCAGGAATATGAGCATGGGAAAAGTCTACCCGGTACCCGCCCAATGGCAGGCTGATGCCAAGATAAATAGCGATAGCTACGAATCTATGTATCGTCAGTCGATTGACGATAATGAGGGCTTCTGGGCTACAGCTGCCGAGCGAATTGATTGGATTAAACCGTTTACTAAAGTAAAAGATGTTTCATACAATCAAGCTGACCTACATATTCGCTGGTATGAAGACGGCAGCTTAAATGCGTGTGTTAATTGCGTGGACAGGCACCTAGAAGACAAAGGTGATGAGGTTGCAATAATATGGGAAGGCGATGACCCGGCGGTTGACCAGAAAATTACCTACCGGCAGTTACACGCAAGGGTTTGTAAGTTTGCTAATGTGTTGAAGTCCAGAGGCGTTGGCAAAGGTGATCGGGTTACTCTATATATGCCGATGATTCCAGAGGCTGCCATTGCGATGCTGGCATGTGCCCGTATCGGCGCGGTTCACTCAGTGGTTTTTGGCGGGTTTTCACCCGAAGCCCTGGCTGGGAGAATTATTGATTGCCAATCTAAACTAGTAATTACGGCAGATGAAGGCCGCCGGGGCGGCAAGACTATTCCTTTGAAGGCCAATGTTGATGCAGCGGCTGAAATTGAGGGGGTAGCAGAATTACTGGATACAGTTTTGGTGGTTCGCAACACCGCTACCGAGGTGGCTTGGTTTGCAGGTAGGGATATTTGGTTGCACGAAGAAGAACCCCAGGTTCCAGAAGATTGCCCGGCTACGGAAATGAATGCCGAGGATCCGCTATTTATTCTGTACACCTCCGGCTCTACCGGAACCCCAAAAGGCGTGTTGCATACCACCGGCGGCTATCTGGTTTACGCCTCAATCACCCATGAGTATGTATTTGATTACCAGCCTGGTGATATTTACTGGTGTACCGCTGATGTAGGCTGGGTAACTGGCCACAGCTATATTGTTTATGGACCACTAGCAAATGGTGCGACTACGCTAATGTTTGAGGGTGTGCCTAATTACCCTGATTACAGCCGCTTTTGGCAGGTAATAGATAAGCACCAAGTGAATATTTGTTATACCGCGCCAACCGCAATTCGGGCTTTGATGCGTGAAGGTGATGAGCCGGTTAAGGCTACATCAAGGTCTTCTCTGCGCTTATTGGGAACAGTAGGGGAGCCAATCAATCCGGAGGCTTGGGAATGGTATTACCGAGTGGTTGGTGAGCAACGCTGTCCGATTGTTGATACCTGGTGGCAAACTGAAACTGGTGGAATAATGATTACCCCCTTGCCGGGGGCTACCGCGCTCAAACCCGGTTCAGCAAGCAGACCATTTTTTGGTATCCAGCCCGCATTGGTTGATGCTGAGGGTCAGTTTTTGGAAGGTGCAGCCGAGGGCAACCTGATTATCACCGATAGCTGGCCAGGCCAGATGCGTGGCCTGTATGGTAATCATGAACGCTTTGTTGAAGCCTACTTTTCAACTTATCCGGGTTATTACTTCACCGGTGATGGCTGCCGCCGTGATGAAGATGGTTATTACTGGATAACCGGGCGGGTTGATGATGTATTAAATATCTCCGGTCACCGGATGGGCACCGCCGAAATTGAAAGCGCATTTGTCGCACACCCGGCTGTGTCTGAGGCAGCAGTAGTCGGTTACCCGCATGCTATAAAGGGTCAAGGCATCTATGTGTATGTAACTACCATAGCCGGGCTGAAGCCTACGCTTGAATTAGAAAATGAGTTGCGCCTATGTGTGCGTAAAGAAATCGGCCCAATTGCCACCCCGGACTTAATTCAATTCACCCCAGCCTTACCAAAAACCAGATCAGGAAAAATCATGCGTAGAATTTTGCGCAAGATTGCGGCAAATGATTACTCTAATCTAGGTGATACCTCGACTCTGGCAGAACCGGGCGTGGTTGATAGTTTGATTGCAGAGAGATTAAATCGTTGAATATCAGTGCTACAGAGCGTCTCAGGTTTGAGTTAATGAGCGCAAAAGATGCTGAACTAATGTTTCAATTGGATCAGGACATTGAAGTAATGCGGTATATCAATGGTGGGAAAATGACCACCAGAAAAGAAATAAATGAAGTATATATTCCGCGTATGGAAAGCTATACGAATTCACAAAAAGGCTGGGGTTTGTGGAAGGTGATGTTGCAAGAAAGTGATATCTTTATTGGTAGTATTTTAGTCAGACCTATGGGGTTTTTCAATGAGAGCCCGGATTATCAGAACCTTGAAATAGGCTGGCGCTTTAGCCGAAATTCCTGGGGCTATGGCTATGCGACCGAGGCTGCGACACAAGTTGTGCGAGCACTAATTGAACAGGGTGGGATTAACAAGCTAACTGCCTTGGCATTTGAAGAAAACACAGCCTCAATCAATATCATGCTCAAATTAGGCATGCAATACCTTAAAAAGGATATTCATAAAGACCCACTAGGTGATGAAGAAGTAGTATTTTATCAGTTAGAGGTTTAACTCTTCACTTTGACATCTCCGAGGTAATCACCACTTTTCGTCACCCCGTGCCGTTCCGCACATCCGACCACCATGAATGGTGGAAGTGCAGGTTTTGCATCGTTACATGGATGTAACTTAGTAGTGCAATGCAGGACGATTCCATGGATGGGCGAAGGTAGAACAATGCAGGAGCAATTGTCGGGAATCGAGTCTGGAACAGAGATCGAGCAATTGCCGAGGAGCAAAAACCTGCCGTGTGCTCTCTCGGCATTCGTGCTTCCTGCACATCGATTGCGAGTAGCAATATCCTCTAACCGTCCTCCCGGAATTGCGAGTAGCAATATTCGGGATCCAGTTCCTCCGCATGGATTCCGGGTTCGGCTATTCGCCGCCCCGGAAAGACGAAGGAAGGGGGTCATTCGCCGCTCGGAAAGACGGAGTTCGGGTGCGAAACTTCTTCTACGCCGGTAAATCTAGACAGTCATAGCGCGTATCCTTTAGTATGTAAGGTCGAGTTTAGTAAATATGGTGGAGGGTTCTATGTTAATCGCAGCATTCAGAAAAGGCCTATTTGGACTGGTAATTCTATTCACGGCGCTTAACACAGCCGCCAGCACCAGTGTCGGTTGCAACGACTCCTATGTATCTATTAGTGATGCAAAACTGAGAATTGAGATTGCTCCCACCAATGATGACGATACAGAAAACCTGCAGTGTGCGCTGGATACCGCGGTGCAACTTGGCGTTCCGATAGTTCGGTTCGGCCCAGCGGATTACTATATTAGCAATATTATTGTTGAAAATTTTAATGGCACATTACAAGGTCGATCAAGATCTACAACCCGCCTGCTGGTAAAAGACTTTTCAATTGATTGCCAGGGTTTGGTCGATCAAAACAGAACTAGCGCCGCTCTAAAGTTTGTGAAAGGGCGGCCGCGGATTCATGCTATGCAAATTATTGCTAATGAGTCTTGTCAGGATGGTCAACAACTCAGGAGTATAGTTCACTTCACTGGTGCTTCTGCGAGTGCGGACAATGGTGAAAGTGATGTGATTTTTGGTGCCGTAGACCGTGTTGATATCCAAGCTGGAAGCATCCTTGAAACTAACCCTAGAACAGCTGTTATGGTTCGATCGGAGAGTGGGTGGTTTCCTGAAGCATGCAGCACCGACTTGTTGGGAGCATTTAGTATGCGCCAAAGTCGAGTAGAAAATACGATGTTTGGTGTATACACTGAAATGAATGGTAAGGCACAGGTTGACATTAGCTTCAACCAGTTCCAGTCTAATTTATATGGTGTTGTAGTGCGTAACGCAAAGCAGAACACCATGATTTACCGTAATGAAATTTCTACGACGGTTACAGGTGGAAATGAGGCGGTAGGTATATTTGTGTTATCCAATGTTGCAGATGCATCTGCGGGAAACAGTGTTGTAGTGAAGCAGAACCAATTTGAGCTTTCTGTTGATCTAGAGTCAGAGTCTAAAGGGTGGGCTGTGGTGTTTGCATTGTATAATGGTGCCAAGCCTAATATTAGTGCGGTAGTAAGTAATAATGTATTCCTTATGGAGAATGCAACCAGCATACAGGGTCATGAAATTTCTAAAGGGCATATTTCCGAGAATAGGATTAGGGTTTGGGGTTTATGGGGCGCTACCTATCCGTCAATCATCATTAATGGTGATGTGCGCATGGCCAGCGGCTGGACTATCTCTAATAACATGGGGTCGGTGGAAGGAGTGATATCAAGCATGCCACTAGCGCCCTACATTGTGTTTGGTGAGAGAACGAAATCTAATATCACAGGACCAGGCCAAAATTTTGCAGTTGGTGATTTTGGGGTCGATAACTATATCATCCATGGACCTGACTTTAATGCTGAAACCCAGTTATTGAATGAGCAGAGTGTGAGCAAGTTGAAGTTAGGTGGTGTTGTCGTTAGGTCACCGCAGGAAATTTCGCCGTAGCTCGGTTGGTTTAATAATTTGTGCAGTTGCTTGGCGCTTAATTCTGTGGCTAAAGGACGAGATAGAATTCTATTGGCCAACAAGATAGGGCTCTAACACCACCCAAACATTATCCAGCAAAATTGACTGACCGGCCTCATTTGTGTGTATGTACCGGTATTAAATTGGCCTTGAGAGTCGCAGGCGAATGATTATCATTCAATTGCAGGCTAATAGTTTTGGTGCAAATGTCCGATCTATATCATCATTTTGGTATATTATCAGGTGGTTCGACTATTAAATAAAGGAGAAAATGTCATGTTTAATTTCAACCAAAAACTATTTGGCCTAGTCATTCTTAGCATAAGTTTTAATGCAACTGCAAGTACCAGCGTTGGCTGCAATGATTCCTATGTATCGATGAGTGATTCGAAACTAATAATTGAAGTAGCCCCTACAAACGATGATGATACCGTAAACCTGCAATGTGCTCTGGATGTAGCTACCCAGATGGGTGTTCCGGTGGTACGCCTTGGTCAGGGGGATTATTACATCAGTGAAATCATTGCCTATAATTTTAATGGTACCCTGAAAGGGAGGTCCAGATCTAGCACGCGCTTACTGGTAAAAGATTTCTCAATCTATTGTCAGGGAGAGCTTAGCCAGAAGAGAATCAGTTCGGCCTTAAAATTTGCTGGTGGTAAGCCAAGCTTAAATACGCTGCAAATAATTGCTGGCGAATCATGCCAAGACGGTCGGCAACTTAGAAGCGTAGTTCATTTTACCGGTGGTCTTGCGCGTTCGTCTAACTGTAGCAACGAAGTAATATTTGGTGTTGTTGATCGCGTAGATATCCTGAATAGTAGTGATTATGAAAATGGCCCACGGGCTGCTATTGTTGTACAAGCAGAAGGTGTGGTCTTTCCGGGGTCGTGTAATACGAATCTGCTGGGAACATTCAGAATGCACCGAAGCGGGGTAGAGAATGTAAACATTGGTGCTCAGATTGCAATGCACGGAGGAGCGCAAGTTGATGTGAGCTTTAATCAGTTTACAGATAACCTGTATGGTGTTCTTATGCGCAACTCCAACCAGAGCACCACGATCTTTAAAAACACCATCACAAACTCGGTTACAGATGGAAATGAGTCTGTTGGCGTATTTATAATCTCTAGTGGCGTAAATGTACCCGCAAAAAATAATATCCTGGTTAGTAGGAATTTGTTTGAAATAGCTACGGACACTTTATCTAGTGGTTGGGCTGTGGTATTTGCACAATATGGGGACGCCAGGTCTGAAATTACCGGGGTAGTCAGTGGCAATGTGTTTGATTTGCAAAATACCGTAAGTGTGCATGCATTTGATGTTTCTAACGGAAGTATCTCAGCAAACCAGTTTATGTCGCCAGACTATGCACCAATAATTATAGACGGGGACCGAGGTGTTACCGACTGGACTATCACTGCTAACACTAGAATGGAAGATACAATATCTGCTGGTGGTGATGTTTTTCTTGGTAACCAAACCAGCCTTAGTATTGTTGGGCCGAATCAAGACTTT
Source organism: Gammaproteobacteria bacterium (assembly GCA_024275935.1). GTDB lineage: Bacteria > Pseudomonadota > Gammaproteobacteria > Xanthomonadales > SZUA-36 > SZUA-51. Next base: position 20,827 of record JAJRYF010000064.1, on the reverse strand, counting down.
AATGTAGAAGATCTAGGGGTTAGTAATTATATACTTGGTCCCTTACCCATTATTCCCTCTGAGACAAATTCCTCTAAGACAGGGAAAGCGACTGTGAACAGCTTGGGTGATAGGTTTAAAGTCCCTCAGGATGTTTTCTAGAAAACCCATTATTTAACATTCACACGGAACCTACCCGAGAACCCTCATAGTTAACTCTATGGGGGTTTTCGTGATTGAGGGCAATGGTTGAGCCTCAGTGCAGGCACAGTTAGAGCTATGTATGCCGCATCAAACCGAACAATGACTTCTTGAGTAGTGATGCTATTGGCACTGTAGCTGCAAGTAAAATAAGTAGAGCGGTAATTAGCACTACAGGCGGAAGTACGCTTACCCTAAGTAATGGAACATCAAGGAATTGCGCATATCTGGAATCCAGCCACCATAAACCGGCGGTGGCTATAGGAACAGCCACTAGCAAGGCCAGAAAGCAATCCCGGCAGGCAACTAGAATCAAGTGAGATGCTGAGCATCCATAGACCATCCGGACCCCATATTCATGCTCTGTCATTTTGATTCGAGACTTGATTTGGTAACTTATACTGATGAATATCAGTATGTTGATTAGCAAACTGACTGCTAGGGTTGCTGCCAGAAACCCTAGACGCAGACTATCTGTTTGTCGAATTATCTCATCCAAACTCTCAATTGGTGAGATTCTGGGGTTTAAAAGATTTTTCTGCGCCCACAAGTTTGCCGCATCAGCAAGTGCTTCTGCATGCTCAGGTTTACTAATAAGCGCCATATTATTATTCAGAAAGGCAGCTGATATCGGTAGATAAACCATAGGGTCACCGCGTTGTGAGACCCCAAAATGAGGAATGTCATCGATAACACCTACTATCGGATAGGTCTTCTCGAACAACATCTTAACTGCCACGGGAGCAGCTTCTAAATCAGAATAATCCTCTTTCTCTGCCAGCACGCTGGCTAGACTCCGGCTGACAATCACACCATTTGGCCAGCTACCAGACCAGGTAACTTTATTTACTGCAAGTAAGTCAAAGTAGTTCTCGCTTACATATATTGCATTTACTGAGACACTGGTTTTTGTACCGGCACGCTTAATCGAAGCGGTGAGCGGCTCCTGGAATCCAGGGATTGAAGCCCCTACTGGAATAGAAGATAGTCCGGGAAACCTGCCGCTATAAAGGGAGTTCGGAATTTTTGCATCACCGTTATAGCTTATCTTTACTTCAGTTACTGAGCGATCAATACTGACGGCACTTTGACTTTGCCATTCAGACAGCGCCATAGATGCAGCAATACTGGCAATAAGAAATCCACCCGCCAGTTGAATTACCAGGAATAAATCCGCGAGCAATAGTTGTGATCGGGTTTTGCTGTTCCCAAATGCCCGGTCAAAGAGTTTTTCTTCAGAAAAGTTTAGCACCTGCATAGCTTTGGAAAGGTATAGCACCACAAAGGTTAGTAACAGGGATGCCGCCCAGATTGGGGCTGAGACAGAAAACCTGGTGTTGCCAGCAAAGCTTTTATACAGCTCTGAGAAGTTGATGGTTTTCTCACCCAAAAGTAATAGCACATACGAAAATAAAGTGAGAAATATAAGTGGTAATGCCAGGCTCCAGAGATCTGATAACAAGAAACTCTTTTGGCTGGCCCCCAAAATTCTTTTGGTTTTAATGCTGCGCCAGTGCATAACAATATGGCCGCCGAACAGGGTTAACGCGTTGATGGTTAATATAATGCTGAGTGCCAAGATTAGAGCCAACAAAGCCAACCATTGATTTTTTAAGGCTTGCTTTGTCTCTGGGTCGAATACTACCCCTTGTTGTACTCTTAGCTCCGAACCTGGCATGCTAAAAGTCATTGCTGAATCAACAGTAAAATTTGCCGCAACTATTTGCTGAATTTCAGCTGGGTCAATCGCTTTCTCTAAAGCAAAAATCACATAGTAGATAGGTGCATTTCGCAAGAATTTATTGAGGATTTTTTCTTTTTCTGGATTGTTACTTCCAACTGGAGGGGCAACGAACGGGGTATGGTAACGAAGGTTCTTATCGTTAACCCAGATATCGGGCTGGTTCTTACCTAGCCGGTTCAATTCAGGCGGAAGAACTCCTGCAATAATAAGCGGCACCGGGTTTCTTGTGATGCGTATGGTAGAGCCAATGACCGCCGGATTTCCTTTCAGTTCTTGCTCGAAAAATCGTGTCGAAACCCAAGCAAGTTGGCTTTCTGCCACCCCTTCTTTAGTGGGAAACTTCAGACTTATCTGGTTCCGGAAACTTTCTGAAAAGTAAGCAATTTCGGTGCTATCAAATAAAGTTCCCTGGTGCTTAATGCTGCGGCTACGAAAGGCAATATAAGCGATGCTCTCAATTCCAGGGATTCCCTTGAGTCCTTCAATTGTATTTAAGCTTACCCCATGCATACCCACCTTCTGGTGATACCGGCTTAGCGTGTAGAGGTTTTTGTGTTTATCACTATTAACCCATGCTGGTGGGTCAATAAACAGTAACTCGCCAATTCTTAAACCCATTGCAAGCAATACGGCCAATAAAGAGAAGCCGAATAGGAGGATCAAATATTTAAACCACTGCCCCTTCCAGGTGCGCCACTCTGTGGCTAGCTCAAACAGTAATGGGTGGCTTAGCATCACTAACAAGTCCGTCGTTAAGAATTATTTCACTATCGCACCTTAGGGCTAAATCTGGCTCATGGGTCACCAATAGCAAGGTTGCTCCTTGTGCTACAACGGTGAACAGTAGGTCGATAATATTTGTGCTGGTCTTGGAGTCCAAATTACCAGTTGGCTCGTCGGCAAGAATCAAGCTGGGTTTATTGACCAGTGCTCTGGCAATTGCCACCCGCTGCTGCTGGCCGCCTGATAATTGCTGCGGCAAGGCAGTAGCTTTGTCAGCCAGGCCAACGGAAGTTAATGCTTGTTTTCCAATGTTTTCATAATCTCGCCAACTGACCCTAGGATCATAACGAAGCGGCAGAGTAATATTTTCCAACACATCCAGGTGGCCGATTAAATTAAAGTTTTGGAAGATCCAGCCAATTTCACGGTTCCTTAGTATGCGCTTTTGGTAGTTACTTAAACCACTAACTAATTGGCCTTGTAAATACAAGGCTCCGGAAGTTGGTGAGTCCAACAGTCCGATAATGGATAAAAGTGTTGATTTTCCGCTTCCCGAGGCACCAGTTATGGCCAGAGATTCACCATTATTCAGATTGAATGAAATGTTATCCAATGCCTTGGTCTCGATAGCACCACTTTGAAATACTTTACTTATTGACTCGGCTGTTATTAAGTGCGACATATTAAATTTCAGAATACCTTAGTTTGCAGGAATAAAATAAAAACGCTCTCCTGGAGAGAGGCCATTGAGTATCTCGACATAATCATTCCCCACCAGACCCATTTCTACTATCCGGTTTTCATCACCATCTTTAGTTTCAACAAGAATTTCGAGGCTTGAGTGGGCTTTCAACCCCTGCCTGAATTTGGGAATACGGACTACCCCCTCTACTTGCTGCAATTGGATGGTAGCAGTCACATCCATATTCTCGCGTACACCAGCAGGCAATGCATCCAGCAGCTTGATTTCCGTTCTGACCTGACCATCGGTTACGGTCGGGTCTATGCTGGTCAATTCGCCATCAATAGTTTCACCGGCAATAGTTATCCTGGTTAACTGACCCAGCACAATTCTACCTGCATCATTAGCTGAGACATAAACTTCTGCTACCAGTGAGTTTGGGTTTGCAAGTCGGGCTATAATTTGACCAATATTAACTAAAGCGCCTACCTCTATTGGGTCTTCCAGTGAGGTTATCACCCCTTCTGTATCTGCTCTGACTGTAAGATCGGATATATTTTTTTGGATGTTAACAACCCTGGTTTGCGCCCCGGAAACTCGCAGCTTAAAAGCACGCAGCTGAGAATCACCAGACTGTTCAAATTCCTGCAGACCACGGCGTGCTTGTTGGGATCGCAGCTTTGCCTTGCTAAAGTTACTGTCAGATTGCAAATACTCCAGGCGTGAGATAATCTTTTGGTCATATAACTCCTTGCGCATTGCCAGAGTTTTTGTAGCTAGTTCGAGATCCAGTGCGGCCTCATCTTTTGCAACTTCGGCCTTTAAAATATCCCGGCGAAGCTGCGCCTCGGCATTGCTTAGGTTTGCATCAGCTTCAAGTTTCTCCAGTTTGAGTTCTTCCAGGCGTTGTAATAATTTAGGGTTGTCCAACTGTAAAATCGAATCGCCCAATTCAACATAAGCCCCAGGAAGGGTCTGAATCTGTTTTATTACCCCGTCTATGCTGGCTAGAACAACACTATTCTGGCTGGAAACCAGCTTGCCGTAGGCATGCACTATTTGGCTAACATCGCCCCAGTCAACTTTATGACTAACTTGCTGGCTGGTATTTATATTTGCAGTAGTAGAACGATGTATAAGCAACACCACAACAGCCACCAGCGACAACGCCGCAAACAGCCATATTGCAGGGGAGAGATATTTTTTTAAGGTGGGTTCTTGCAATGGTATTTTAAACACTAAAATTACCCCAACGGATAAACATATACCAGTTTACCACCGCTATGGGGGAGACATACTTGCTTCTGGGGAATTAACCCATACCAGTGTTATATCCTCGAGTGCACTCAGTTCTACAAATCCCTGCCGAAGCCTCTCGGTGTATTGGAGCAATGGCCTTCAGGAAAAATCGGCACTGAATTTGTTGATGGCTTGCTTGAGGCCCTCCCCGGCCTTGATGAGCATGGTTGTTCTTATGGTGTTGCCGGCGGCTTTGTTAGGCGCTTGAAAGAAGATGGCGGCACCTGGATGGGGCATATTCTTGAGCATGCCGTGCTCGAATTGCAAAATATGGCAGGTTCAGATGTAAGCTTCGGCAAAACCCGGTCTATTGAGGGGCAGTCGGGTTGTTACACCATGGTTTTTGAATATAAACAGCGCGATGTAGGGCTTGAGTCGGCGCGTATTGCCCGCCAGCTACTGTTTAGCCTGTTGCCAAACGGGTTCCAGGCCATGTGATAGGCGATGGTAAACACACAATTGCTGAGTTGATGGATATTGTCAATGAAGACCCCCGTCGCGGTGTCGGCCATGAAAAAGTTTTAACCAAACTGGAACTGGATCGCCAGGCTGAATTGTTAATCGAGCAGGCCGGATTCAGCGCAGATACAGTGATCAAAAAAGATGAGTTGTTCTACCTGCGATCCACTGCCAATCTTTCTACCGGTGGCACAGCCATCGATTTAACCGATGAAGTCCATCCGGATAACCGGGCGATGGCAGTGCGCGCAGTGATGGCAGTTGGCCTTGATGTAGGTGGCGTGGATTTCCTCACAGAAGACATCAGCCAGTCTTATAAAGATGTGGGCGGCGCCATTGTTGAAGTTAATGCTGCGCCTGGATTTAGAATGCATGTTGCCCCATCAAAAGGCGAGCCCAGAGATGTTGCGGGTAAGGTAATGGATATGCTGTTCCCGTCCAATACGCCCAGCCGTATCCCGATTGCTGCGATTACCGGTACTAATGGTAAAACTACCACTTCAAGGATGTTATCGCATGTTCTCAAGACAGCGGGACACACTGTAGGTGCGACTTCCACTGATGGTGTTTATATTGATGGTCATCTCAGTGTAAAAGGTGATATGACCGGCCCCATGGCTGCCAGAATTGTACTCCGGGATCCAACGGTTGATGTGGCAGTAATGGAAACCGCCCGTGGCGGTATTGTGCGTGCTGGCCTGGGCTACAGTTACACCAATGTGTCTGCCTGTTTGAATATTTCATCTGACCACCTCGGTCTTGGTGGGGTCGATACTTTAGAGCAATTAGCGGAAATCAAAAGAGTGGTAGTAGAGGTGGCGGAAGATGTTGCTATCTTGAATGCCGATGATCAACTGTGTTTAAAAATGGCGGATTATACTCAGGCTAAAAAAGTCTGCTATGTGACTATGAACCCCAAGCATGCGTTGGTCAAAGAGCATATTAAACAGGGTGGCATGGCATTCGTGCTGGAGCAGGGCATTAATGGAGACATGATTACCATTTACGACAATGGTAGCCACACACCACTGCTATGGACGCACTTGATTCCCGCAACCATTGAGGGCAAGGCTGAGCATAATGTGCAAAACGCCATGTTTGCCGCCGCTTTAAGTTATTCCATGGACATAGAGTTAGATCAAATCCGGCATGGCCTGAGAACTTTTGATTCCACCTTCTTTCAGGCCCCCGGACGGATGAATCAGTATGATGAACATCCGTTTAAAGTGATTCTCGATTATGGTCACAATCCAGCGGCTATTAAAGTGGTCTCCCAAACCATTGACCGTTTTGAAATCAGTGGTCGCAAAATTTGTGTGCTGGCAGCACCCGGCGATCGGCGCGATGAAGACATTCGGAATATGGCTAACGAAGCTGCGGGACATTTTGATGCCTATATCTTAAAAGCAGATGATAACCGCCGTGGCCGCCAGGACCGGGAAGTCGCCCTGATGTTACAGGAACAGCTAATAGCCCCTGGTGTTACTGCAGATCAGACACAAGTCGTTGCGGATGAAGCGGATGCGGTTGATGCTGCTCTTAATATGGCAGCCGAGGGTGACTTGTTGCTGATTTTTGGCGACAACATAGCCCGTTGCTGGAAACAAATTATTGGTTTTAATAAAGACAAGCAAAAACCCAACCAGGCCAGTAGCGATAACAGCGTCTCAAATGTGATTACCGATGGCGACTCGGAGATGATTGAATCCATGCAGTTGATCAAAGACGATCGCGGGGTACGCCTGGCAAGAGCAGAAGAGAATGACTGAAATTGTCCTCAAGCTTGAGGACTCCAGACGGCTTACCGGTCCTAACCTGTTCTGGGCTGATGCCGGAGCAATAATTGATGTTTCAATAGGTAACATTGATGCCGCGGTAGTGGTAGGAAAATGGACGAGGCTAAGTAGAGGAATACTCGATGCTCTAGGCTGGAATTCTGAACAAATTACATCGCGTGTGTATTCCGGTGGTATCAGTCTTGTAATTACAGCGCCAATTGATGCCCTGTATGCAGCTACTGAAATAACCGAAGCTGCCTGGGAACTAACAGTTGCTGAAATACAGGAAGTATCATCGGGTGGTGTTAGCGAAGCATTAATCAGTAAATTGCAGCAAGCGATTGATGAAGAAAGCAACCCGTCTTTGCTGGCACTGCAGCAGGCAGCCCTTGATCATAATGTATGCTTTCTTAGCGACGATAATGAAGCCTCTGTGGGCTATGGCGCAAGCTGCTTGGTTTACCCGATAGATAAAATTCCTGCCGTTGATACGGTCTACTGGAAAGCCATTAATTGCATTCCGGTGGCATTGGTAACCGGCACTAACGGAAAATCAACAACTGTCAGGCTGGCCAGTGCGGTTGCTAAAGCGGCAGGCAAAAGTGCCGGCATTACCTCAACTGACTATATTCGTGTTGGCGATCAAATCTTAGACACCGGCGATTATTCAGGCCCCGGCGGCGCCCGCACATTACTGCGCCACCCGGATACCGAAATTGCATTTTTAGAGGTGGCCCGTGGTGGTATGTTGCGCCGCGGTATTGGTGTCAACAATGCAACGGCTGTGGTAATTACCAATGTGGCTGAGGATCATTTAGGTGAGTATGGAATTAATACGCTCAGTGATATGGTCGAAACCAAGTTTATTCTCCGCCAGGCGATTACTCTTGAGCAGGACCTTATACTCAATGCCGATGACCGTGCTTGTGTTGCATTTGCTGATTCATTGAATAATCATATCGTCTGGTTTTCATGGTCTGTTGATAACCCGCTTATACAGGCGCATATTCAAGCCGGCGGCACGGCTTGTTATGTGCAAGCAGGCAATATTTATTATCACTGCGACGGGCAAAAAACAGCGGTGATTGCAGTCAATGATATCCCGATTACTTTATCTGCTGCGGCAAAACATAACACCCATAATGCAATGGGCGTGATCGCGCTGTGTTTTGCAATGGAAATTGATATTACCTCCATTCGTCAGGGTTTAAGTAGTTTCAAAAACACCCCGGAAAACAACCCGGGCCGGGGTAATGTTTTTGAGTTTAATGGCATAACGGCAATTGTTGATTTTGCCCATAATGAGCATGGTTTGAACTCTATGGTAGAAACCATAAGCAATATGCCGGCGAAAAGACGCCTGATTCTCTTATCGCAAGCCGGTGACAGAACGGATGCATCAATTGAAAGTTTGGTGAAATCTTCTATGAAAGCCAAGCCGGATGCATTAGTTGTGTGTGAGATAAAGGCGTATTTAAGGGGTCGTGAATTACATGAAGTACCACAGCTTATTCAACAAACGGCTATAGATATGGGTTTGGAAAAGGAGAAAATAATGCTCGCAGACTCGCCGCCGCAGGGTGTCGAAAAAGCACTAAAATGGGCCAAGCCTGGTGATGTTTTACTGATTTTAGCCTTGACCCAGAGGGATGAAATAATAAGTTTGTTGAGTGCCAAAGCTAACTAAAAATTGACAAAGGCATAATCCTAACAACCGGGTAATTACTTTTTCCAGCACCTAAATAAAGCGCCGCCATCTGAATTTAAAAACATCGTCGCCCCCCCTTTTTTTTGAGCCAAAATATATCGTCGTCCCGGCCCCCGAGCCGGGATCTCGTTAAGGGTTACACCATCCTTCAGGAGATACCGGCTTAAAGCCGACAAGGGTTAATCTGCGCTAGTTCCAGCTCACCTGCACAGCGCACGCATTTGCTTCGTATTATTATTGGGGCTTATTCTTCACCCCAACTTACAAGCTTACTTGGTTTCTTGCCCTGCCAGCGGGTTATTGAACACCTCAAGATCAAGTTCATTCTCGGACTTGGCAACTATAGTTGTGACTGTAGCATCGCCGGTAATATTAACAGCGGTACGGGTCATATCCAGTAGGCGGTCAACTCCTAGAATCAGAGCGATTCCTTCCACTGGTAGGCCGACATTAGCCAATACACCAGCCAGAATTACCAGGCCGACACTCGGCACACCAGCAGTGCCGATTGAAGCCATTATGATCATAACCACAATCATCAGGTATTGAGAGATGGTTAAATCTATACCGTAGAACTGGGCAATAAAGCCGGTAGCTATACCCTGCATGATGGCGGTGCCATCCATATTGATAGTAGCTCCCATGGGGATAGTAAACGAGGCCACTTTGTTGTTAACGCCAACGCGATTTGCTATAGTTTCCATGGTGACTGGGATGGTGGCATTGGAAGATGCGGTAGAGAATGCGAACATCATTGCCGGGCGCATTTTCTTCAGGAAAGTGATCGGGTTTAAACCGCTAAGCAGAACCAGAATAGAGGGGTAGACAACCAGTCCGTGAACCAATAGCACTGCCAGTACTAGAACAATATATTTGGCGACCTTGGAGAACTCGGCCAAATCAAGGGTAGCTCCCAGCGTGAAGATCAAGGCAAACACTCCAAGTGGGGCGGTTTTCATAACAAAAGTTACTAGCATCATGATAACTGCATTTAGGTCTTTAAAAAATCCACTCATGCGCTCACCAGCTTTGCCGCTGTATGTGATTGCAACGCCAAGCAAAACCGCAAATAATATAATTGGCAGCATCTGGCCTTCTGCCATAGCACTAATTGGGTTGGTGGGAACGATTTCTATCAGCACTTGAGCAAAACTTTTATTTGCCGGCAAGTCTTTAAGCATCGCCGCCGCGGGCTCTGCCCCTAAGCCAGGTTTGAAAATTACCGCGGCGAATAAAGCCATAGTGACCGCGATTCCAGTGGTTAGTAAATATAACCCCAGGGTTTTAAAGCCAATACGACCAAGGCTGGCAGGGTCTGAAAGTGCAGAAGTCCCGGTAACCAGCGACACGAACACCAGTGGTACAACCAGCATTTTGAGCAGGTTGATAAATATCTTACCGATAACGAAAAATATTCCGCCAGTAAGCCAAGTTTCCCCCCACTCGGGGCTACCAAGGCCATATTGGAGGGTTAGTCCCAATATAAGTCCGGTTATCATGGCGATAAAAATTTTGGCGCTAAGGCTCAGATTACTATATGACATGTATTTTCCCAATAGTGGTAAGGTTTTATTTGATTTTATCTTGTTTTTTCGCACCACAGATGCGAGTGATGCGATAGAATTTACACCTAATACAGTCAAAAGCCAAATTTAGCCTGAAATTAATCACCGAGTAGAACAGCATGAGCACAGATTCCAGCACCGATGAGAAAACCAAAGTAAGTCACTTTATTCGTAATATTGTGATTGCTGACTTGAGTTCGGGTAAACATCAAAGTATAAAAACCCGGTTTCCGCCAGAGCCAAATGGCTACTTGCATATAGGGCACGCCAAGGCCATTTGCTTGAACTTCGAGCTGGCTAGGGAGTTTTCCGGCCTGACAAATTTGCGTTTTGATGATACCAATCCCGCTAAAGAGGAAGAAGTGTACGCCCGGGCAATAGAGGCCGATATTCGCTGGTTAGGTTATCAATGGGACGAGCTTTGTCACGCATCTGACTACTTTGAGAGATTCTATGACTATGCAGTTGAGTTGATTACGGCTGGCAAAGCCTATGTAGAAGAATTATCTGCTGATGAAATGCGTGAATATCGGGGAACCTTGACGGAGGCTGGTCGCCCAAGCCCTTGGCGTGAGCGCCCACAGGAAGAGTCACTGGACCTGTTTGCACGGATGCGTACGGGGGAATTCCCAGATGGTGCTTATGTGCTACGGGCAAAAATTGATATGGCTTCCCCGAATATCAAAATGCGTGATCCAGCGATTTATCGCATCCGTAACATTCCACATCAGCGCACTGGTGATGCCTGGCATATTTATCCCATGTACGATTTTGCTCACTGCATCTCGGATGCAATTGAGGGTATTACCCATTCATTATGCACCTTGGAGTTTGAAGATCATCGCCCGCTATATGACTGGGTATTGGACAATATTTCAATTGCTGCCCACCCACAGCAAATTGAATTTGCTCGCCTAAACCTTGACTACACGGTAATGAGTAAGCGGCGCCTGAAATTGCTAGTGGATGAAGGCCTGGTAGATGGCTGGGATGACCCGCGTATGCCGACACTAGCGGCCATGCGTAGGCGTGGTTATCCACCCCAGGCAATTCGCAATTTTGCGGAACTAATTGGCGTTACAAAATCAGAATCGATCATTCCTTTAGGGGTGTTGGAAAATGAAGTTCGCAATGAGCTCAATCAAACAGCTCCACGGGCTATGGGGGTTTTGGACCCGCTGAAAATTGTGTTGTTGAATTTCCCTGAAGGTGAGACCGAATGGTTGGAAGCGGCGCGCCATCCCCAGGATGAATCAATGGGCAAGCGCAAGGTGCCAATTACCCGGGAAATTTATATTGAACGCGGCGACTTTATGGAAGAGCCGGTGCGCAAGTATTTCCGTCTCAAGCCTGGCGGCGAAGTACGGTTGCGTAATGCTTTTATTATCAAGTTTGTTGAACTGATGAAAGATGAAAATGGCGAAATAGTAGAGATACGATGTGAGCTTGACCCGCAAACCCGCAGCGGTATGCCGGAGTCAAATCGGCGGGTAAAGGGCACTATTCACTGGGTTTCAGCCGAGCATGGAGTTGCCGCAGAAGTGCGCCTTTACGATCGTTTATTTAATGTGGAAAATCCGCTGGCAGATAAGCAACGAGATTTTCAGGAGTTCATTAATCCCGATTGTCTGAGCAAGGCTCAAGCGATTGTCGAACCATCAGTATTTGCTGGGGGCGAGAACTTCCAGTTTGAACGGGTCGGGTATTTTTGTTTTGACTCAAAAGATTCCACTGCCGACAAGCCGGTGTTAAATCGCACCGTTAGCCTCAGGGATTCATGGGCCAAGCGCGGGCAATAAGATGATTAAAAAACTATTTAAGTGGCTGGGTTTGGGTTTTGCTGCGGTGGTCTTGTTATTAAGTGCGTTGCTTGTGCATACCATTTATTTCAAGCCACTGAGTTTGGGATTGTTTTATAACAAGGTCTTTATAGAATTCATGTTCAGAAACCCGGAAATGCTTTCCAGTATGAGGTTGTTAGAGCCTCTGGGTCTGCACTATAAAAACGATAAGCTATCAGATTCCAGTCCTGCCAGAGCTGTGGAAGATGCCGCAATCACCAGGCGCAATCTGGCGCAGTTACAATCTTATAGCACCGATAAAATGTCAGCAGATGAGCGGCTTTCTTACGATGTTTTAAGTTGGTTTTTGGGAAGTATAGTGGCTAGTGAACCATATATGTACCACAATTACCCGGTTAACCAGATGTTTGGTGTGCAAAGTAATTTACCAACTTTTATGGCAACCCAGCACCAGGTCACATCTCAGCGTGAGGCAGAGGATTATATCGCCAGACTAAACCAGTTTGATGAAAAATTTGCAGGGGTTTTAAAGGGGCTGAAACTGAGAGAAGAGAAGGGCATTATTCCACCAAAATTTGTGGTGCAGAAAGTGCTCAAAGAGATGCGTAATTTTATCGATCAACCTCTAGATAAGAATATTCTACACACGGGGTTTAACGAAAAACTAGCCAAGCTAACTGAGCTGGATGCGGATGTGCGCAAATCTTTATTGCTAAGAGCAGACAACGCAATTCGCATCAGCGTAGTTCCTGCTTATCGCCAGTTAATTAAATATTTCCAGGCACTTAAACCAAGGGCCACAACAAATCACGGTGTCTGGTCGCTACCAGATGGTGATGAATTTTATGCGTTACAAGTGCGTACTAACACCACCACTAATATGTCTGCAGATCAGATCCATAAAATTGGCAAGGCTGAAGTTAAACGAATTGAAGCACAAATGGAGCGCATACTATGCGCGCAAAACTTGTGTGATGGAAGTATTGGCGAGCGGGTGCAAGTGTTATCTAAAAATATGCAGTATTTGTATCCAGCTGGTGAGGCTTCAGCCACGCAGATTCTACAAGATTACCAACAGTTGATTGATGAGATCACAGTTAAGTTACCTGATTGGTTTGCTACTTTGCCCAAGGCGCCGGTGAAAGTAGAGCGAATCCCTGAGTTCAAACAAGATACCGCCCCAGGTGCGTATTACACCCCACCAACAATGGATGGTTCCCAGCCGGGAATCTTCTACGCCAACTTGCGTGATGTAACTGGTATCACTCGATGGGGAATGCCAACCTTGGCTTATCACGAAGCCATACCCGGACATCACCTGCAATTGGCCATCGCCCTGGAAATAGAGGGCGTACCGATGTTTAGAAATTTCTTGCCCTTCACAGCATTCTCAGAAGGCTGGGCTCTGTATTCGGAGCAATTAGCCTTCGAAATGGGCATGTTGGAAGACCCCTTAAATAACCTCGGTCGTTTACAAGCGGAGATGTTCCGAGCAGTGCGCCTGGTGGTAGATACAGGTTTGCACAAAAAACGCTGGTCGCGAGAACGGGCAATCAGGTATATGTTAGAAAAAACCGGAATGCCGAAAATTGAGGTGGTTGCTGAAATTGAACGCTATTTGGTAATGCCAGGTCAGGCCTTGGCGTATAAAGTCGGGATGTTAAAAATCCTTGAATTACGCCAACAGGCTAGGCAAGAGCTGGGCAAAAAGTTTGATATTCGCGCTTTCCATGACGCGGTTCTAACCAATGGTGGCTTGCCACTAACGCTGGTTGAGCAACAGGTGGATAAATATATACTTGAGGCTAGTAAATAATGCGCATTATTTCCGTCAACACCAATGGTATTCGCGCCGCTGCCCGAAAAGGTTTTTTTGACTGGTTAGCGCTGCAACAGGCCGACTTTGTCTGTATTCAGGAAACCAAGGCTCAGGAACACCAACTTGGCGATAAAATATTTCACCCTGAAGGTCAAAATGTATATTTCTTTGATGCTGAAAAGAAGGGTTACAGTGGCACTGCCATTTATACCCCGCATACACCAGATGAGGTGCAATATGGAGTTGGTATAGACTGGTTTGATAATGAAGGCCGCTGGTTGCAGCTGGAAATTGGGAATCTGACTGTTATTTCTGTTTATATGCCCTCAGGTTCGTCCAAGGAAGAGCGTCAGTTGCTCAAGTATGACTCTATGGGGAAATTAGAGCCAGTAATTAAGCAATTGGCAAGCAAGGGCAGGGATGTAGTGATTTGTGGCGACTGGAATATTGCGCATAAAAAAATCGATATAAAAAACTGGCGCGCCAATCAAAAGAACTCTGGATTTTTGCCAGAAGAGCGCGCCTGGATGGACAAACTATATGCCAACGATGGCCTTGGTATGGTCGATGCCTTCCGTCAGGTTGATGCCCGCGAGCATCAATATACCTGGTGGTCGAATAGAGGGCAGGCATGGGTAAATAATACTGGGTGGCGGTTGGATTATCAGGTGGTTAGCCAGTCATTGGGGGATAAAATTTCAAGTGCATCAATTTATAAAGAAGAAAGGTTTTCTGACCATGCGCCGTTGATTATAGACTTTGATTATCAAATATAAACTTGCTTGATTCGGAATCTACCTGCAAACGCAAATTTGCTTCAGTATTTTCCAATTAACAAATGAGTCTGAAACAGCTCAAATCGTTCAACCGGTTTTATCTTGCTTGAAAATCAAGCAAAATAGCTTTTGCCTAGCTTGTTGTAGGCGATCTGCAGCTTCATTATCGCTTATTTTCATGGCGCGTTCATCCAGAATCGCAAAGGTGATTTCAGCATCTCTTCGAGCGCAGGTAGCAAATATTGTTCACTGATTTTTTCCACCGAGCAGACGATTTCAAACTGTGTCACTTCATCAACCGCATTGATATGATATACGCTCTTTACCCTGTCCTGATCACCCTGATGAACTGTATCAATGCGCATGTAACCGGGTTTTCCGTTAGCCTGAGGCTTTCTTCTTTCGCCAATAGACACCTGCCGTGATTGCGTTTTTGTGAAGGTTCGACGCTGCCGTTTGTAAGGGTCGGAACTTCTGAGGTTATAGAGGTGAGAAACAGAGATTTCTGATGGATTCACATAGGCTTGATCATTAAACACCTGATGTGCGCACTCACAGAGCTTCTTAACGGCATGATCATAAGGCGTGCCAGTTGCTGGCGTGAGTACCCGGTCATTTTCAATAGGTATCGAATGACGATGCCCTTGTCTTTTTTCGTCCGGGTCATATAGCTGATTTTGACCAGCGTTTTGCGTATAAAGTTGTAGCGTTCTGTCTTATTTCCCAAAACAGAAAGGGCCACAGGCTGGTTGCCTTGAAGAAAGGCTTCAATCGTATTTAAGTTCTTTATCGTCATAATCGTTCTCATCATGTGATTATGAACAGTTTGGACTATTTGAGACTCATTTCATGTTGGACAAGGCTTTTGTTTGACTTGGATTATAAATCGTTTTATATTTTGCCTACTGATAATAGTTCTTCCGATATTTCAAAAGGAATTGCCTAAACATGATGAAACTGCACAAAACACTTTTTACTTTTTTTTGCCTGTCGCTAACAATCCTCAATCCCTTGTACGCGCAACAAAACTCACCAGCTTTTATGTATACCGATGCGCTGAATACTTATTTCAGCGACTCATCCGGACATATTACCTTTACCGATAATTGGCTGGCATTTGCTCCGGAAGGAAAATTCAAAGGTCAGGTTACTGTTGTCGATGCCAATAGTACCGTAATTGGCAGTTATAATTATTTTGATGAATACACCGTCAGAAATGGTGTTTTTGCCAGGGCGCGGGCACAAAATTCTGCAGATATTACCCTGGCTAAACCGGGCATTTATTCCATTGTTTATCTGGTTGATGGCCAGCCGGTTACGCGTCTGCCGTTCAAGCTGGAGCAGGCATCAGCCGGCAACGACCCGTTTAATCCTCAGAGAACCTATCGTTTTGATGGTTACTGGCGAACTTTTGCTTATATTACAATGGATCGGTACATGGACGACGAGGCTTTTCCAGAAGTGCGCTTCTGGGTAGGAGGTGTTGACCTGCCTGAAGGTAAAAAACGTGATGCGTGGATGCTGGTGTTGTTCCGTGACGGCAAACTGGTTGCACACAGCAAACGTAGCGCAGGTGTCATCATGGAAGGGCACTTTAAGGAGCAGCGTTCAACGCTCTATATGCCGCATGATGCAGGCAAGGAATACAAAACGAAAAACTTCCTTGAAAAAGACTGGTTGGTTGATGGTATTTATGAACTTCGTGTGGTCCGTATGTCAGACAAAATTTCATTACGCTCTTATGATTTTAAGGTTGTCGGTGGCAAAATCAAACATCATCCGCGCTCAACGCTCGGTTATCAGCCACAGGTTGATTATATTGTACCCAGAACTTTATCAGGCAGTGAAATTATCGAGATATTCTGGATAGAAGATCGCAAGATTCAGTAAAGGAGTTTTGAGCAATCCTTGTTTCTCGTAGTTAATGGAGTGGTGTTGCGTTAACTTTGTGTCTTGCTGGCTACAAACATGATGCGGATAGCTGAGTGTTCGTTGAGATTTTTTTGTTTTATCGCCCCAGGCGGGTACAGGATGGGTACAGGACAGTCACTTGGCAGAAGCATTTCCGATTTTGTCACGAGTGAAAGCCAGTGATGACTACACAAGGTAGCGAGTCAATTAGCTCAAAACAATAAGCTTTTTAGCCCTTCGCAGTGATTATGTGGCTGTATTTATCGGATTTATTGTGAGCTGGACCTTAACCTGCGGATAAAACCTAAACGCCGGCTCAAAAGGAATAAGCCTGAGCCACTTAAAAACCCGATTAAGCCCAATCAGATATGGTCAATAGATTTTATGCATGATCAGTTGGCTGATGGCCGAAATTTTAGGCTGTTCAATGTTATCGATGACTTCAAGCGTGAAGGGCTTGCCATTGAAGCAGGCTTTTCATTGCCATCAACGCGGGTTATCCGCGCACTCGATCAATTAATTGAGTGGCGCGGCAACCCAGCGGCACTGCGTTGTGATAATGGCCCAGGATTTATCAGCCATGAATTCACTGAATGGGCTGAGAAAAGGAAAATACGGATTGACTATATTCAGCCAGGAAAGCCACAGCAGAATGCCTATATTGAGCGACACAACCGAACGATTTGATATAGCTGGGTAAGTAAATTTCTGTTCGATAGTCTTGAAGAAGCACAGGACTATGCAACAAAGTGGTTATGGTTTTATAATCATGAACGACCGCATAAGGCTAATGGTGGGTATCCATCATTAATGGCGGCTTAAACTCTACTTTTGGCGACAACTAAAAGAGGGAGGATTACCGCTGCTTCTAGAGAAAAACACAAGTTTGTGTAAACTTAGCTCTAAGTAGTTGGTATACTCACAGAATAAATATATTTTGGTTGGGGAGAACCACATGAAATTAAAAGAGATCTTACTTGCTATAGCATTTTTATTGCCAGTTAGCAGCTTCGCTGTTGTCGAGCTACAAACAGATCAAAAATCAACTAAATCTAAATCATCTCATTTAAAGACAAACAATACTAAGCGTAAAGCTTTTTATATCCGCTATGCCTCTGGTAAAAAAGATTCATTTATGGCATCAGCCAGCGCTGCTGGTTACCGGGTTGATCATCATTTAGATAGTATTAACACTCTTGCAGTTTCAATGCCGGAAGGGGCGGTTAGCACAATGGCTACCCTTTCTAATGTCGTTTTTTCAGAACCAGTACCAGAATATAAAATGCAGGCTCAAATAACCCCCTGGAATATCGACCAGTTTCAAGCCCGGGAAGTCTGGGATAGTGACTTGGATGGGATTGTTGATGCAGGTGCTCCAGATGGATCAGGGGTGAAGTTTTGTATTATTGACTCCGGATTCTGGGCCGTACACGATGACTTTCAAGGTATCAACCATAGTGGCATGTCTCAAATTCCGGGTGAACTATATACTGAAGATGGCAATGGGCATGGTACACATGTGGCCGGAACTGCAAATGCTGTAAACAATAATATCGGTGTTGTTGGAGTTATGCCTGGGGGGGCAGAGCTTATTATTGTAAAAATATTTAATAATTCAGGCCTATGGTCATCTGGGAACTCTAATTTAGCCGCAGCTGTTACTTATTGTCGAGATGAAGGCGCTAATGCAATCAGTATGAGTCTTGGTGGTGGTTTTAGCGCCACAGAAAGAGATTTATTCACTTCGATTTACGAAAACGACAATATGATTTCTATCGCCGCAGCCGGCAATGATGGCAATGCAACTCAAAGCTACCCTGCAAGCTATGATGCTGTAATTTCTGTAGCCGCATTAAGACAAAGTGATAATGTTGCGAATTTCTCCCAATTTCCAGCAACCAGCTACGACCCACTAAACCAACCTGCTGATGTGCTTTGGGATACTGTTGAGTTATCTGGTGGTGGTGAGAGTGTGCTCAGCACATTGCCGGGCCCACCAAATGCTAATGTTCCAGTGTTTACAGTTACTAATGATGGTGCTGAGTATGCGGCTACATTGGTTGAAGAGACGGCTAATGGTGATGTGACCCAGGCCTTGGTAGATGGTGGCTTATGTGATGCTGGAGATATTAATGCTAACTGGAACGGGAGCGTAGTTCTGTGTGAACGGGGCGCGATTACATTCGCCGACAAAATGAATAATGTCGCCACCAATGGTGGTGAGGCTGTAGTTATTTATAATAATACTGCCGGAGCCTTAGGAGCAACTTGTGGTGGGAACTGTGTATCAGGAGCTTTGATTCCTGGGGTTGGCCTCACCCAAGCTGATGGGCAGTTCCTACAATCCAACGGACTTGGTTTGCCAACCAGAGTGGTATCAGATGATGGTGCTGGTTGTGTTGGGTGTTCAGGAGGTTATGGCTTGAACAGTGGAACCTCAATGGCAACTCCTGGGGTGGCTGCCGGAATAGCTTGGGCCTGGGATGCTTGTGGTGGTCCGACCGGCATCACCAATAAACAATTACGCCAGTTATTGCGGGATAGTGCCAGAGATTTATCAGGCACTCATGATGCAAGTGGCACCCCTTACGGATCAGGCTGGGATCCTCACACCGGTTTTGGTTTGGTGCAGCTTAAAGATGCACTGGAACTGGGTAACACCCTATACGGTTCAACTTGCCCGCTGGGTTTTTCTGTAACACCTTCGGTAATTGATGCTTGTACTATTCCTGCGGCTTCTAATGTTGTTTACAGCGCAACCTTGTCACCTAACTTTACCGGTACTTCGAATATGAGCTCAAGCGGCGTGCCTGCAGGTGCGAGTGGGAGTTTCTCACCGGCAAGCGTGGTTTTTCCGGCTAACAGTAGTGACTTCACAGTTAGTGGTCTGGATAATTTGGCATTTGGCAGTTCCACGATTACCTTAACTGCAACTGACGATAGTGATCCAAGTAATAATGAATCACAAGATGTGACCTTGAATACTTTTTCCGCACTCCCGACAAGCCTAGCCCTGACAGCCCCTATCGATAACTCGACAGTTGCTAGTCTGTCACCAACTTTTGTATGGTCCTCAGCTAGTCAGGCCTTAACTTACACTCTAGAGGTGGCGACCGACCCAGCGTTTGTAAATATTGTGGTGGCCGCAACTGGGATAAGCACAACTTCACATGCCCTAGGCAGTGCACTGAATCTGAATACAACTTATTACTGGAGGGTAACAGCAGTTAATCCCTGTGGTAATCAGGTTTCGACGGTATTCTCTTTTGCTACAGAAAATGAGGTTTGTGCAATCTATGCCAGTACAGATGTGCCTCAAAGTATCGCTGACTCCCCCTCCCCTGGCGATGTCATTTCAACTCTATCAGTTGGAGACTCAGGCAGCATTACTGACATTAATGTAATTAATCTGGTAGGTACACATTCGTATGTTAGCGACCTTATTTTCAGCCTGCGTAGCCCGGAAACCACTGAGGCCATCTTGATTAACAGGGTATGTGGAAGCCTGAGTAACTGGGATCTTGAGTTAGATGATGAAGCTGCTCCAGGCGCATTGCCCTGTCCACCAACAGATGGTGGTACATATCAGCCTGCAGCGGCACTGTCCGCTTTTGATGGGGAGGAAGTGAATGGAAATTGGACGCTAACAATAAATGACGACTGGAATTTAGATGGCGGGTCTTTAACCAGTTGGGGGCTGGAAATCTGTTACTTGGCAGCTGGAGCAAATGCCGCACCGATAGCAGATGACGATAGTTACACTACGGATGAGGATACTGCCATTAATGTTGCAGCTGCAGGTGTATTAATTGGTGATACTGATGCCGATACAGACCCGTTAACAGCAATTAATGGCACCCAGCCAGTCAATGGCTCTGTAACTTTGAATGTCGATGGTAGTTTTAGTTATACGCCGAGTGCAAATTATTGTAACGACGGCGCACCTCTTGAGGTCTTCACGTACCAAGCTTTCGATGGTACAGATGTATCAAATGTAGCCACTGTAAGTATCACAGTAACTTGTGTCGATGATGGCCCAGCTATCGCCACCGACGATGCAGCGACGGTAGCTGAAGATAGTGGCGTGACTAATATAGATGTATTAGCTAACGATACAGCTGATCCAGATACTAACCTGCTGGAAGTAACTGCAGTTGGAGCAGCTAGTAACGGTAGCACTGGCTTTACCGCCGCTGATGTTAGCTATACCCCAAACGCTGATTACTGCGGAGCCGATAGCTTTAGCTACACTATTAACGGTGGTGGTAGTGCCACGGTAACTATTGATGTGACCTGTGTCGATGATGGCCCAGCTATCGCCACCGACGATGCAGCGACGGTAGCTGAAGATAGTGGCGCGACTAATATAGATGTATTAGCT
>JAJRYF010000063.1 GCA_024275935.1 Gammaproteobacteria bacterium | reverse complement strand
TTGATGGCGCGTTAAGCCCTATTCAAACGCACTGGTAGTCTGCTCGACGGGTATTTTACCGGCGCTTCAGAGTTCGGGACACAATACCTAATCTTGTTGCACTCAGTTCATGGTAAGAATAGCAAGAGTCGTCGTTGCCGATTATCCACATCACATTGTTCAGCGTTGGAATTGTCGGGGGATGTGTTATCGCAGGAGGGTTTTCAAGCACTGTTTGAATTGCTTGTTCGCCTTGCGGACGGAATATTTTGGATCAGCAATGCACTTTACAGCAGCTTTTTCAACGAAGCCCATGATAATTAGAGCGGCTAACTCAGCAGATACGATAAGTTCAATGCGTTTGTCTTTACTGGCTTTTTGCAAGCTAGTTTTTAACGATTGCTCGCTGTTATCTAATTTCAAAAGGCTTAAGACATCACCATCGCGAAGGCCAAGTACTAATGCTTCAAGGTAAATACACATTTCTGCTTTTCTAGAAAGCTCAGATATGAACTCTTTAATAATATATTCTAATAATGTTTTGAAATTATTAGCATCGTCAAGCAAGGCGAAAGCTCGGTCTATTTCCTGATTGTCTTTTTCTATAAACGCTCTTATCAATGAGTTCTTATTTTCAAAGTACCGGTAAATGTTGCCTAAGCTTATATCGGCCTCTGTAGCAATATCGCGCATGGTTGTTTTTGTTAGCCCATTTTTAAAGAAACAATTCTTGGCGGCAAGTAAGATTCTGCCCTGCTGTTTAGCAACCAATTGTGTGTTTATTTTTTTCACATTAACTCCATGAGTGAACTTGCGTTCATTTATGTGTTGACATGACTATCAAACACCAATAAGATGAACAAGCGTTCATTATAATGAAATTTCACTCAAATTTCAGCACTAATTTAATTTAAAAACAGTATTCGGTATGAAAGTAGTAATTGACTATATATCTGCTTGATATTCAATTTAGCTCAGGGGCCAGATACATAATTTGAGATTACAGATGTTTAAAATATTAATATTATTTAGTTTTCTTATAAGTCCCACGGCACATTCTAAAGATCAAGGGCTAGACAGCATTGCCGCTGAATTTGATTACGCTATTTTGTTAGATGGGGATAATGCCGGGGCCATGACTGTGCGGGTTTCAGAGCTCTCAAATGGTGGTTATAAGATATTCATTGATACTAAGCTTGAGCTATCTGGTTGGTGGGGTGAACATTCCATTCGCTCCAACTCGGTGGAGCAATATACGCGCTCAGGTAGTCTTCTAACTGCTGATAACAGGATTCTTGACGGAGAAAAATCACTTTGGATAACAATGGAATTATCGGGCGCCGAAATGTGGGTATCTGCTGTGGAGGTAAAGAGTGCTAAAGAACATGAAGAAGATGAATTTGTAGGGGTTATGGTGGATATTGGCAGTATGTCTATTCCTGACGCCTTCACCACAGGTTCATCTCTACTACTGCTTAGCAAACGACAAGTAATTACGAGTAAGATTTATGCAAATCTCAAATTTAAACATAGTTAATCAGCAACGAATCATTGGCTTTGATGTTGCCCGCGCCCTGGCAATTTTTGGCATGGTTTTTGTTAACTTCAAAATTGCCATGAATGCGACTACTGGTTCAGAATGGTTATTACGCTCTGTTGGCTTGTTGGAGGGTCGTGCTTCAGCCTTGTTTGTCGTCTTGGCCGGAGTAGGTATCTCATTGATGACGCGCAGGGCCAGGGCTAGCAATGACCCGGAATTACTTAGCCAGAAAAGAAATATCATTATAAAGCGAGGTCTTTTGCTGATCGTGGTGGGGCTAGCCTATAGTCCAATTTGGCCGGCTGATATTTTGCATTTTTACGGTTTTTATTTTCTGCTCGCGGCTTTTCTTTTTGCCAGCACAAATCGTACCCTGTTATTGTCGGCTATTTTATCTATGCTCGGTTTTGTAGTTCTACTGATGTTATTTAACTATGAGACTGGTTGGAATTGGGAAACGCTGGATTACCTTGATTTTTGGACCGTAGAGGGAATGTTCAGACATATATTCTTTAATGGCTTTCATCCGATATTTCCATGGTTCACTTTTGTGCTTATTGGTATCTGTTTGGGGCGGGTGGATTTCAATAACGCAGATATTCGTCGGCGGTTGATGCTTGTTTCACTCACCATCTGGGCTAGCATTGAAATATTATCAAAGCTTATTCAGCCATTAATGTTGCAAGATTTACCATCAGGTGTGAGCAGCGAGGATATTGGTTTTTTATTCGGTACTGGCATGATGCCACCAATGCCGCAGTATATTGTTGCTGCGGGTAGTTTGGCTGTTTTTGTAATTACTCTGTGTGTGAGTCTGACGCAGGGTGTAAAAGATAAGCTGATGGTTACCGCGCTGTTGCGCACCGGCCAGCTGGCTTTGAGCCTATATTTAGCGCATGTTTTAGTGGGTATGGGGGTGTTGGAAGGTATCGGTCGCCTGGATAATCAAAGCATTGATTTTGCGACTGCAAGTGCGTTAGTCTTTTGTCTTGGCGCGCTGGTGTTTTCCTATTTCTGGGTGAAGTATCTAGGCGCGGGGCCGTTTGAAAGATTATTTAGAAAGATCGTATAATTTGCTGGCAGCTATTGTGTCCTCCTGATAGGAGTTGCAGCAAGCAGGGTTGGTTTCTTTATAGACCGTGAGTGCCTCGTGGTTGGGCAGGTGTTTTTCGCCTGAGGGTCAGCTTAATGCTACTTTCGCATTTCCTGCAAGCAGGCTATGAAGATAGCTCTGTGTGCTATATAATACACATTGTCATACACATACTAAGGTGTAAATAATGCGTACCAATATAGTTTTAAATGACGACCTAGTAACCGAGGCGCAGGCGTTAAGCCAGATAAAAACCAAGCGAGAACTCATCGAAGTGGCGCTACAGGAATTTGTTGCTAATCGTAAACGCTTGGACTTGCGTGAGCTTAGGGGGATAAATGAGTTGAGCGCAGATTATGACTACAAACTAGCCCGCACAGATTCAAACTAATGTATCTTGTTGATACCTCAGTATGGGTTGACTACATTAATGGTTCAGAAACAGCCACGGTTGAATTTTTGGACAATTTGCTGGTGACACCAATGGCGGTTGGGATTACTGACCAAATCTATATGGAAATTCTTCAAGGTGCCAGGAGTGAAACTGGTTTTGAGAAGCTACAGCGATATTTTTCAACCCAGACATTCTATCGATTTAAAGATTCTCAACTCAGTCATGAATCGGCGGCGCGCATGTTTTTCAAATGCCGCCGCCAGGGTATAACGGTTCGCTCTTCCAATGATTGCCTGATTGCGCAATGCGCATTGGAAAATGAGTTGGTACTTCTGCACCACGATAAAGATTTTGTCCAGCTTGGAAAGATAGCCCCTCAGCTACAGCAGAAGCATTTCCTGGACTGACTGCTTACATGGTAATTGGATGTAAGCTTTTCTTGAAATTCAGCTTCTCCCCAAAGCTAAAAACCTGTATAATTGTTCGGCTCAGCTAGTTGTTTTGGCTGAATCTTGCTCTACCGTATCCAATAATGGGCTGGCGGGGGGCTTTGCAGGTATATTCCAGCTTGGCTGGCAATACCACAAAACCGAAAGGAAAACACAATGCGTCATTATGAAATATGCTTTCTGGTTCATCCGGATCAGAGCGAGCAAGTCCCTGCGATGATTGATCGTTATCGTTCCCTGGTTGAAGACAGTGGTGGTAGTATTCACCGCATGGAAGACTGGGGTCGTCGGCAATTAGCTTTCCCGATTATCAAATTGCACAAAGCGCATTATGTGCTGATGAATATCGAGTGCAGCAGTGAAACTTTAAGTGAACTGGAAGGTATCTTCCGTTTCAACGATGCAATTTTGCGTAACCTGACCGTGCGGCGTGATGTAGCAATCACTGATTCATCATTGATGATGAAGGCCAAGGACGAGAAAGTTGCCAAAGAGCGCGAACGCGAACAGCGTGCTGCCGCCCGTGCATCTTCCCGCGCTGAAGCTGAAGCCGCTGAGGCGGAAAAAGCTCCTGCTGAACCAACTCCTGCTGCGCCAGCTGAAGATGCTGACGCTGCAACTGCTGAATAGAGGACACCGATATGTCACGTTATTTTCGTCGCAGAAAATTTTGCCGGTTCACCGCAGACGGTGTAACCGAAATCGATTACAAGGATATCAACACACTGAAGCAGTATGTTGGTGAGTCCGGAAAAATTATTCCTAGTCGTATCACTGGTACTAAGGCCAAATATCAACGGCAGTTGTCAACCGCAGTTAAACGCGCGCGCTTCTTGTCTTTGCTGCCTTATACCGATAACCACTAAGCACTCAGGAGACTATCATGGAGTTAATCCTACTTGAAAAAGTCGCTAATCTGGGTGATCTAGGTGAGCGCGTTAAAGTAAAACCTGGCTTCGGGCGTAATTTCCTGGTTCCCCAGGGCAAAGCGATTCCCGCTACCAAGGCCAATGTTGAATATTTTGAATCTCGTCGTGAAGAGCTAGAAACACTTGCTAACGAGAAAATGGCAGCAGCTAGCGCTAGACGCAATGCGATGGCTGATGTAACTCTTGAATTCATCGTGGCTACCAGCCCGGAAGGTAAATTGTACGGCTCTATTGGTCCGCGCGAAATTGCTGATCGTCTGAGTGAGCTTGGTCATGCAGTTGAAAAATCAGAAGTTAGCATGGGTGAAGGCTCAATTCGCCAGATTGGTAACTATAATGTGCCTTTGCATCTGCACGCTGATGTAGATGCTGCGATTGCGGTTGCAGTACGCTCTGAAGATGAAGATGTTAATATTCCCGCCATCATTGATGGTGACGGTACGGCTACAGTTGATGCTGAAGCATTTGGTGAGGCGTTAGGTCTTGCTGAGGAAGCTACTGAGGAAGCCGAAATCGAGGAAGAAGCTAAATAAGATAATTTATTTTACCTTTGGGCTTGCCTCGGGGTAGTAAAATTCTATATGCTTAACGGCCCGTCAGGATTTTCCTGGGGGCCTTTTTTTTACCTAGTTTGAGACATCCATGCCAGAAGCAGCCACAGCTACAATCGAGAAGCTAAAAGTACCACCCCATTCAATCGAGGCTGAACAGGCAGTTCTAGGCGGTTTGTTATTATCCGGCAGTGCCTGGGATCAGGTCGCAGACATCATTGTTGAAGATGATTTTTATCGCCACGATCATCGACTTATTTTGCGCGCGGTAAGTGAACTCAACGATCGGGGCCGCCCCTGTGATGCGGTTACTGTGGGCGAATGGTTTGAAAATAACGGTAAGTTAGAGCAGGTAGATGGCGGCGCCTATATAACTGCGATTGCTAATCACACCCCTAGCGCCGCCAATATTCGTGCTTATGCTGAGATTGTGCGGGAAAAATCGGTGCTTAGGCAGTTGATTGATATTGGTGCTGAAATTGCTAATAGTGCTTTCCGTTCAGATGGTAAAGATGCCGACAGTTTGCTGGAAGAGGCAGAAAGACTGGTGTTCGCGATTGCTGACCAAAGTATGCGTGGCGGCAAAAGTTATGTATCAATGCAGGACGCGCTTAAAGAAGCTTTCGAGAGAATCAACGAACTGCACACCCAGGCCAAGGACATAACCGGAGTGGCCACGGGCTTCAAGGATCTGGATCGAATGACCGCAGGCATGCAACCCTCGGACTTAATTATTATCGCTGGTCGTCCGGCTATGGGCAAGACCACACTGGCGATGAATATCGCCGAAAATGCTGCTATTAGACATAATGTTCCAGTCGCTGTGTTCAGTATGGAGATGTCCGCTCAGCAGTTGGTAATGCGCCTGTTTTCATCATTGGGTCAGATAGACCAAACCAAGTTGCGTACTGGCAGGCTAGACGACCCTGATTGGCCAAACCTGACCTCAGCCATGACTATGCTTTCAAACACTAAGGTATTTATTGACGAAACCCCAGCACTTAGCCCAACTGAACTTCGGGCGCGGGCGCGGCGCTTGAAGAAAGAACACGATATCGGCATAATTGTAGTGGATTATTTGCAGCTAATGGCCGTGCCCGGCAGTCGTGAAAATCGGGCCACTGAGATTTCTGAGATATCCCGAACTTTAAAAGCTGTAGCCAAAGAATTGAATGTCCCGGTGTTGGCTCTGTCACAACTCAATCGAGCCCTGGAACAGCGCCCGAACAAACGCCGACAGATGGCAGATTTGCGCGAGTGTGTTACCGGTGATACCCGAGTGGTATGTAGTAACGGCCGACATGTCCCTATCCGTGATCTGGTTGGTGAGACACCTGAAGTTATCGCCCTGTCGGCCAAGCAAAAACTGGTTAAGCGCCAGAGTGATAAAGTTTGGAAAGTAGGCCGCAAACCGATATTT
>JAJRYF010000002.1 GCA_024275935.1 Gammaproteobacteria bacterium | reverse complement strand
TCTGGGGTGCTAATGGGCTGGTCCTCGCTTTGCATTAATACATAGCGGCTGGCATTCCAGAGTTTATTGCAGAAGTTTCGGTAGCCTTCAATGCGGCCCATATCGAAACGGATATCGCGCCCGTTAGTGGCTTGGGAGGTGAAAGTAAAGCGTAGTGCATCCGTTCCATAAGGCTCGATACCAGCAGGAAACTCTTTGCGGGTCGCCCGTTCGATAGAACTTGCCATTTTAGGCTGCATCAGGGCGCTGGTGCGCTTGACTACCAGCTTCTCAAGCTCAATCCCATGAATCAGGTCTAGCGGGTCCAGCACATTGCCTTTGGACTTAGACATTTTTTGACCTTGAGAGTCGCGGATCAGGCCGTGCATATAAACTTCCCGGAATGGCACCTGGCCGGTAAATTTAAGGCCCATCATTATCATTCTGGCAACCCAGAAAAAGATAATATCGAAGCCGGTGACCAGTACTGAGGTGGGATAAAAAGTATCTAGTCGCTGATTTTCTTCGGGCCAACCCAAGGTGGTAAATGGCCATAGAGCTGAGGAAAACCATGTGTCTAGTACATCTTCATCCTGGCGTAATTCTACGGTGTCTGCTAAAGCGTGGCGTGACCGGGCGTCGGCTTCATCTTCGCCTACATAAATATTGCCTTCTTGGTCATACCAGGCAGGAATTCTATGGCCCCACCATAATTGTCTGGAGATACACCAGTCCTGGATGTTACGCATCCATTCAAAGTATGTTTTTGACCAATTTTCGGGTACAAAACGGATCTCGCCATTTTCTACCGCAGCAATTGCCGGTTGGGCCAATGGTTCAATTTTCACATACCATTGGTCGGTTAAATAAGGTTCTACTATTACCCCCGAGCGGTCTCCACGGGGAATCATTAATTTATGATCTTCTATTTTTTCCAGCAGGCCCTCAGCTTCTAGTTCGGCGACTATTTTCTCGCGCGCTACAAACCTGTCTAGCCCTCGGTAAGCTTCTGGAACGCTATCGTTGAGGGTTGCATCAGGGTTTAGAATATTATGCATTGGCAAATCATGGCGCTTGCCTATTTCATAATCATTGAAGTCATGCGCCGGAGTAATTTTCACACAGCCAGTACCAAACTCGGCATCTACATAATCATCTGCAATTACTGGAAGATAACGGTCACATAACGGCAGCTCCAGCTCCGTGCCTAACAGGTCGGTGTAGCGCTCATCGCCCGGGCTGACCGCAACTGCGGAGTCGCCAAGCATAGTTTCCGGACGGGTAGTGGCAACAATTACATAGCCCTTGCCGTCGCGCCGAGGATAGCGAATGTGCCAGAGCTTGCCATTTTCTTCTTCAGACAAAACTTCCAGGTCAGAGAGCGCAGTTAATAACACTGGGTCCCAGTTAACCAGGCGTTTGCCACGGTAGATAAGGCCTTCTTCATGCAGCGATACAAAAACCTTAGTGACGGCCTTCGATAGGTCTTCATCCATGGTAAAGCGGGAATGCTCCCAGTCAACTGAGGCACCAAGGTGGCGCATTTGATTTTCTATTTTGCCGCCTGACTCTTGTTTCCACTTCCAAACTTCATCAACAAATGCTTCACGCCCCATATCGCGACGATGTTTGCCGGCAGCGGCCAACTTACGCTCAACTACCATTTGGGTAGCGATGCCAGCATGGTCCATTCCCGGTTGCCAGAGGGTGTTGTCACCCTGCATCCGGTGATAGCGGGTTAGCAAGTCCATGATGGTGTCCTGGAAGGCGTGCCCCATATGCAGGGTTCCGGTCACATTTGGTGGTGGCAGCATGATGCAGTAAGGCTGTGTGCCGCCCTGGGGTGCAAACCAGCCACCTTGTTCCCAGTAATCGTACCAGTGGGTTTCAATTGCTTCTGGGTTGTAGACTTTTTCCATAATTATTTATTTACATCTGTTAATAAGGAACTGACTGAGCAGGGCCACCGGCCTGCCGGTAGCGCCCTCTTGGGTGCCCCATTTCCAGGCTGATCCGGCAATATCCAGATGTGCCCAGTTTTGATCTTTGGTAAAGCGTGATAGAAAACAACCTGCGGTCAGGCTACCTGCGGGCATACCGCCGATATTTTGCATATCTGCGAATGGAGTGTCCAGTTGGCTTTGGTATTCATCCCAGATCGGCATCCTCCAGGCACGATCGATAATCTCCTGCCCTGCGTCCAGCAGCTCGTCGGCTAATTCGTCGCTCTTGCTCATCAGGCCGCTGGCATGATGTCCCAAAGCTATAACACAGGCACCAGTTAAGGTTGCAATGTCGATCAGTGCAGCAGGCTCGAAGCGCTTGGCATAGGTCAGGGCATCACAAAGTACCATGCGCCCCTCAGCATCGGTGTTTAAGACCTCGATAGTTTGGCCATCCATGCTTTCGATTACATCTCCGGGCCGGTAGGCATCACCATCAGGCATGTTTTCAGCAGCGGCAACAAGGACTACCAAATTGATTGCCAGTTGCATTTCCGCGCAGGCTTCAAAAGTACCGATTACCCCGGCAGCGCCACACATATCATATTTCATCTGGTCCATGTTGGCGCCAGGCTTTAGGGAGATGCCGCCGGTATCGAAAGTAATTCCCTTGCCAACCAATACTACTGGTGGCTGATCTTTGTCAGCGCCCATATAGCGTAAGATTATCAATCTTGGAGGGTTGCGGCTGCCTCTGGCAACGCCGAGTAATGCGTTCATTCCCAGAGCCTGCATCTGTTCTGTGTTAAGTGCTTCATAGCTGCAGTTGGCATATTTATCAGCAATTTCCTGGCCTTGTTTGGCGAGATATACCGGGGTGCATATATTGGGTGGCAGATTACCCAATTCACGCGCTCTGGTGTAGCCAGTAACTATGGCTTGTGCATGCGCAACCGCGCGCTTAATTTCATTTGATTGTGCTGTAACTAATACCTCAAGAGTACCAATTACTTTAGGGTCTTCAGGTTTAGGTTTCTTGGTTGCGGTATAAACATAGTTAGCATGACCAATGGCAATAACAGACTGGCGTACATTCCATTCTATTGATTGTGTGCTTATTCCATTATGGTGCAAGCAGCTACTGGCACTGCCCAGCGCTTGCTCGCAAATCACCTTGCCAGCTGCGTGGCAGGCCTGATTGAATTTAGCCGCATCCATCTCATCAGCTTTACCCAAGCCAACTATCAGTAAGCGCTCAGCCTTGAGCCCATGTGGTTGATGGATGAGCGTAGTTTTTCCCAGAGAAGTGCGAATATCTCCAGTGGTAATCATTTTCTGTAAGCTGCCACCCATAGCCGCATCTATGTTTGCGGCTGTATCGTCAAGTTTCTGATCCGCATAAACACTTGCTATAAGGCAAGTGGTTTCTGTTTCATGGGCATTATTGGTGTTGATTATAGTTTGCATAAATAAGTTCCTGATTATCTCCAGGCGCTGTTTTAGCGGTACTTATTCAGCGATCTGGGTTAGAATTCCTCTCCGAAGCGACCATTTTACAGAAAATACCACCATACAGATAGCATGCTGACAATACTTCAAAAATACCTGCTACGAGAGTGGTTGATGACCTTTCTGGCAATTAGCGTAGTGCTGGTGATGGTGTTGCTGGGGGTCACTCTAGGAGAATTGCTAGGAGATGTAGCTGATGGGGTGTTGCCAGCCACCCTGGTTGGCAAGCAATTACTCTATCGTCTGCCGGAAGGTCTGAGCCTGATTCTTCCATTATCTCTGTTTATGGGGGTTATGTTTGGCATGGGCAGGCTTTATCGAGACAACGAAATGGCAGTGATGCGGGCCACCGGGCTTAGTTGGGTGAATATGCTCAAACCACTGATGTTTCTGGCGCTGCCATTAGTGGCGCTGTTGTTTGTAAATGGATTGCTGCTGTCATCCGCTGCGGCCAATGCCTCAGATACTGCGCTTGAGAAGGCTTACAAGAGTGCTGTGCTGTGGGGCTTGCGACCGGCAACTTTCCACACCTTGAGTAAAGGTGATCTGGTTATCTATATCGAATCTATGGGGGTAGATGGAAATACCTTAAATAATGTATTTCTTTTTAACCGAGAAAAGATTGGTGAGGATAATACCCAAATAATTAAAGAGCAGTCGTGGTTTGCCCGTTCCGGAAGGTTTTGGGTCGATAAAGAGACAGGCAAACGGTTTATTGAATTAATAGATGGTGAGATTCTGGATCGAGACCCGCATTCTCTGGCATTAAAGAAAATCAGTTTCGAGCGTGCTCAATTGATTATACCGGAGAATCAGAAGCAGGTAAAAAGCAGAGATGTTCAACGAAAAACATCATTGGAGTTGCGCGCCTCGACAGCGAGTACAGACCGAGCAGAGCTACAGTGGCGAGGCTCTCCGGCGCTGGTGGCATTAGTAATGGCGCTGCTGGCTATTCCTTTATCCTATGTCGCTCCCCGTGATTCGCGAGGTGGCAGAGTGCTTATTGGTTTGTTGGTTTATGCCCTGTACATCAACTTGTTAACTGTAGCCAAAGACTGGATGGCAACGGCGGAAACCCCGTTAGCCATAGGGGTGTGGTGGGTGCATGTGGTGTTCTTTGGGTTGGCGGTAGCCTGGATCTGGCTGCAAAAGCGTCGCTTGCGGATTTGAAGAAATGAAAATAATTGATAGATATATAGCTGTTACAGTAATTCGCAGCATCCTGATGATCGGGCTGATGCTGCTGTCATTTAGCTTGATTGTTGTGTTTCTGGCTGAGTTGAGGGGCGCAAAAGAAGGTTACAGCGTTTGGCAAGCAGCTTGGGTAATAATATTACGGACACCGAACCTGGCCTATCAGGTATTTCCATTTGCAGCGTTGATTGGTACTTTATTGAGCATTGGGAACTTGGGTACCGCACATGAACTGGTTGCATTGCGGGCAGCGGGGGTTTCTCGACTCAGGCTATCTATATCGGTTTTGCTGGGCGCCAGTGTGTTAGTGATTCCAATAATGCTGGTTGGGGAATATGTCGTCCCTGATAGCGAGAAAGCCTCTCGCACCTATCGTTTCGACAAAAGAGATGGCCGGGTGCACTTGGGCGGTAAAGGTGGGCTTTGGATCCGCGATGGTAATGAAATAATAAATGTTCGTAGCCCGGTGGTAGGTAGTCAGCAAAGCATTCGGTTCTCTAATGTACAGATATTTAGTCTGGATGATAGTTTCAGGCCGCAATCAATAACAGTTGCGCGTGAGGCAATACCATCCATAGATGGCCAGGGCGATGTCGCCAGCTGGGAATTGCAAAGAGCATCGGTGTTCACGGCAAGCGACGCCAGGGTTCGCAAGCGACGCTATGGGGAGCTTCCGTGGTATTCGGGGGTAGCCCCCGGCTTGCTTGCCTCGGCCGTTACCAAACCGCAATTTATGTCGATGCGTTCTTTAAAAGAGTATATTTCTTATTTAGAAGATAATGGTCAAGATGCACGCCAGTATATAGTTTCATATTGGGATAAAGCCTATTTCCCACTAACAATTTTCGCATTGTTATTGGCGACCCTGCCGTTTGTATTTGTTTTGGCTCGTCAGCATAGCTTGGGGGTGCGTGTTTTTAGTGGCATTGTGTTGGGCTCCAGTTACCTGATTGTGGCTCGTTGGGTGCGGAATATTGCTGAAGCTTCAGGCTTGCCATTTTGGCTTGTTGCGTTGCTACCAATTATTGCTTTGGCAAGTTTTGGGGTTTACCGATTGCGTCGGGCTGTCTGACAACCAAGTAGGTACAACTCAGTAGGTCGTGTAAGCAGGCGCGATCTTTTCGCACCAGCGAGATAGCAAAGCCAGCGCCTAAAAGCAGCAGACTTAGCCAGGCGGCGCCATAGCGTGAGAGGCTGGTTAGCCAAGAGATTTTGCTACCATCACTGGTGATTAAATGCACTCGCCAAGCCCGCATCCCTAGAGTCTGCCCGCTGCCTCTCCAGCTGATAGCCAGATATACCCATATAGCCAGCCACAGCGTAACTAGGTATATGGGGTATAGCTTAGAGCCTACAGAGATAGCTTCGCCAGAGTTTAAGCTTACCCAAATAGCACTTACAAGGAACATAATTGCCAGAGCGGCAATGCTGTCATATAAGATGATTAAAAGTCGGCGCCAAAGTGGGCAGTAACCTTTGGGGTCAGGATTTAGCGGCTTAGGATTTGTACTGTTATTAGTGTTCATGGGTGGATATTGTACGGATATTTATTTTCCAGTCTGTTATATTATTAGTGTAGACCAAGGATTGGAATCTTCACATTTATACCTTGATGTTGTAGGTTCTGGTAACTTTATCTATTTTTTTTTGTAACAACGCTGGTAATTTTCCGGAGGCTTGGTTATCCTGAGCGCCCAGGAAAATTGACTAAATGTAATTTTTAAGAGTCACGGTAGGCAGTTCTACCGGACATTATCGATGTAATATAAAGGCTGGAAGCAAGTTATGCCCACAAAATATATGCGTAAATATTTAATTTTAGGAGTCGCTCTGATCTGCGGTATTTTTGCCGCTACATTGGTTCAGGCTCAATCCCTAACTTCTTCGATTCAAACCCAAACGAAGATTAATTCAGATGCTAAACGATCTCAACAGAAGATCGATAACCTGGCGGACCAGACTCAGAATTTGCTGAGTGAATTCCGGCAGGTAGTAAATGAAACTAACGGGTTGAAGGTGTATAACGCACAACTGGAAAAGGTTGTTAACGACCAGCGTCGTGCTCGCGCCTCTATTAACGAGCAGATGGATGGCCTAGAGTCAACCGAACGGGGCGTAACCCCGCTGATGATTGATATGGTCGATATGTTCGGCAAGATCGTCGAAAGCGATGTACCCTTCAGGATTGAGTCGCGGCGGGAGCGTGTTAGCCGCTTGAAAGAAATGTTAGATCGGGCTGATATTACAATCTCCGAAAAATATCGCCGGATTATGGAAAACTATCAGGCTGAACTGGAGTATGGGCGGACTACTGCTACATACACCGGGCAACTAGAAGATGGAACCGTAGTAGATTTCTTGCGGATTGGTAGAACTGTACTGTTCTATCAGTCATCGGACCTGAAGCGTACTGGTTGGTATAACAAGCAAACGCGTAGCTTTGAAGACCTGGGCGGTAATTACGCTATGGAAATTAAAGAAGGCTTGGCAATTGCCAACAATGAGAAGGCTCCAGCACTTGTAGTCTTGCCCGTAACTGCACCGGAGACATCACGATGAAAAAGCTAGCACTGATACTTACTGCATTGCTTACCCTCAGTGGTGGAGTTTCTGCGCAATCACTTTCTGACCTTTATCGCCAGGTGCAAAAAGCGGTGGCCGAGGAAGGCAAAATTAATAAACAGCGCGAAGCTGAATTTGTTTCGGCGCGTAATCGTCAGCGCCAGTTGTTGGCTCAGGCGAAAGCTGAACTGGCTTCAGAGGAGATTCGTAGTAAAGCCCTGAAAGCTGAATATGATGTTAACGAAAAAGACTTGGCCGATTTGGAAGAAACCTTACGCGAGCGTATGGGTAACCTGGGCGAGTTGTTCGGGGTAGTCAAGCAGGTATCAGGTGATGTGCTCTCGGTAATTAATGATTCTATGGTCAGCGCGCAGTTTACAGATCGTAAAGAGTTCTTGATTGAACAGGCCGCTGCCAAAGAACTGCCAACAACCGGAGCGCTGCGTAAATTATGGGCCACTATGGTGCATGAGATTGCAGAGTCCGGGAAAGTTGCCAGATTCAACGCTGATGTAATTGATGCTAACGGCGAGAAGCATGAAAATGTGGAAGTGGTTCGCGTAGGCGTATTTAATGCCGTAGCCGATGGTAAATTCCTGGTTTGGAATACCGCTGTTAGTGGTGGTACGCTGGTACAGTTAGGGCGTCAACCGCCAGGTCGTTTCCAGTCGATGGCAAGTGATTTGCAAAAATCTACTGATGGTGTCGAGCAAATGGCCGTTGATTTTACTCGTGGTGTAATTTTGACTCAGGTAGTTAAGTCGAAAAACCCGTGGGAACGGGTTAAAGAAGATGGCGGTCCAGTTGGTTGGTCAATTGTGGCTGTTGGTATCTTCGGTTTGTTGCTGAGCTTATGGAAATTTATTACTTTGTCAGGTACTGGCTCGAAGATGAGCAGACAAAGGAAGAGCGACACTCCTAACCAGAATAACCCTCTTGGACGAATTATGGCGGTATACACCGATAACCCGAATGCGGATATCGAAACCTTGGAGCTCAAGCTGGATGAAGCTATTCTGCGCGAAACTGCGCCGATGGAATCTACCTTGTCGTTTATCAAAGTATTGTATGTGGTCGCACCCCTTATGGGTCTTTTAGGAACAGTTGTGGGCATGATCCATACTTTCCAGATGATTACCCTGTTTGGTACCGGTGATCCAAAAATGATGGCTGGTGGTATTTCTACCGCATTGGTAACAACAGTGTTAGGTCTGGTTGCGGCTATTCCGTTAACAATCCTACACAGCTATCTACAAGCTAAGGCCAAGTCGTTAATCCAGGTTCTGGATGAGCAGGCTGCTGGCATTATTGCCAGATTAGCGGAGAAACGCGATGCTGGTGTTGTATAGCATAATTGACTCAATCCGCGAGTTTATAGAGCTCGGTGGCGATGTCCTTTGGGGTATCATGTTTGTTGTGTTGTTGATGTGGACTTTGATTCTGGAAAGAATTTGGTATTTTTATAAAGTCTATCCAGCAGACCGCAAGCAGGTTGTTTCAAACTGGGATGCCCGGGCTGATACGACTTCGTGGTTTGCTAAGGGAATCAGAGAGCAAATGATTTCTGAGGCCGCAATGAAGCTGAAGCAGAATGTCGGCATGATCAAAGCGCTAATTGCCATCTGTCCGTTACTGGGTTTGTTGGGAACAGTGACCGGTATGGTAGGCGTATTTGATGTAATGACTTATGCTGGGTCAAGTAATGCAAGGGCCATGGCTGATGGTGTTTCTAAAGCCACCATCCCGACCATGGCTGGTATGGTAGCTGCGCTATCGGGGGTGTACTTTGGTACATTCCTCGACCGTAAGGCATCTGCTGAATCTGAACAACTGGAAGATTTGCTACAGTCCCACTAAGGGGCTGAAGTAAATTCATAACTTGATAATGAGAGGTTAATGCATGGCTCGTAGACATGCCCACGAAGACGAAACCGAAATTAACATCACCCCGATGTTAGATATCGTGTTCATCATGCTCATCTTTTTCATCGTGACAACTTCTTTTACTAAAGAAACTGGCGCGGTGATTAAAAAGCCTGAAGCAGTTTCGACTACTGCTAAGAAAAACGGAACTATATTGATTGGGATTCGGACTAATGATGATATATGGATCGCTAAGCGTGAAGTTAAAATCAGCGAAGTACGCGCTGCCGTTGAACGTGCGCATGCCGAGAACCCTAAGGGCAGCGTGGTTATTATTGCTGACCGTGGTGCCAGGGTTGGGATGGTGACTAAAGTTATGGACCAGGTAAAAGCTGCTGGAATATCCGACATCGCTATTTCTGCCGACTTACCGAGGAACTGAGTATGAAAGCACCAAGAATGCTCATCTCCGGATTAGTGGCGGTCGTCGTTACTTTTGGCTTATTTTACCTGATGGTAACGCTGGTATTTTCTGATGCCAATAGAACAGAAGATAATGAAAACTTGCCCGGGATACACTTTGGTCCGGTAGATATCCCTGAGGATGCTGCCACCAAGAAGCGGCAAAAACCAAAGCCGCCGCCGCCGCCTAAAAAGCCACCGCCGCCGCCTAAAATGCAGGTTTCAAATCCAGATGTAAATCCGGATCAGTTAGACTTAGATATGCCTAATTTAGATGTGCCACTGAGTGGTGCTGGTGGCTTAATGGGGCTTAACTTTGCCGCAGTTGATAGAGGCGCTGAGGGGGATATTATTCCGCTGGTGAGAATTCAACCACAATACCCTCGTCAAGCAGCTATTTCTAGAATTGAAGGCTGGGTAACAATAACATTTATTATCACCCCATTAGGTACAGTCACGCAGCCAAAGGTTGTTGATTCTAAACCGCCGCGGATATTTGACCGAGAGGCAATCCGGGCGATATTAAAGTGGAAGTTTAAGCCCAGAGTTGTAGACGGTCAGGCAGTTGACAGGCAGGCCACACAAACAATTGAATTTAGCCTGGAAGAGTAGCGCAGTAGTTATATTTATTGCACTATCCGATGATTATCATCAGATGAATATATGAGTAAAACTTGAGTGGAAGTTCAAGGTTAATTATGAAATTAAATTATAGTCAAAAAATTCTTGCCGTACCGCACACCCATGTGCTCCGCCGGCAT
Source organism: Gammaproteobacteria bacterium (assembly GCA_024275935.1). GTDB lineage: Bacteria > Pseudomonadota > Gammaproteobacteria > Xanthomonadales > SZUA-36 > SZUA-51. The sequence continues at coordinate 1,952 of JAJRYF010000002.1, read as the reverse complement.
TCGTGCCTCCTGCACATCATCGCCGTGGTCTTTTTATTGACCTTTGGAGGTCCGGTCTCAGCTGCTGAGCAGTGCCAGATAGAGCGGGATGTTCAGGCAGGGGCATTCACTGAGGGTGATGTTAAGAAGCTTAACAAGATTTACGAAAACATAGGTGATGAAAAATACAACGAAGCAGCTATCGATTTAACTAAAATGTTAGACGGGGCTCGTACTAATTTCCTTAAAGCCACTATTAACCAGGCATTGGCGCAGGTAGAGTGGGCGCGCGAGAGATATCCGCAGGCACTGAAAAACTTTGAAGCGGCAGTTAATCTAGACGCGTTGCCAAACCATGCCCACTACGCTTTAATGTATCAGATTTCTCAGCTTTACTATATGAACAAGCGTTTTGGTGAAGCTTTGCAGAAACTTGATTTGTGGTTCTGTGCTGTTCCTAAGGAAAGCATAACGCCACTGGCTTATGTACTAAAATCTTCAATAAACCTGGCTAGAGAGAACTATCGCGAAGCGTTACTGGCTATAGATCAGGCAATTGACCTTTCTGATAAACCAAAGGAAAACTGGTATCAGGTTAAATTAGCTTCGCATTTCGAACTACAGCAATTCCCAGAGGCTGCTAAAACTCTGGAGACTATGATTACCAAGTGGCCGGAGAAAAAAGTTTATTGGACCCAGTTATCCTCCATTTATGTGAAGCTTAAACAGGACAGGCGAGCGCTATCTGTACTTGCGCTAGCTTATAAGAATGGATTGTTGAAAAAGAAATCCGATATTACGCAGTTAGTTAGTTTGTATCAATACCTTGATGTGCCTTATTCGGCTGCTGTTATACTCGATAAAGCGATTAAAGAAGGGCTTGTTGAGCGCAGAGAGAAGACCCTGACTCAGCTTGGTGATATTTGGTACCAGGCGGCAGAAATAGATAAGTCGTTGGCTGCATTTGGTGCAGCCGGTAAACTATCCGACAATGGTAAGATAGACTTGCGCCGTGGTTATCTGCTTGCTGATAAAGAAAACTGGCCGGAAACTAGCGAAGCGCTGGCGTCGGCATTAAAGAAAGGCGGGCTTAAAGAAAGTCAGCAGGGTGAAGCCTGGTTACTTAAAGGTATGGCAGATTTTAACTCTAAAAGTTATACTGCAGCCCGGAAAAGTTTTGGTGAAGCAACGCGTTTTCCCAAGACTAGAAACGCGGCTCAGCAATGGATCACACATATGGCTGAGCAAAGAAATAGTCGATAAGTTACCCAAAGTTATAGCATCGTAGTATTATTGGTGAAATAGGGAGAGTTCTATGTTACGCCTTGAAGAAGAAGTATTAGAGAAACAAACCGATGAAGCTGGCAGTGGTGGTACCACAGCGGCTAAACCTGCCAAGAAGAAAGCTACTAAGAAAAAGGTAGCTAAGAAAAAGTCAACGAAAAAAGCTACCAAGAAGAAGGTAGCTAAGAAAAAGTCAACGAAAAAAGCTACTAAGAAGAAGGCTTCTAAGAAAAAAGTCTCCAAGAAAAAAGCAGTTAAGAAGAAGGCTTCCAAGAAGAAGACTTCCAAGAAGAAGACTTCTAAGAAGAAGACTTCTAAGAAGAAAGCTTCCAAGAAGAAGGCTTCCAAGAAGAAAGCTTCCAAGAAGAAAGCTTCCAAGAAGAAAGCTTCCAAGAAGAAAGCTTCCAAGAAGAAGGCTTCCAAGAAGAAGGCTTCCAAGAAAAAAGCTTCCAAGAAGAAGGCTTCCAAGAAGAAGGCTTCCAAGAAGAAGGCTTCCAAGAAGAAGGCTTCCAAGAAGAAAGCTTCCAAGAAGAAGGCTTCCAAGAAGAAGGCTTCTAAGAAAAAAGCTTCCAAGAAGAAAGCTTCCAAGAAGAAAGCTTCCAAGAAGAAAGCTTCCAAGAAGAAAGCTTCCAAGAAGAAAGCTTCCAAGAAGAAAGCTTCCAAGAAGAAAGCTTCCAAGAAGAAAGCTT
>JAJRYF010000062.1 GCA_024275935.1 Gammaproteobacteria bacterium | reverse complement strand
TGTCCCGTTAACTGTTCAAGCATGAATTCTGGGTGCTCGCCTGAGACCTCCACCCGCATGGCAGGTTTTTGCTCCTGCAAAACCTGCACTTCCGCCATCCTTGGCGGTCGGACGGGTGAAGAGCCCCCATGGATGGGTTTACGGCGTGTCTCAGGCGAGCACCCGGGATTCATGTCCTCGGTGACAAAAAAACTGGTGTGCGCCAAACGATAGTAAGGGTTATCATCAGCTAGGCACAAAGTTAACGGGACAGCAGTGAGGCTAAAGCTAAACTTCTAGCCAATAGGTTACCACAGTTACCGCGCAAAAGAGTGGCTGACCCATTGATGAACGGATCAACGGCAGATTAAGAGCGATAAAGCTAGTTTTTAGCCGCCATTTCCCGCAACTCACGCCTGAGTATTTTGCCCACATTGGTTTTTGGTAACTCATCAAAGAACTCAATTACCTTAGGTCGCTTATAGCCGGTTAGCTGATCTTTTGCGTAAGCAATGAGCTCTTCCTTAGTTAGGCTCTGGTCTTTTTTGACCACACAAATTTTGACAATTTCACCAGACTTCTCGTCAGGTAAGCCAATGGCGGCGACTTCCAGGACTTTCGGGTGCTCTGCGAATACACCTTCAACCTCGTTGGGGTATACATTGAATCCAGATACTAAGATCATGTCCTTTTTGCGATCAACAATATAGAAAAACCCTTCGGCATCCATTTTAGCGACATCGCCAGTGCGTAACCAGTCATTATCTTCGCCGCACATAGTCTCGCGAGTTGCCTCATCGCGCTTCCAGTAACCTTGCATGACTTGAGGTCCACGAATGCAGAGCTCCCCGGCTTCACCTTGAGGCACTCGTTGACACTGCTTATCTACAATCATGCAGTCAGTAGAAGGAATTGGCAGGCCTATAGCGCCGTTAAAATCTTTGATTTCGATTGGGTTCATCACCGCAGCGGGGGAGGTCTCAGTGAGGCCATAAGCCTCTGCCAGAGTACATCCGGTTACTTGCTTCCAGTGCTCGGCAACCGCGCGTTGCACTGCCATGCCGCCACCTAATGATAACTTGACTGAGGAAAAATCAAGCTCGGAAAATCCGGGGGTATTCAATAAACCATTAAATAAGGTGTTCACACCGGTTATGGCGGTAAACTTATGTTTGCCAAGTTCTGTTACAAAACCCGGCATATCTCTGGGGTTGGTAATAAGTATGTTATTACCGCCCAGGTTGGCAAACACCAGGCAGTTAGCGGTTAAGGCAAAGATATGGTAGAGCGGCAGGGCAGTGATAACAATTTCCTTGCCGACATCCAGGTTTACCCCAAGCCAGGTTTGCGCCTGCAACATATTTGCGACCATATTGCCATGGCTAAGCATGGCGCCTTTAGCTACACCGGTGGTGCCGCCTGTGTATTGTAAAAAAGCAAGGTCCTGGTGGTTTAGTTCGGATTTTGTGAAACTGGAGGCCGCACCCTGCTTCAGGGCATCGGTAAAGCTAGTAGCTTCGGGAAGCTTGAATTCCGGTACCATTTTTTTAACTTTACGCACTACAAAATTAGTAATCAGGTTTTTGGGGAAACTGAGCATATCCCCAAGACCGGTAATGATGATATGTTTGGTGGGAACATCCGGTAACACTCGCTCTAAAATCGAGGCAAAGTTTTCAATCACCAAAATTGCTTCTACACCAGCATCACTGAGTTGGTGGGTTAGCTCTCTAACGGTGTACAAAGGGTTGGTGTTAACCACTACCATACCAGCGCGTAAAATGCCAAATACCGCAATTGGGTATTGCAGTAAATTGGGCATCATAATTGCAACACGATCGCCTTTGTTAAGACCGATTGATTGTAGATAGGCAGCAAAATCACGGCTGTATTTATCCAGTTGCGCATAGGTGATTGTGGTGCCCATATTAGTAAATGCGGGCAGTTCAGCAAATTTTTCAACACTACTATTAAACATCTCCACTACTGATGAGTAAGTGTGGTGGTCAATCTCTGCGGCGACTCCAGCCGGGTACTGGTTTAGCCATGGTTTGGTGCTTTGCGCTGAATCTGACATGTAAACTTACTCCAAGTAGTGAATTATTCACACTAACATACTGAAAAACGCGCCAATACGCCAATCTTTTTCGCATTTCTACCTAAATATTAGGTAGTATTTATCTATGATTATAGAAAACAGGCCTCAGAGGGCAGGAAAACAGCATGGGTGAACAGAATGTAAATGAGGGTGTAACTGCACAAGAGCGGCAGAAATTCATGCAGGCTTTGTTAACTGAAGTGCAGGTTCTCGAACGCATGGTGGCAGAAGGTCTGTTTGAAACCGGTATCCGCAGGGTAGGGGCGGAGCAAGAAATGTTTCTGGTTGATAGCTCCCGTAGGCCGTCAAAAAAAGCCCTTGAAGTTTTAGCACAAATCGACCACCCGGCGTTTACAACCGAATTGGGACTGTTCAATATGGAGGCCAATTTATCTCCTTATGTGCTCAAGAATAACTGCCTGCGTGAACTGGAGGAGGAGACCAACACTTATTATCGGATGGCGCAAGCAGGTGCTAAACGGGTTGGGGCGGATATAGCCCTGGTTGGGATTTTGCCGACTTTGTCTGAAGCGGACTTAGGTCTGGACTCCATGGTGCCTAACCCTCGGTATATGGCACTTAATAACGCCTTGGTTGGATTGCGCGGGAAAGACTTTCAAATCACTATCAATGGCTTGGATCAACTTAATATTCGCCACGACAACATTATGCTGGAGGCTTGTAATACCAGTTTTCAGGTTCACTTTCAGGTGGGCCCGGATGAGTTTGTCCGGCTTTACAATATGGCGCAAGCAATTACCGGGCCGTTATTGGCGACGGTAGTTAACTCCCCAATATTACTGGGCAAAAGGCTCTGGATGGAGAGCCGAATTGCGGTCTTTGAAAACTCCATTGACACCCGCACTGATGTTGAGCAAAAACGCGGTATTCGCCCACGGGTGCATTTTGGTGATAACTGGGTCGAGAACTCTGTTGCTGAGATTTACAAGGAAGATATAGCCCGATTTCGTCCAATTTTGACTGTAGCTACAGAAGATGATCCTATGGGTATGCTCGATAATGGAATTATCCCCAAGCTGCATGCTTTGAATCTGCATAATGGCACTGTTTATCGCTGGAACCGTGCCTGCTACGGCGTGGCTGACAATGTCGCCCATTTGCGAATCGAAAATCGGGTGATCCCGGCTGGGCCGAGTGTACTAGATGAAATTGCTAACACAGCATTTTTTATCGGTCTGATGTCGGGCATGATAAATAAAATTGGAGATATCCGCGACTATATAGATTTCAACTCGGTGCATGCTAATTTCCTGGCCGCCGCCCGTTCTGGGCTAAGCGCAGAATTACACTGGTTTAATGAAAAATTACTGCCAGCACAGGATTTAATTCTTGATGAACTATTACCTTTGGCTGAAAATGGCCTAAAACTCACCGGTATTGCCCCCGAAGATGTTCAGCGCTATCTGGGGGTGATTGAAACTCGAGTGGGATCCCGCCGTACAGGCGCTCTCTGGCAAATAGAGTCATTAGAAAAAATGCAAGGGCAGGGCACTCAGGATGAATGCTTGCGTAACTTGACCGACAGTATGATTCGACAACAAAACACCGGCAAGCCGGTACATGAATGGGAGTTGGCAGAATTCTGCCCACAACAAGATTGGCGGCAGTCGTATCAAACCGTTAAACAATTTATGACTACTGACTTATTCACCGTTAGGCCAGGTGACATTATCGACTTTGTTGCCAGCTTGATGGACTGGCGGCATGTGCGCCATGTGCCAGTAGAAGATGATACTGGTAACTTAATAGGTCTGATTTCTCATCGAACATTATTGCGGCTTCTAGCCCAGGGGAAGCTATCACCAGAAAATAAAACCCCGGTTGAATCGGTTATGCAAACCGATATTCATACAGTTTCTCCAGACACCAAAACAGTACAGGCGATTAGGATCATGCGCGATAATCACATCGCCTGCCTGCCAGTGGTAGAAAATGGTAAATTGGTGGGCTTATTAACCGAACATGATTTGATTGTGGTGGCTTCCAGGTTGCTGGAGGAAAGCTTGCTTTCTGTCTCAGAGGATTCTGAAAAGACTTGAGACAGGTAGTCTCCAGACGAATATTGATTTTCCTGTTGTTGCTGCTGAGTGACTGTAAAACTGTAACCATTCGATTATGCCGATAGTTTTCGACAACAGATTAGTTCTCTTGAGGCAGCCGTAAACTAGGGTAAGTCCGAACCGTTACTGGCAGTGATTGCAGATGACTTGTCAGCCGAATACTATTCAAGTGTGAATTCTGGACGCTCGCCTGAGACACGCCATAAACCCATCCATGCGGGTGGAGACCTCAGGCGAGCGCCCAGAATTCATGGTCTCGAAAGCTGAAAAATTGACGCACCCCAAATACAGTAAGAGCTTTAATAGGCAATGCGCAAAGTTAACGGGGCAACAGTGGTACACGGTTGTTAATTGTTACCAGCCTTACCGGGGGCAAATTTATGCCAAGCCTTATTAGTTTACAAGTTGCCGCAATACATAATTCAAAATACCACCATGACGATAATATTCGGCTTCTTTGGGTGTATCAATACGAACTTTTGCCTGAAATACTGTTTGGCTACCATCTGTAGCGGTGGCAGTAACGGTTACCTTGTCGGCATTGCCGTTATCTAGACCCGTGATATCAAAGCTCTCGGTACCATCAAGGCCCAGTGAAGTGGCGCTATCGCCCGGGAGGAAGTTCAAAGGTAATACACCCATGCCAACCAGGTTGGAACGATGGATACGCTCAAAACTTTCGGTAAGTACCGCTTTAATACCCAGCAAGGTGGTGCCTTTGGCGGCCCAGTCACGAGAAGAACCCGTGCCATATTCTTTACCCGCGAGCACTACCAACGGGGTGTTGCTTTGCTGGTACTTCATTGCCGCATCGTATAAAGGCATAACTTCATTATCCGGCCAGTAAGTAGTCCAGCCGCCTTCGGTGCCAGGGGCGATTAGGTTACGCAGGCGAACATTGGCGAAAGTACCGCGCATCATTACTTCGTGATTGCCGCGGCGCGAGCCATAGGAATTAAATTGCGCTTTCTCAATACCATGTTCAATTAAATATTTAGCAGCTGGGGAATCTGCTGCAATAGCACCCGCTGGCGAAATATGGTCAGTTGTTATGGAATCGCCCAGTAATGCAATACACCTGGCGCCGTGGATATCGTTAACTGCTTCTGGTTCTGCTCCCATACCTTGGAAGTAGGGCGGGTTGCGGATGTAAGTTGAATCATCAGCCCAGGTAAACATTTCACCTTCCGGTGATTGCATTGATTGCCAGGTTTGATCGCCCTCGAAAACACCCGCATAACTATCACGGAACATTTGCGGCTTGATATTGGCAGCGACACATTCTTGGATTTCATGGCTGCTGGGCCAAATATCGCGTAAGTAAACCGGCTGTCCATCGGCATCATGACCCAGCGGGTCATTGATTAAATCGGTGTTTAAAGTTCCCGCAATGGCATAGGCAACTACCAGCGGTGGTGAAGCCAGGTAATTCATCTGAATATCAGCGTGAATACGGCCTTCAAAGTTACGATTACCGGAAAGTACCGAGCAAGCGACTAAATCATTTTCCCGGATTGCCTCACCGACAGGGCCGGGTAATGGGCCGGTGTTACCAATACAAGTGGTACAGCCATAACCCACCACATCAAAGCCAAGCTTTTCCAAATCATCCAGTAAACCGGCGTGTTGTAAATATTCGGTAACCACCCGCGAACCAGGTGCCAATGAGGTTTTAACCCAGGGTTTTACTTGCAAACCACGGGCAGCAGCATTACGGGCCATTAAACCAGCACCCAGCATCACCGCCGGGTTAGATGTATTGGTACAACTGGTAATAGCAGCTACCACTACCGCGCCATCGGTTAGCTCAAAGGATTGCTCTTTGTAGTTAACGGTAGGGGCAGGGGTAGCATCAGTACGGTCGGCAATCAACGGTTGCATATCGCGCAAATAATCGTGTTGGGCTTCACTTAGCAGCACTCTATCCTGGGGGCGTTTAGGGCCGGCCATTGAAGGTACTACCGTATTCATATCCAGTTCCAGTGTGTCGCTGTAGTCGGCATTAACTGAGTCAACGGTATGGAACATACCCTGAGCACGGGCATAGGCTTCTACCAGCGCTATTTGGTCTTCATCACGGCCAGATAAGCGCAGGTAATTTAGACTTTCTTGATCCACCGGGAAAATGCCACAGGTAGCGCCATATTCTGGTGCCATATTTGCAATAGTTGCACGATCAGCCAGTGGCAGGTGCTGCAAGCCATCACCAAAGAACTCTACAAATTTCCCAACTACACCAAGATCGCGTAACATTTGTACGATAGTCAGCACCAAATCAGTCGCCGTTGCGCCTTCTGGTAATTTACCCGTGAGCTTAAAGCCCACAACTTGCGGGATTAACATCGAAATGGCTTGCCCCAGCATGGCAGCTTCAGCTTCAATTCCGCCCACACCCCAGCCAAGTACACCAATGCCGTTAATCATAGTGGTGTGCGAATCGGTACCGACTACGGTATCTGGATAAGCCACGGTAACACCATCTTTTTCAGTGGCAAATACTACCCGCGCCAAATATTCCAAGTTAACTTGATGAACAATGCCGTTACCCGGTGGAACAACACTAAAATTAGAAAACGCATTTTGCCCCCAACGCAAGAAGCCATAACGTTCCTTATTGCGTTGGTACTCCATCTTGGTATTAGCTTCCAGGGCGGATTCACTACCGTAATAATCTACTTGAATGGAGTGGTCAATGACCAGCTCAGCCGGCGACAATGGGTTAATCTTATTCGGATCACCGCCCAGGTCGCGCATTGCATCACGCATCGCCGCCAGATCAACAACCGCAGGTACGCCGGTGAAATCTTGTAACACCACCCGCGAAGGAGTAAAAGCAATCTCGGTAGCAGGTTCAGCCTTTGCATCCCAATTTAATAAAGCCTCGATATCATCCTTAGTAACATCAACCCCGTTTTCATTACGGAGCAGGTTTTCCAGCAGAATTTTTAAGGCAAATGGCAAGCGTTCAACATTACCAACACCTTGCAGCGCCGGCAGGCTGAAATAATCCATTTCGCGTCCATTGATGTTCAGTTTGCTACGGGTAGAAAAAGAATTAGCCATGCTGCTGCTCCTGCTGTTATTTCGTTACGAAAATTAGCCTGTAATTATGCTCGATTTTGCGGTATTTTGATAGCTGGATGGGGTACTATTGGTGAAATTTTGGTTTAGAGGGTTGGATTGTGGGGAAAGTTTCTTGGTGTTTTGGGTTGTTGGTTTTTGTTTGGGGTTTGGAACTGGACTTACCCCAATCCATTTTATTGGGGGAGGCTCACCTTGTCCCACTCAATTAATCTAACTGGTGAGTCAAATACACTCACCACCCTGTCAGTAATCTTCAACTTTTTCTAGTGGTAGTAACTGGAATCAGGCTAAAAGATGTCTGTCCCCAAGGGTTTCCAAGGGTTGACCTGAATCTATGGATCCAGATTCAAGATTAAATTCAGATTTTATCAAAACTTGGATTTCAATATTTAACTAAGCAAAATCATACCTGAACTCAGGTGTTTAAATGGCCTATACTATACCAAAGTATTGATGATTCTTTTGAGTCACAGGATTGTAGTAATGTTTAGTGTAAAATCAAAACCTGAATATATAGTGAAGCTCTTTCTCAGAGGACTTTGGGCTAAAACTTCTGCTATTACTTGTTTTTGTTTGTTAATAGCAGGATGGACGACACATTCATTTTCTGCTGTAGTCTTTGAGGAAAATTTTGACGCCCAGGAAAATTGGCAGCCTAATGATAATAATGAGTCATGTAATAATGTAAGTGCAACTTGTAGTGGCGACCCTCCTCAAAACTGGACTTATTTTAGGAGTACTGAAAAATGGCATCCTGGGGAAGCTGCATATTCGTCAAAGCAGCCAGCACAGCAAATCAGTAACCGCCAATTCAGGGGTGCATCAGGAAAATCGTGGGTGCGTTACCATGAGTCCAGTGGAACAAACCAATCTACATTTGGTGATGATGCGCTGCTTGTGAATACTCCACCGGCTAAAAGCCGGTGGCTTCATAATTACGGCTGAAAGCCGGTCATTTCGCCTTAAGGCGACTTATAGCACACTAAAATCAT
>JAJRYF010000061.1 GCA_024275935.1 Gammaproteobacteria bacterium | reverse complement strand
CCTGCGGGCCCCTCGCTATGCTCGGTGTCCAAATCGGCTATCCTGCCGATTTGTCGAACCCGAGGGTGCGATTTCTCTTCGAGAAAAGCATATAAAAAAGCCCGGCTTAAAAGCCGGGCTTATTTATATGCGTCCCCAAGGGGATTCGAACCCCTGTTGCCGCCGTGAAAGGGCAGTGTCCTAGGCCTCTAGACGATGGGGACCTTGAACTGTTTTTATCTTGGTGGAGCTAGGCGGGATCGAACCGCCGACCTCTACACTGCCAGTGTAGCGCTCTCCCAGCTGAGCTATAGCCCCGGGAAAGGAAGCGTATGATATGCAAGGAAGGGCAGGCTGTCAAACAAATTAACGGCATTTTTGGATTTTTTAACACTTATACCTCAGAAATTTGGCTTTTCATCTTAATTGTTGCTCTTTAAGGCTGCTTTTGATGTTATTCTGCTGGCCAAATTTGTTATTTGTAAATATTAATCATATCAACCTACATCCATGGACTTACAATGATAAAACACATATTTCAAGCTAGCACTTTCATGCTGTTAATTATACTCTCCTTTAACCTTGTAGCGGATGAAGTTGCTGATAAAGACTCGACTGCTGAAGCTGAGAAGGCGCCAAAGTGGGATGTTTCTAATCCACCTGGTGATTGGCAGGAGATTCAAATTGATACCGATGAAACCACCTGGTCAAATGTAGATGTGGCTGCAGATGGTAAGAGTTTTGTTTTTGATATGTTGGGCGATATTTACAGCTTGCCCATAACTGGAGGCACGGCAACTGCTTTGACCTCCGGTATTGCATGGAGCTATCAGCCCAAGTACAGCCCCGATGGTAAGAGCATCGCATTTATCTCTGATCGTGCCGGAGGTGACAATCTTTGGGTGATGAATGCCGATGGCTCTGAGCCGCGGGCGATTAGTAAAGAGTCTGAAAACATAATTCACACTCCCGGCTGGAGCCCGGATGGTAAATATATCGCTGCGCGTAAAAGCTATACCTCTACCCGTAGTATTGCAGCCGGTGAAATCTGGCTCTACCACAGCAGCGGTGGCAATGGCGTGCAGTTAGTAAAACGCCCATTGGGAGCAAAAGACCAAAAGAATATAGCTGAGCCAGCCTGGAGTACAGATGGGAAATACCTGTATTACAGTCAGGATATTACCAGTGGTGCGCGTTGGGAATATAACAAAGACCCGAGCAAAAGCTTATTTGCGATAAAACGCCTTGAACTGGCTACTGGTGAAACCATAACTGAAGAAAGTCGCCCTGGTGGGGCGATTCGCCCAGCTCCATCTCCTGATGGCAAGTACTTGGCCTTTGTTAGCCGCATACCTGGATTAAAAAGCGCCTTGATGTTGAAAGACCTAAATACTGGCATGGTGCGTTCTTTGTATGACTCTCTGGATAGGGACTTACAGGAAACCAATGGCACTATGGGGAATACTCCGGCATTTGGCTGGACTCCTGACTCCAATAGCCTGGTTTTCTGGTCGGGGGGTAAATTCCAGCGGATAAATATTGAAACCAATGAGATTCTAGCTATTCCAATGCAGGTCTCGGTGAGTAAGAAAATCCAGGCGGCTGTTCAATTTCAGATTGCAGTAGCACCGGATAACTTTGAAGTTAAAATGTTGCGTTGGAGTCAGCTAAGCGCTGATGGCAACAAAGCGGTTTTCCAGGCTCTAGGGTATATTTGGGTAAAAGACCTTGCCAGCGGCAAGCAACGGCGCTTGACTAAGCAGTCGAGCCACTATGAATTCTATCCGGTGATCTCACCAGATGGCAAATCGGTCGCTTATACCACTTGGAGTGACCAGAAGTTTGGTAGCTTGCGAATACAGGCTTTGCGTGGTGGTAAGGGCAGCGTTCTGACAACTCAACCGGGCATTTATATTGAACCATCTTTTTCAGCTGATGGCAGTCAATTAACTTACCGTAAAGTAGCTGGTGGATATTTGTTATCACCGCTATGGGGAGCACAGGCTGGTATTTATACGGTGGCGACTTCTGGTAAGCAGGGTAAGCCTGAACTTGTTACCAGGTCTGGTAGTCGACCGCAATTTTCAACTGACGGTAAGCGAATTTTCTTCAGCAGCATGAGTGGTGAGTTGCGTACTGATCTGGAGCTTCACAGTGTAAATCTTGAGGGTAAAGATAAGCGTAGCCACCTGAAAGGTAAAAAATCAACCTCATTCCTGCTTTCGCCTGATAATAAGTGGGTAGCCTTCACCCAACAATATAATGTTTATATTGCACCATTTTTCAATGCCGGCAAGTCTGTAGATATAAGTGCGAAATCCAAATCCTACCCGGTACGGCAATTATCTAAACGCGCAGGAGATTTTTTGCGCTGGAATTCTGACTCCAGTGGCTTAGTTTGGTCTCAGGGGCCGAATTTATATCAGCGTAAGTTAACCGAAAGCTTTGCTTTTATTGCTGGGGCAGAAACCGATTTGCCGGATCCGGTTAGCGATGGGATTGATCTTGGTTTTACTCACGCTAGTGACCAGCCAGCGGGCAAAATTGCACTAGTTGGGGGTAGGGTGGTAACTATGCGCAATGCGGACCAGCAACAAGAGATAATAGAAGATGGTGTGGTTATTATCGACGGGAATAGAATCTCGGCTGTAGGTGAACGGAGCAAAATCAGCGTGCCTGCAGATGCTTTTGTACTGGATGTTAGCGGTAAAACTATTGTTCCAGGATTGATTGATGTGCATGCGCACGGCGGTATGGGTAGTCGTGAGGTACAGCCCCAACAAAATTGGATGCAGTTCTCGAACGCATCTTTTGGAGTTACCACTACCCATGACCCATCCAATGACACCACCGAGATATTTGCTGCAGCTGAATTACAAAAAGCCGGGCAAATGATTGCCCCTAGAATCTTTGGTACTGGCACGATTCTTTATGGTGCCAAACAGCCTGCCTACCGCGCCGAAATCAATAATTTAGAAGAAGCTAGCTTCCACATTCAACGGCTTAAAGATGCTGGTGCAATTTCAGTGAAAAGCTACAACCAGCCCCGGCGCGATCAAAAGCAGCAAGTGCTGACCGCAGCGCGTGAGTTGGGTATGTTGGTGGTTCCAGAAGGTGGTGGCAAGTTCCAACACAATATGACGATGATAGTTGATGGTCATACCGGTATCGAGCACGCTGTGCCAATTAAAGATATTTACGCCGATGTAAAACAACTATGGTCGCAAACAAAAGTAGCCTATACCCCGACTTTTGGGGTTGCCTATGGCGGGCTTAGTGGGGAGACCTATTGGTACGATAGAACCAATGTTTGGGAAAACCAGAAGTTGTTGAATTTTGTGCCTAAGAGGATTGTAACCCCGGGCAAGATTCGGCGCTTACATGCTCCAGATTCTGAGTATAACCACATTGGTGTTGCCGCTGCCGCCAAGGATCTACGCGACTTGGGTGTCCGGGTGCAAATTGGTGCTCATGGGCAGCGTGAGGGCTTGGCTGCGCACTGGGAAATGTGGATGATGGTGCAAGGCGGCTTCAGTGCTTGGGAGGCGTATCGTGGGGCTACTTTTGATGGTGCTCATTACCTCGGTATGGAGGCTGATATTGGCTCTATAGAGGTAGGTAAATTAGCTGATCTGGCCATTGTCGAAGGTAACCCGTTGGAGGATATCCGTAAATCTGAGTTTGTTAGTTACTCGATGATTAACGGTCGTTTATATGATGCTGCAACGATGAACCAGTTGGCTCCAGAGAAAATTGAACGGCAGAAGTTTTTCTTTGAATTGCCCGGTGGTGATACCTGGCAGCCAGCGGCTATGCAATATTGGCAGCAAAAAGCAGAAGATTTGAACTGGACGCATTAAGTTCATAGGTGTAACGCACCGGAAGTTTGGCTTTAACCAATAGCTCCCGGTGCGATTAACTATCTATTGACCTATTTGGCTAGCTCTCTCAAGAATTTCTGCGGGAGTTAAACCATCCAGGTTCCTATACAGCTTGGCTTTTTTACCACCCGCGCTTAAATCGTGCATCAGCAGGTAGCTTAAAGAGCTTGTCAGGGATGAGTATTCTTGATTAGTGGCAATCTCTTGAAATTCCTTCAGTCCCTGAGTAAATGCATCTTGGCTACTGCCGTCAAAGCTGATTGCACTCATGCTATCAGCCCCAGAGTCATTATCTACCTCTGGCTGTTCTGGTTTTGGCTCGTACTTATTAGCTTCTAATTCCCTGGCCTTGACTAACAGATTTCTAGTGCTATCGGCAGGCGCAATTATTTTTTCTTCAGTGGTTAGGGGCTTAAGCTCAGGTTCTTCTGAGTTGCAGGCTGATAGCAAAAGCAACGCAGGCGCTAGTAGTAGGGTGGTTTTGTTAAAGGTTGTGTTCATCTTTAGGTTCTCAGTGTGTTGAATTCAGTAATTATGACCAGTATAAATCAATCAAGTTCGGTTTAATTTGGTTTTAGGTCGGCTACCGCGGATTACCTGAAAGAAATTATCCTCAGCAAGGATATCTACCTGGGCAAAGGACTGTTGGAAAAGTTTCAAATAGGGCAGGTGCTTATTAGCCACTATACGCAGCTCACCGCGGGCAGTTAGGTACCTGGGTGCTTGCAGAATTAACTCTTCGCTAACTTCAAAGCTTTGCCGTGAGTGCCGATGGAAAGGTGGGTTACTAACGATTGCAGTGTAAGTTTTAGTGATGCCGGAGAAGCCATCAGAGGGAATTATTTCAAGTCTGTCGGTGTCGGCGTTATTTTTTTGGATGTTTATTTCGGTGCTTGCCAAAGCCATGGCATTTACATCCAGTAAATCAACTGTTAGCGTTGAACTAAGGCTCATTAAAGTCAAACCAATAACCCCGCAGCCGCAGGCAAAGTCCAACACTCTACCTTTAACCGGTAGCTGTTGCAGGGTATTTAGCAGCATTCTTGTAGCTGGGTCCAGGCTGCCGTAGCTAAATACTCCCGGCAAAGTGGTGAACTCCCAGTCTTGTTGGTTAAATTCTAGTGCAAACTTGGCATGGCTGCTCGCCGCTGGCATAAGCGCTGAGCTGAGATCTGGGTTAACCTTTATTTCAAACAAGCTGCAATGGCGGGCGCTATCCAATTTATTTACCGCATTACTAATCTTTTGTAAGCGTTTTCCGGTAGATTTAATCCCGGAGCGATTCGCGCCTACCAGCCAGATACGATCTCCTGGGTTTAGACTGGTGCTGGTATGGGCCAAGAGGTAGTCCAGGTAAGCTTTTTCTCGTGGCAGGTAGATTATTGCTAAGTTAGTCTTTCCAGCTTCTGTGCAACCACCTTTGGAGGTGAACTCTACAGTTAATTTAAGTTCTTCTATGCTTCGCTTAAAATATTGATATATTTGATAATCATTGCTTTGTAATAATGTCTCTGATGAATTTGTAGAGTTTAATTGCGAAGCCAAATCATCAGCTGGCGGGTTAACCAGAATTATCTTGTCGGCTGAATATTCCAGCAATCTGGCGTGGTTTCTCCAGAGTAATTCAGAGGCAGGGTTTAGCATCGCTGGATTGCCTCAGCTTTGCTGCTGGTCAAGACTGGCAAAGAGGTCATAATCATCGCTGGAGCTTACCGTCACAGTTAAGCTGTCGCCTGCCTGTAGTTTGGCGGCATTACTTATATGTACCTGGCCATCAATCTCTGGGGCATCTGCCCAGCTACGAGCAACTGCCTGACTGCCATCTACAGAATCTACCAGCACCTCGATTTGCTTACCGACTTTTTTGGCTAGCTGGTCACGGCTAATCAGCGCCTGCAAACGCATCAACCGCTCCCAGCGATCTTGCATAAGCTCGCTGGCAACTGGATCAGCAAGGGCATTGGCCCGTGCTCCAGCTACTGCTGAGTACTGAAAACAACCCACGCGGTCGAGTTTGGCTGCCTGGAGGAAATCCAGTAAATCTTGGAATTCGGTTTCAGTTTCACCAGGAAAGCCGACAATAAATGTACTGCGTAAGGTGATGTCCGGACATATCTCGCGCCAACGCTGGATAGTTGCTAGGGTATTTTCTGCTGCTGCAGGTCTGCGCATGGCTTTTAGCACTCTGGGGTTAGCATGTTGAAAGGGGATATCCAGGTAGGGAAGAATTTTACCCTCAGCCATCAATGGGATAATTTTATCTACATGCGGATATGGATAAACATAGTGCAAGCGTACCCAGATACCAAAACTTGAAAGCGCCTGACATAGTTCAAATAATCTGGATTTCACCGGTTGTCCATTCCAGAAATCAAGCTTATATTTTAGATCAACCCCATAGGCGCTGGTGTCTTGTGAGATAACCAGAAGCTCTCTTACCCCGGCCTTTGCCAAGCGTTCAGCTTCTTCAAGCACACTGCCTGCAGGGCGGGAAACCAACCTGCCACGCAAGTCAGGAATAATGCAGAAAGTGCATTTGTGGTTGCAGCCTTCGGATATTTTTAGATACGCATAATGCCTGGGGGTTAATTTAACTCCCTGGGGTGGAATTAAATCCAGATGCGGGTCGTGCTTGCGCAGTTGCGGTGCATGCAGGTGCACTGCGGTTACCACCTGCTCGTATTGGGCCGGCCCGGTAACACTTAGCACTTTTGGGTGGGCTTTGGTGATTTCATCCGCCTGCGCGCCCATACAGCCGGTAACAATGACTTTGCCATTGGCAGCTAAGGCCTCACCAATCGCCTCTAGGGATTCGGCTTTGGCGCTATCAATAAATCCACAGGTGTTCACCACCACTACATCCGCATCATCGTAGCTGGCAGATATTTCATAACCATCAGTACGCAGTTGCGTGAGAATTCGCTCTGAATCTACTAGAGCTTTGGGGCATCCAAGGCTAACAAAGCCGACTTTTGGGTTGCTGGACATAGGCTGAATAATTTCTCATTGAGTGATGGGCGCCCCAGTCTAGAGATGCCCAAGAGAGATTTTAACACGCAGCCAGTAATCCCGAGCGTTATTTACGCCTAGGGAGCCTCTGGTGGTAGAGGGTTGCTGGGAAAGCCCGGAAAAAGCATGCTCTGAGAGAATTTATCAATCACCTGGCTGCGGACGGTTTCTGCCTGGCCAGAACGAATTATTTCAAGGTCAACGGTATCACCATCTTTAAGGAAACGGAGTTCTCGCATCAGCTCAGATGGGCGACTTACTAATTCTCCATCGACTGCGATAATTACATCGCCAGTGACTAGGTTTAAACTATTATCGGCTTCTGCCCGAAGGATTAAGACCCCGGTATCAGCCTGAAAAAATGCGCCAAGATCAGCATTAAGCGGGGTCATTTCAAGGCCCTTGAGCATACTGCGATCAAACCAGGCAAAGGCGTTGTCTTTGGCAGTGCCAATTATAAATTCGAAATCATTCTCTAGTTCTCCACTTTTTACATCAATATGTTTGATTTTGCCTTTTAACTCTTCAGGGTCAAAATCGATAAGCTCTCCATCAGGGTTCATTATTTGTATCACAACTTGTTTTTCGAGCCCGGTTCCATCTGCCTCAATAATGTTATTAACCAGCATTGTGGTTTTGCCACTACTTGTGCTGGAGCTGATTTGCTTGATTTTATGCAGCATTGCAGCGTCTGGAAGCGGTGGCGGCGCAGGGTGTGGGGGCCTGATTACAGCGTGCAGTGAACCAGGTTTGCGCTCTTGTACAGTCAATGAAACTGTAACTGGCTGCTCGTCGCGTAACACGGTCATGGTTATTGACTGTTCCGGGGTGGCGTTGCGTAAGCTTTCCTGTAGCAATGCCATTCTTTCGCTAGCTTGGTGTACCAGTAAATCATCCCCCGCTATGCTAAGAATCTCATCTCCGGTTTCCAGACCTGCTTTAAATGCCGGGCCGTCTGGTGTAAGGCCGATAATCTTGATTTTCCCGTCCGGGTCAGTCTGGTTGATAATTATGCCCACTGAACCATTGCCGCTAGCTGAGTAGGTTTGCTCTGAAGATGTATATATAAACACTCTGCTCTGGGGGTCGCTAAGATTTAGTTCGCTTCTGGCGGCAGCTAATTCCTTGGCCGCAATCCGCATATTTTTGGTGGCAACCTCCATCTGTTCACGCCTAAGCTCTAATTCTTGGCGGCGTTGGTCTAATTTCTGAAGGCTCTGCTCTTGTTGCTTTTCAAGTTCGACCTTGCGCTCATTATTCAGCTCGGTTGCACCTGCAAATAAGGGTAAAGCAATAAGGGCAGTGAGCAGTATTATGGCCACTGGTCTGCTTGTTAGTTGATACATGTTTTTCTCCATTTTAAAGGGCTACATACTCATTGAGATTTCGTTTTTGCCGCTGCTGGTACACACCTGCCAGGTCGGCTAATAAAGTTACTCGGCGATACCAAAGTTCCGGGTCAGTTGTCTGTTGAAGTAATTGTTGGTCGATAACCGCAATCATATCTTCCAGTTCGGCAATCACTACTGCCTCATATGCCGATACCGGGCCATTTTGTAACCGGGGGGAATAGATTCGTTTTTCCAATGACTGCGACAGGGTTATCAAGCGTTGGAGTTGGCCTTGCTGGTCAATTTCACTTGTTGGCTTTTCAACTGGGGTTTCGACTAAGGCTTCAGCCTGTAATTCAGTGGGTTGTTGCAGGTTTAGCTGAGTAATCAGTAAAACTGCCAATAACGCACTTGCCGCCAGCGCCAGCCACTGTGGTCGGCGAGAAGATGCAGGTGCGACAGGTTTTATTTGTGCCTGAATTGCTGGCCATAAGTCTTCCTCCAGAGGAATTTCTGGTAGTGACCTTAACTTGCAAGGATCAAATATTTCTGTTGGTTGGTTCATATTTATATACTCACGCTACAATTTATTTGCTGCTTTAAACTTTTCTGCTGGCTGGGTTAAACCAGCATCAGCGTTTAGTAATTTGGTTCTGGCCTTGGATAAGCGGGTTTTGGAATAACTTATGCTGCGGCCCAAAAGTTTTGCAATCTCACGATGCTTAAAGCCCTCGACATCATATAGCCACACAACAACCCGATCTTCAGTATCCAGGCTTTTCAATACTTGTTCCAATAACAATTGCTGCTCTGCTGTATCTGCAAGCCGGGGGTGGTGAGCATCACCCTGCAGCGAGTCCAGTGAGGCCTCGGGTTTGCGCTTGCGGATAATATCTATACAGCTATTACTTACTATCCGCTTTAACCATGACCAAAAAGGCGATACATCTTGAAATTTATCAAGTTTTCTGAATGCGGCCACAAATGCATCTTGAGTAGCATCACGGGCATGCTCCGGACACACCAGCAAGCGTTTTGCCAAACTGTAGGCAGGCGCAGCATAGAGTCGGTATATCTGTTTACAGGCACGCTGATCGCCTTGCTGCGCTTGTTGCAATAGCTGCGCATCAAGCCTTAGCTGGAAAACTGACTTAGTCATATACTGTTATAGACGCACACAAATGGGAAAAGGTCACAAGTAGTTTAACCTGGAGCAGTGCTGTCCCGTTAACTACCTCAGGTATGAATTCTGGGTGCTCGTCTGAGACCTCCACCCGCCTGTCAAGGATGATTTGTCTCATTTTTAACTGTGCCTACCCACTCGATCAGGGGAAGAGCCGAATAAATATCGAGCTTCACGCTATAGCAAGATTTGTTTGTGACCAATAGCATGTGCAGTATTTGTGTTTCTACCTGGGGATTGGGAAATATAGTTATACTTGATCGCGGCTCTCATTAAGCAATTTACGCCACAGTAAAATGCTAGTTGCTATGGCAATTACCAGTGATACAGTTGTCACTAATGGTTTGCCTAATAACCAACCACCAAGCGCGAAATTGAATCCAAATAATACCCCGAGCGCCAGTAGCCAGTTGCTCAAAGCCTTTCGCAGTGATTTATCGGGGTCATCAATAATATTCTTCCAGCCTGCTCCCCCTGGGCGAATTTGTTGCGCAAAGGTTAATAACTTTTCTCTAGTGGTGGCTGCAGTCAGGAGAGTTGCCGGTATCCAGATTGCTGCACTCAGGAATATTGTGGTCAATAATTTTTGACTATATTGCCAGTCGCCATGAAACTGCGCCAGCCAGGTGGCAATTATACCCGAGGCAATCATGGCGGAGAACTCAGACCAGGCGTTAATTCGCCACCAGTACCAGCGTAGGATCCACACTGGCCCGGCACCGGCAGCAAAGGTTAGCAGGAATTTCCAGGCGCCAGCTACAGAATCCATATTCAAGGCCAGAGCTACAGCAATTAGTAGTAAACCGGCCATCATGATTCTGGACATTAGTACATAGTGCTTTTGGCTGGCATTTTTTACTAGAAAACGCCGATAAATATCATTGATGATATAGGATGAACCAAGGTTGAGGTGGGTATCGATAGTCGACATAAACGCACCTATCATGCCCGCAAGCACCAGGCCCAGTAACCCAGCAGGCAATACGGTTGCCATCATCATCGGGTAGGCTTTCTCCGGGTCTTCTAGTTGGCCGAATAAAACCACACTGGCAAGGGCGGTGATTATCCATGGCCAGACTTGGATTGCATAATTTATAAAAGCGTAGAACAGGGTAGCGGCAAAGGCGTGGTTCTCGTTCTTGGCCGAGAGCATCCGTTGAATATGTTTGCCACCGCCATCGGCGTATTTATGCGCCCACCATTGCACCAGTATATAGGTCAAGAATAATGACATCAGGTCAATGCCGGCATCGAAGTCGGGAATAAAATTGGTTAGGCGGGAGGCTTCTTGCTGCGCCAGCCCAGCACTGATTCCAGCGCTGCCACCAACTTCCTGCCAGGCAAACCACGCTAGTATTACCGAGCCACTAAGGGCAACAAAATATTGCAAAAAGTCGGTAATTACAACGCCGTAAAACCCCGATGCGGTAGTATAAATAAACACCAGTACGGTGGCGGTAACTAAAATTGTACTTACATCTAATCCGGTAACCCCAGAAAGCACTTTAATCAAAGCTAAAAAGACCCAGCCCATAATAAAAGTATTAAACAGCACTCCAAAGTAGAAGCCTTTAAACAGCCGCAAGGCGGCCGCAGATTTGCCTGAGTATCGTTGTTCAATGATTTCGGCATCGGTCATTACCTCCGAACGGCGCCACAGGCGCGAGAACAAGAAGGCAACCAGCAGGGCCGAAATCCCGCTGGCCCAGAAGAACCAGACCCCGGCAATGCCTTCGGTGGCAACAAATTTGGTAATCGCAATTGGGGTGTCAATGGAAAAATTGGTAGCCGCCATGGAAATGCCTAATATCCACCAGGGGATATGCCGGCCACCCAGAAAGAAATCGTCCACTGAGTTGGAGGCTTTGCGGGTAAGGGCCATGCCTGCAATAAAAATTATGGTTAAATAGCCGCCGATTACCCAGTAGTCCAAGCTTTCAAGTTGATTCATTCGTATCGATAGACCCTGTCGGATTAGGGATATAATAGCAGAGTGAATATCAGTATTGACAATCGCAAAGTATCTGTTGCCCCAATGATGGATTGGACCGACCGTCATTGTCGGTATTTTCACCGCCTGTTAAATGCAGATGTGCTGTTGTATACCGAGATGGTAACTACCGGTGCGGTGCTGCATGGTGATCTCAATAAATTGCTTGGATTTGATCCAGCGGAACAACCTCTGATATTGCAATTGGGTGGTGGTGACCCTGTGGATTTGGCAAAGTCGGCAGTGATCGCTCAGGAGTGGGGGTATTCAGGGGTTAATTTAAATGTCGGCTGTCCATCTGATCGTGTGCAAAAAGGCAAAATGGGTGCCTGTTTGATGAAGGAACCATCATTGGTTGCCGATTGTATAGCGGCAATGTCGGCAGTGGTTGATATTCCGGTTACGGTTAAAACCCGGTTGGGTGTGGATGAACTGGATTCCTATGATTATTTTCGCGACTTTGTGGCGACGGTTACAGCAACCGGTTGCCGTGACTTTATCGTACACGCGCGCAAAGCGTTATTGTCCGGCCTCAGCCCTAAACAAAATCGGGAAATTCCACCATTGCGTTATGCCTGGGTGTATCGTCTAAAAGTGGAATTCCCTGAACTTAATATCAGTCTCAATGGCGGGGTAACAGATATCCAGGCTATCAGCACGCATCTGCAGCACACCGATGGGGTGATGCTGGGGCGTGCGGCCTACAAGAACCCCTGGTTGTTAGCCGAATTATCCGGCGACAATATACTTGAGCGGGACGCCGTAGTACTGGCGATGGCGGAGTATGCTGACCGCCTAGCGGATGTTCCAGTCAAGCATATTTCCCGGCATATGCTGGGCCTATATCAGGGCCAGTCCGGCGCCAAACAATGGCGCCGGTTTATTTCCGAGAATGCTTATAAATATGCCAATGGTGGTGGTTTGTTGCGTCAGGCGCTGGAGCAGGTAAAGATTGCCAGAGAAAAACACAGAAAAGTGGTAGCATAAAACATTCAGGTGCGGTTCAGTAGCACAGGCTAGAATGAGTACATTAACAGGCGGGCTACCTAGATTTGTTGCTGGCACTCAAGATTTATTATGGAAAAACTCATTAACACGCTAAAAATAAGCAAATTGGTGACCACGGTGGTGGTGGGCTTGATGTTGTTGCTTGCCCCGCCTATAGTGTTAGCGAAAACCCTTAACGAGGCGGTGAAAACTGCCAGTAAAGATGGTAAGCGCAAAGTGATTTCTGCTCGTACTGTAAATATGGGTAAGAAAAGAACTCACGAAGTTAGAGTGCTGACCAGTAAGGGTAAGGTGAAAACAGTGCGCTACCCGGCTAATAGGAATAATAATTTCAAGAAGTCTCCAAAAATACGGACACACAATCTCAAGACTGCTCCAAAACCATCAAAACATAACAACAAAGGGCATTAGGTCATGCGGGTTCTGTTGGTTGAAGATGATAAAAAGCTGTCCGCTTTGGTGGCTGAATCGCTAAGCTCTAGCGGCTATGTGGTTGACCAGGTTTATAATGGTTTGGAGGGGCTCTATTACGGTCGCGAGTTTCCGTTGGACCTGGCTGTTATAGATCTTGGCTTACCCGAAATAAATGGTCTGGATTTAATCAAGCAGCTCCGGGATGAGGGTTTCGAATACCCGATTTTAATTCTGACGGCACGCGATCAATGGCAAGAAAAAGTTACCGGCCTGGAGGCCGGAGCTGATGATTATCTAACCAAGCCATTCCATGTGCAAGAACTTAAAGCCAGAGTTGCAGCGCTAATTCGTAGAGCCTCCGGACATGCCAGTCCGATACTGGATTTTGGCGCGCTTACAGTTGATCTTAACGCCCAGCAAGTATTTGTTAATTCTGTGGAAATTGAGTTGACCAGCTTTGAGTATAAAGTGTTGGAATACCTGTTTATGCATCCGCACAAAATAGTCACCAAGAGCGATTTGATTGATCATATTTACGCCGAGGACCACGACCGTGACAGCAATGTTATTGAGGTGTTTGTTGGCCGTTTACGGAAAAAACTTGATCCTGACAGTAGCCTTGCACCGATAGAAACTCTCCGTGGTCGCGGATATCGCTTCGCTCTGGATAAGTGTGCCAACTAATAAGGTCAAAGCAAACTCTGGTAAAGCTAAGCCGCTATCGCTACGCCTGCGCTTTCTAGCCAGTGGCGGATTGTTTGTATTTATTACCCTTATGTTGGTGGGTTATGCATTAGATAAAGCATTTATAAAGGCTACGGAAGAGAACCTTTCGCAGCGCCTGTATGTGTTTTTTCATCACGCTTTGGCGAATATCGAGATTAGTTCTGAAGGTGAAGTAAGCTACATTGAAGAGCCAAATGACCCACAGCTAAGTCAACCTGGGTCAGGAGTGTATGTGCAAATAGCTACCCCCACAGCAACTTTGCAATCGCCGTCTGCCTTGGGCGTGGATTTGCCGGATATTTTAGACCTGAAGCCGGGGGCTACTGAATTCATTGCCCCCCACGACCACCTTCCCTGGTATCAGCTGGCGAAAGGTATTGTTTGGGAGCTTGATAATGGTGAGGAAGTTGATCTTACTGTTGTGGTGTTGGAAGATAAAGTCGCTGCAGAGCAGGTTATTCACACCTTTCGGCGTGGTTTATATCGCTGGCTTGGCGGGGCGGGGTTATTATCACTACTAGCGCAATGGCTGTTGATTCGCTGGGCGCTCCGACCGCTGGCAGGGATTTCCGATAGGGTCGGAAAAATCGAGGCTGGTGAGACGCGGCAGTTAAGCGGAGGGGTTCCAGTAGAGTTGGAGCCATTAACTCAGAGCATCAATTTATTACTTGCTAGTGAAGACAGAAATCGGAAAAATTACCGCCATGACCTCGACACACTGGCGCACGGATTGAAAACCCCGTTGGCAATCATGCACGCAAGTGTTGAAAGTCATCGCAGCGACATTGGCGCCGATAAAACAGTACAAAATGCTTTGGCCGATATGCAGCAGTTAATCTCTAGGCATTTACAGGCTGCCAGCCAATCTACCCGTAAATTACATGCAGAAAGGGTTAGTGTTGCCTCTGAGCTTGCACGGTTGTGCGAGTCTTTGCAAAGAATTTATCCAGCAGTAAAAATTGAAACAAACATTGCTTCTGAGCAGGTTTTCCGTGGCGACAAGCGGGATTTATTCGAGATTTTGGGAAATCTTTTGGATAACGCCTGTAAATACGGTAATCAATTTGTTCGGGTAAATGGCGAAATTGACTTGCAGCAAGGTGTGCAGAAAATAGTGATAGAAGATAATGGTTCCGGTATAGCTCCTGAGATGGTGCAGAAGATGTTACGCCGTGGGATTCGTGGGGATGAGCAAAGCGGTGACCCTGGCTACGGGTTGGGTCTGTCTATTGTCAGATATCTGATAGATTCCTATCAGGGGGATTTAAGTGTCGATAAGTCGCCATTAGGTGGTGCACGAATTACTCTAAGTTTGCCGCTATGACTGATATTGATCGATTATTGAGTTTGATGGCACGCCTGAGAGATCCACTGACTGGCTGTCCTTGGGATCGCCAGCAGACATTCAACAGTATTGCTCCCTATACTATTGAGGAGGCCTACGAAGTTGCAGACGCAATTGAGCGCCAGGACTGGGAGGGTTTAAGCGCCGAACTTGGAGATTTACTATTTCAGGTGGTTTATCACTCTAAAATGGCGGAGGAAGCGGGTTATTTTGATTTTTCTCAGGTTTTGAGAAAGCTTTGCAGCAAAATGGTTTCTAGGCATCCGCATGTATTCGCGGCTGAACAAGCGGCTAAGCCAGATGCAGCGGCCCAAAAAGACAGTTGGGAAAAGCAAAAAATTGCTGAGCGTGCGGCTAGTGATCTACATAGTTTGATGGATGACATTCCTCTTGGGTTACCATCTATAGAGAGGGCTTTGAAAATTCAGCAGCGTGCCGCCCTGGTTGGTTTTGATTGGCAGCAACCACGGCCGGTGTTGGACAAGATTGTTGAAGAAGTTGAAGAGTTGCGCGTGGAAATAGAGAGCAATGATAGTAGCAGAATGCAGGCAGAACTCGGGGACATTTTGTTTGCATTGGTGAACTTGGCCCGGCATCTGAAAATTGACCCGGCAGCAGCCTTGCGGGAAACCAATCGGGAGTTTTCACGGCGGTTTAGAGCAATGGAAGGTTGCAGCGGTGAAGCTGGTTTGGAAGCAATGACTATAGAAGAAATGGAGCAGTTGTGGCAAAAGGCAAAAATCAATGAGTCAAATTGAAGTTTGGGTGCAGGGTAGCCTGCAGTATTTTCAAAATCAGTATATCTTGCTCCTACTACTAATTCTACTTGTAGGTGGTTTGTTGTTTTTCTCTGGCTGGCTAATTGCTGCGCGTAAAACTAGATTTCTTGAGGGTAGGGCAGGCTTGGTTGAGGCTGAGTTGAAAAGCACCAAAGAGCTGCTTTCTGGAAGTCAGCATACCCTTGAGTCAAAGTCAGGTGAGCTACAAACTGCATTACAGAACCTTGCCGCCTTACAAGCGACACTAGAAGCTGAGCAGGCAAGCTTCAAGCAACAAAAAGCAACTCTGGAATCTGCCGAACTGCGTTTAAACAGTCAGTTTGAGAATTTGGCCAATAAAATATTCATCGAAAAACAAAAAGATTTCAATAAACAATCCAACCAGAGCATAGATGCAGTACTCAAGCCTTTAAAATCACAGCTGGAATCATTTCGCCAGCGGGTGGATGAAGTGCATACAGAGCGTACCCGTGAGCAGGCCAGCTTGAAAACTCAGTTGGAAAATTTGCGTGAGCTAAATTTGCAAATCACGGCTGAAGCCTCACAGTTAACCCAAGCCTTAAAAGGTGATAAGAAGATGCAGGGCAACTGGGGCGAGATTCAGGTAGAAATGATTTTGGATCGTTCCGGCCTGATTAAGGGGGTTGAATATGAACGCGAGGCCAATTTCAAAGATGATGATAATAACAATTTGCGGCCTGACTTTATTATTAAGCTACCAGAGAGCAAGCACCTGATTGTTGATAGTAAGGTATCTCTGGTAGATTTTCATCGCTATGTCGCTGCCACCGATGAAACGGAGCGGGCACTGGCATTAAAGGCTCATATTCAGGCGGTGGAAAACCATATAAAACAACTTGGCGAGAAAGCATATCAAGGTGTTAAGGGCATGAACTCACCGGATATGGTGCTTATGTTTATGCCGGTAGAGCCAGCTTTTCTAATCGCCTTTCAAGAAAAGCCAGAGCTGTACAATAACGCTTTCGAAAAACGCATTGTGGTGGTTACTACCTCGACCTTGCTGGCTACACTGAAAACAGTATCGAGTATTTGGTCTATTGAGAAACAAAATAAGAGTGCGCGACAACTAGCTGAGCTAGCAGGCCGTGTATATGACAAGCTTCGTATAGTAACGGAGAAAACCGGCAAGTTAGCGCAACAAATAGGGACTGCGCAAAAAACTTGTGAAGAAGTGCAACGCAGCCTTAGTGGGCATGGCAGTTTGACTACAACCATCGCTAAATTCAGGGATCTTGGAGTGCGGGTGAAAAAAGAATTGCCCGCTGAGATTCTGGACCAGGCTGGGGTGCTTGATATCGCTGATGAGCGTATTGTTGAGGCGTTGGATGTCCCGGCTGAGGATACTAAGGATTAACAATTAGAGTTAACTTTCTCAGGGGTAACTAATTGCCCACACCTTTTGTCGTTTGGGAGCCTGCTTCTTTCGTCATTCCGGGATGATCTGGTGAGGTGTTGCCTAGATGGCTGGTGGGGTGCTAAGGGGTAGTGGATGAGAGTGCCGCCAAAGCTGGTTGTTAAATCACTCTGTTCTAAGTTGTATTAACTGAGCTGCAATACTGATCGCTATTTCCACTGGAATGTTATCCCCCAACGCCAATCCTGCTGGGCAATGTATCTGTTCTATTTGCTGCGCTTCTATCCCAAGTGCTTTAAGCTGTTTTTTTATCGATACAGCTTTGGACTTGCTGCCGATAATGCCCAGGTAGGGCGGGGTTCTATCTTCTAGCAGTTTTTCGCAAATCTTGATGTCTTCGCTATGCCCATGAGTTACCGAGATAACATAACTATCTTTAGGTAGTTGTTCTACCGCCTGACTTAAATCATCTAACTGGATTTTTTTAAGTGCAGGAGATATGGGTAATTTTTCTAACCACTCTTGTCTGGAATCGAAGCATTGCAGTTTGCAGTTAAGGGTTAGTAATATTGGAATCAATGCCTGAGCTATATGGCCAGCGCCAAATACGGCAATATTCCAGTTGGCATGTCGGGTGCTTTCAAAAAATAACTGCACCACTCCACCACAGGTCATAGCTATATCTTTTTGTAAATTCAGGGTAATGTTGTCGGTGTTAGCTTGGGTTTTCCCAGATAACATCTCTTTTGCCCGCTTAAGTGCAAATAACTCCAGCTTGCCACCGCCGATGGTGCCATCAAAGGGAGCGTTGCTACAGTCTGCGGTTACTAACATTTTGGCTCCAGCAACCTGGGGAGCGCTGCCTTTTATATCCACAACTATTACGCTTACAAAGTCGGTGCCTTGCTGGATTAACTGCTCAATGCACTGGTAGTGGGGAAGGTATTGACTCATTCGAAGCCTTCAAGGACGCGTAAAACTTCCTCATTGGTCGCTGGTATTTTAAGCTTGGATGTGGTTTTTACCCCGTCATTGTAGATGGCGTTTTTAACTGCAGCCCAAACACTTAAACCAAGTAAAAGCGGTGGCTCACCTACTGCTTTACTGGCGCGTACATTCAATATGTTGTTATTGTTTTCTATAAAGTTTAGCTTAAAAATACGCGGGGTATCTTGAATGCTCGGGATTTTATAGGTGGTTGGTGAGTGTGAAACTAACTTGCCGGAATCGGAATAATACAGATTCTCTGTAGTTACCCAGCCAGCGCCTTGAATAAAACCACCTGCGGTTTGCCCGGCATCAATTCCAGAATTAATTAAGCGCCCCAGATCCATAAGAATATCGCTACGGAGTATTTTTACTTCTCCAGTGTATTTGTCAATACTGACCTCGCTGGCGGCAACTCCGTTGGTATAGTAGAGGAATGGTCGACCTTTACCTTTGTCTTTATCGTAGTAAATTTCCGGGGTTTTGTAGTGGCCATAGTCACTCAGGCTGATGCGGTTGAGGTAAGCTATTTTTACCAGTTTGTTAAAATCAATGCTTTGCTTGTTATCGTTAAAGACCTGGCCATTGGTAAATTCAACCATGCTGGTATCGGTACTTGTATCAAGCTGTAACTCCTTAACCCCGTCAAAACTTTCTCCGGCCCATAACTGCGCAGCGATATTTGCTAGCCTTTGGGTGATTTTTTCACAGGCGATTAATGCTGCTGCACAGTTGATATCACTACCGCTGGAGGCGGCAGTAGCAGATGTGTTAGCATTTTTTTCGGTAGATGTAGGCATCAGCCGAATATTGTCTTCACTAATACCAAAGGCTTCGCTAACAACTTTGCGTATCTTGGTGTTAACACCCTGGCCCATTTCAGTTGCCCCGGTGGATACTTGAACGCTACCATCAAGGTGAATGTTAACTAAGGCGTTGCCTTGATTTAGAAAACGGGTGGTAAAGGAGATACCAAACTTTACTGCAGTTAAAGCCAGGCCACGAACAGTTGCTTTGGAATTATTATTGTCGGCAGAAATTTCTGCACGCCGGGCTTGGTAGTCGCACGACTTTTCAAGTTGCGCGAATATCTTCGGTAAAATATCGCTATCTACACTTTGGCCATAATGTGTTTGCTTGCGATCTTCACCCTGGTAGCAATTGATTTTACGCACTGCCAGTGCGTCCAGCCCCAAGTTTTGGGCAATTTCTTCCATTATATGCTCAATTACCGCGGCTCCTTGTGGCCCGCCGAACCCCCTGAAAGCGGTGTTTGGGTGGGTATGGGTTTTGCAGATAGTGCCGGTGATTTTGGCAGTAGGCAGATAATACGCATTATCAACATGAAACATTGCCCGCTGCAAAATTGCCGGGCTTAAATCCAGATAGGCACCACCATCGGCATAGAAGTCAACTTCAAGTGCTTGCAGTAGCCCAGTATCGTCAAATGCTACGGTGTAGTCATTGCGAAACGGATGGCGTTTGCCGGTGGCGATCATATCGTCATCTTTACGCAAGCATAACCTGGCTGCTCTTTGGGTTTTTATGGCTACCAGGGCCGCTAAAGCTGCATAGTGGGCGGATTGAGATTCTTTGCCACCAAAACCGCCGCCCATTCTTTTAACTACGCAAACAACTTGTTGCTGTTGTAGCCCCAGAGCCTTGGCAACCACATGCTGCACCTCGGTTGGGTGCTGCGCGGATGCGTGAATCATTAGGCAGTCGTTTTCTTCGGGGTAAGCGATAACCGCCTGAGACTCAAGATAGAATTGATCTTGTCCGCCACTGATAAAAACACCTTTGAGCGTGTTGGCAGAGTTTTTAATTGCCTGTTGGCTATCACCAGTTGAGATCTCATAGCGCTCGCCCATGAAGTGCTTTTGCTCGTGGGCAGCAGTTAGGCTAAAGATGTTAGGCCTGCGGCTTATTTCCAACTGGATCTTATTCCTGGCTGCAATTGCAGCTTGTTGGTTTTTTGCCGCTATCACCGCGATTGGCTCGCCTATGTAGTTGACCTCATCTTCGGCAAGTATGGGTTGGTCTTGAACTATAGAACCCCAGCGGTTATGTGCCAAGTCCGTATAGCTGAAGATAGCAACCACTGCGGGTAGTTTTAGTGCTTCTGTGTAGTCTAGCTTTTCGATCTTGCCATGGGCAATAGACGAGTATAGGACTTCAACATATAGCTCGCCTTGTTGTGGTACGCGGTCATCAATAAATTCTGAGCGTCCGGTAACATGACTGACCGCTGAATCGTGAGCTGAGTCTTTATGCTTCATGCTGTTGTCCTGCGCTCAGTTCAAAGATAAATTTTTTGTAGAGATTGGCAACCAGAGTGCGGCGAAATTTATCACTACCCCTGACATCAAACAGCGGGGTAACTGATTCACTTATTTGCTCGGCAATTGCTTGGCAACTCTTAGGCTCCAGTAGTTCGGCCATAGAAAGGCCAATTAACTGCTGCTCGATGGCCGGAATTCGTAGTACCGTAGCGGCCACACCACCCAGGGCGATTGCCACCTCGGAAAGTGCATTATGTGCATCAAATTGTAGTTTAAATGCAGCTGCAACACAGCTTATGTCCAGATCTCTTCTTTGCGATACTTTGTACAGACCAAGTTTAGTGTTGGTAGCTTTATGCGGTATCTCCACATATGCGATGAATTCATCGGCAGCTAAGTCCAGCTGCTTGTAGCCTGTATAAAGCTGATTAATATTACACTTGCGAACGCCTTTTGGTCCTTGAATTATTATTATGGAGTCCATAACCATTAAAAAAGGCAAGCTATCTGCAACTGGCGAGCCATTGGCTATATTACCAACCAAGGTGGCATTGTTTCTTATTTGAGGTGAAGCAAATATATTCAGAAATTCACTAAACTCAGGATGTTGTGCTTTGATTTTGTGCTGGATCTGATCAATAGTTACCCTGGCGCCTATCTTGCTATTGTCGCTGCTAATATCGTGTCTATATAGCTCGGGTATAAGGTGCAGGCTTATAGCATTTTGGGGTTTAAAAATATCTTTGTTCAAGCTCACGCCAAGATCTGTGGCAGCAGCAAATACTTGTTTATTCCGGGATTGCTGTTGCGGCTTTAATTGTTTTGCTACTGCCGCTGCGGAGATTGGTGCAGAAAAGGAAATGTTTTTATGGCTAATGGTTACCGGGATCTGCGCAGCTGTGAGTAGTTCATCGTGTATGCTCTGGTTGTGATAATGGGACTTTATGCTTTGGTAATTATTTGTATCAATATCAACAACCGAATCTATAATCGACTGGTACCCTGTGCAGCGGCATAAGTTGCCGGTTAGGTAGTTACGGGCGTGGTTGGCATCAGGGTTTTTCTGCTGCTCTAGCATTCCAGCAATGGCCATAACAAACCCAGGGGTGCAGAAACCGCATTGGGTGCCGTGGTGGGCAACCATTGAAGTCTGTATTGGGTGTAACTTGTCCTGGTATACCTGGTTAAGCCCCTCGATACTGATAATGTGGCAGCAATCAAGAGAGTGCATTGGCGCTATGCACGAATTAATTGCCCGATAGCAAATATCATCAATTTCTTTCCCGGCACTTACCGCGCCGGATAAAACCGTACAAGCACCACAATCGCCCTCGGCACAAACAATCTTGGTTCCAGTTAACTGTTGCTCATAGCGCAGATAATCGGATAGGTTCATAAACGCATACTCAGTGCGTATTTCCAGTCTCCGAGAGTTTATATATACCAGGATATAGTCGCGTTCAGTGCTCATCTAAAATGTTCCTGGTGGATCCGCTATGACTGAAGAAAGTCTTCAGCATGTGCGATTTTTAACTATTTGGACAAAAGATTTACAGCGTACCTCTGCTAAAGTCAGCCCGGTCTGGTCAATTTCGGCTTCAGTAATAGCCCCGCAATTTAACGCGCGTAAAAAGAAGTTTAGTAGGCCCTGTCCAGTGGCGGCATCATCAAATACATCGCCAAGCAGGGTTGCTTGTGCCGCTTTATCAATAAAGTTTTTAAGGCGCTCTGAGGCCTGTTGCAGACTCACTAGAAAGAAAGTGTAGCTGGCTGCATAGCGAATTGGGATTTGTGCCGGGTGTAAGTCCCAACCTTGATAGAAACCCATTTCCAATGAGTGGGTGATGTTGTCAAAGCTAAGCCTCCAGGCTTTATGGACGGTCTCGGTATCACCAATTGGCATTACGCTGGTAGCGCCATTAGATAGCCAGACACCGGTGCCTGCAAATGCCAGTTTCATCATTTGCAGGGCAAAGTCGCAGCTAGGGTGATCCATGGTTTGAAAGGCCGCAGTTACATCAAAGCTGGCGGTGTAATCGTAGGTACCAAAATGCGCCCCACGACAACGGCCCTGGCAGGCTTTATAGATTAGCGGCAGGTGAGAGATGCCTTCCTGGTTCAATAGTGCCTGTGTGTTTTCCACCATAATTTCTATCTTTAGAGTGCCTGTTTCAAGCTCAAGTTGCGCTTCGATATGCTCTAGTAACTGCACTAAGGCGGTTACTTGTTCAGGTATCAGGACCTTGGGAATGGTAATAATGAAGTTTTCTGGAACCTTGCCATGGTTTTCTTTGACCAGGGTAGAAACAAATATATCCAGAGTTCTGGCGCTGCGCTGTTTTAACTCATGATTAAATGGTTTGATACGGATACCCATATACGGAGCCGCAATGCCTTGCTTTAAAGCTAGCGCAAACTGGGTGGCAGTATAGGCAGCTGTGGCATCTTCTTCGGCGTCGGGGCGGTTGCCGTAACCATCTTCAAAATCAATTCTGAAGTCCTCAACAGCGCAGGTCTCCAGTCTGGTTAAAACTCTGGAATGAACTTGCTGCCAAAGTGGCAGTTCCCCAGGTAAATTTAGAGTTTTAGCAAAGCTTTCGGCATCCGGTGCGTATTTATTAAAAGCTTTTATGGCTAACTCACCAATTTTTTGAGTGGAGGTTGCTTTGTATAGTTGCGCCCCACCATAGAGTGTATGTGTAGGTTGTTGCTCTTCACTATCGCCAGGGTAGTGTTGGCTAAACTTTTGGTTAGCAGCAGCAAGTTGGTCGAAAATAGAACTT
The DNA here is from genome assembly GCA_024275935.1 of Gammaproteobacteria bacterium. Taxonomy (GTDB): domain Bacteria; phylum Pseudomonadota; class Gammaproteobacteria; order Xanthomonadales; family SZUA-36; genus SZUA-51. The sequence goes on along the minus strand of JAJRYF010000061.1, from coordinate 5,669 downwards.
AGCGTTGCTGGATCAATTACGGTATACATTAAACATAATCTCCGTAGGGAGCCTTTGATTTATTCTGAGTGAAGCAGATTGAGATTATAGGCTCAAGCTGCTCATTCATGAATAGATCATAGGCTTCTTAGCTGCCTCTGTAAGTTGAGAAACTGAAAGGGCTCAATAATAATGGTACATGGTAATGTGAGTCGTTGGCATTTATTTTAAATACAATTACTACCGTGGGGAAGAAGCCCTCACCATGGTGGTAAGTGTCTGTGTCAAAAGTGATTCTGTATGTGCCGGAATCGACAGGTTGTTGTAGCCAGTCTGTAATCCTGCCATCAGTGTCGGTCACGCCGCTAGTTATAGTTTGCCAGTTATTTGTCTGGTCGAAATATTCTAGACTAACTTCAATTCCGGTAGCGGGGCAACCTTTGGCAGTATCGAGTACATGGGTGGTAATTGAACTCATCTGGTTTCTCCTGAGACTTTTATGCTTTAAGTAATTTATTAAGGCGTAGCGTGGTTATTTTATCTTGTTCGGCGGCAGCTATTGCCAGCTCAGTTTGGCGGTCGTTGCCAAGCCGCAGTTGTAGCAGGCTGAGCATTTCAGGGGCTGATTTACCGGTAGCACAAACTATAAAAATAAAGCCAAAACGCTGCAAATAGTCATTATTAGCTTGTTTTAGAGTATTTAGAGTGCTTATAGAAGCGTTTTTAGCACCTTTTTGTTCCTCTCCGGCCCAGTCGGCCGTGCTCCTGAAGCGTTTCTTCAGTGACTCAGTATCGCCAATCTTTGGGTGGTGGTTGAAAGCTTCAAGAAAATCATCTTCGCCTAGTTTACTCCAGACCGCATTGCTGTGTTCCAAAATGGAGCTTGCCGAGGAATAAGGCCGGGCAGCTAGCATGGCGTTAATCCAGTTGCTGCTACCACAGCATTTTTCCAGTTCACTAGCGAGGGTGGGGCTTGGCAGGGCATTGAATTCCTGTAAGTTCACAATACTGTGCCGTTAACTCGTAAGCGACTAATACCGCCATCTGGAAATATATTCAGGCGTAAGTGACTTACTTTGCATTGTTGTCGTAATTGGCTTGAGAAATAATGTTGCTGGTCGGCAGACAACTTTACCTCGGGCATAAGTTCTTGCCAATCCATATTTTCTAGTTGTTGATCTTCAGCATCTGGGGCGTAGATATACTCAAGTGAGCAGCGGTCCGGGTAATTGCCTTTGAAGTGACAGGTGTCAACCTCCACAGAGGATATCAGGCCAGGTTTTCCCAGCTTCAGAATAACCCAGTCATGGCCGGGCTCTCGGCGGCGCTTGGTTTCCCAGCCATCACCCATGTTCACACCCCGACCGGGCATGATTAAATTGTCTTTGGAGCTGAAAAACATGTCGTTGCAGCAAATTACCTGGCCACCGTTTTCAACTGCTACCAGGTCCAGTGTTTCTTCCCCGGGGCGGGTGCTCCAGTCGGGTTTGACTTCCCCGTAAATTTTTAATCTAGCGACGCCGCCATCAGGATAAATATGTAAGCGAATATGGGTCCACTCTGAGTTTGACTCAATGGCAAATAAGTTTTGTGAGCCGGCTTGCAAAGGGCGCTTGCCCAAAATTTCTTGCCAATCGCTTTCGTCAGGTTCGCCACCTACACAGGCGGCTTCTAGTGAAGCGTGTGGTGGATGATTGCCAAGAAAATGATTGGTGTCGATATCAACACCGGCAATAACCCCGCGCAACCCCAGTTTGAGCGTGCACCAATCATGCCCAGGGGTTCTTTTGCGTCGGCTTTCCCAGCCATCCATCCATTTGCCGTGGTCGGTATATTTATCGGCAATAAAAATTCCGCGACCGGGTTTAAGCAGGTTTTCTTTATCAGCAAAGAAGTCATCGGTAACTTCCAGTGTTTTGCCACCGACCCGCTCAGCAGCAAGATTAATTAAATGGGTGAACTTCTTCATAGCAGGGACTTCCCAGTTGGAGCGTGATGAAAGTTGGTATTATTGTTGCGGTTAAAAATAACTTCGCCGCGCAAGATGGTTTTATCAACAACACCGTAAACTCGGTGATTTTCATAAGCGGTCAGCTTATGTTTGTGGAGGATGTTTTTAGCCTCTATAAGCTGGCTCTGTTCTGGGTTCCAGATTACAAAGTCGGCCTGATACCCAATTTGTATTTTACCTTTTACGGATTGTAGATTTACTAATTTTGCGGGCTTTTCACACATCCAGCTTACTAGCTGGGAGAAACTGTAGCCGCGCTTCTGTATAGCTGTCCAGATAAGGCTGAGGCCAAATTGCAGTGATGAAATCCCGCCCCAGGCCGTCCATAAGTTATGCTCTTCAAGGCGCTTGAGAGCTGGCGTGCAAGGGGAGTGGTCGGAGACAATAAAGTCTATCAAGCCATTTTCCAGGCCTTGCCAGAGCGCGTCCTGGTTACGGCTATCCCGAATTGGTGGGCAGCACTTAAAGCGGCTATCGCCATCGGGGATAGTATTGGAGTTCAGGGTTAAGTAATGTGGGCAGGTTTCAGCTGTAATTTTGACTTGTTGCTGGCGGGCTTGCTGAATAAGGTCTAATGCCTGGCTTGAACTCAGGTGAACTATATGCACTGCACAGTCATGTTTCTTAGCCAGCCTGATAATCTCTGAAATTGCATCTACTTCCCAGTTGTCGGGCCGGGATAATAAAAACTCCTGATAGCTGGAGTTATCCTTAACGGCTGCAGTGTGGGTAGATAAATCAAGTTCGGCATGAACCAATAAAGTGGCATTGTGTTTGGCTAGTATGGGCATCGCCTGATCTAAAGTTTTGGTATCACTGGCTGGGAATTCAGCAACGCCAGAGTCAATCATAAAGGCTTTAAAGGTCCGAACCCCTTGGTCTAGCATAGCCTCTAGATCGCCTGCATTACCAGGGATTACGCCACCATGAAAGCCGATATCAACCCACATTTGATCTTTCAAGCAGTTGAGCTTTGCATTGAGTGCAGCTACGGTGGTGGTTGCCGGGATGCAGTTTAAAGGCATATCTATTACTGTAGTTATCCCGCCAGCCGCCGCCGCCTGGGTTGCGCTGTTAAACCCTTCCCAGTCGGTGCGGCCAGGTTCATTGATATGCACATGGGTATCAATAATTCCAGGCATAATCACCAGCTCGTCCATATCCTGATGTTCACAGTTCGGGGGGATTTGGGTTTTTGTCACAATATCGGTGATGATGCCATTCTCATAGAGAACCACAGCATCTTTAAGCATGCCTTCAATAAACACTCTAGATGAGGATATCGCTTTCATTGTTACTGCCCAGCAGTTGAGGTATTGAGACGGTCCAACCAGGCTCCAAGAAGTTGCCTTTGCGAGTCTTGCATTTGCGTGCTGTTGCCCAGCGGCATGACCTTTGTATTTACAGTCTGAGCCTTGATTAAACTAGCATTAGCTTTGGCTTGACTGAGGGTATCAAGGGCAAGGCCTTTAGGGGCAACAGTAAAAATACTACTTGTTGGCGTGGCTGAATGGCAGCTCTGACAATGGATATTTAGCATTTCCATCGCTTCAGCATCACTGATGACAGCTGCATTGCTTGCCGCTGGGTCGATAGTTGGCATAATTGGTCTGGTCAGGTAAACAAGGCTCAGCATGAGCAATACTGCAGCGGGTAACAACCAAAAGTTTTTCTTGCCTTGGCCTCTAAGATTAAACCAGTGGCGTACTCCAGCCCCAACCAGGATCAAGCCAGCCAGTACCAACCAGCTATTGGTATTGCCAAAAGTGCTGGGAAAGTGATTGCTGATCATTATAAACAGCACTGGTAGGGTTAAATAATTATTGTGAATCGAACGAGTTAAGGCATTCTGGCCAATTTCAGGGTTATACTCTTCCCCCAATGTGGCGGCTTTAACCATGGCTTTTTGGGCGGGTATAATAACGAAGAAAACATTAGCCGCCATTATGGTGCCAAGCATGGCACCAATATGAATATAGGCCGCCCTGGCACTTAATATTTGACTCAGCCCATAAGCTGAGGCGGTGACCAAAGCAAAGCCGATCAATGCAAACAGCCACTGTTTACGCGCCAACGCTGATTTACACAGCAGGTCGTAAATTAACCAGCCCAGCAACATTGTGAAAATGCCCAGCGCAATAGCTACAGGGGCTGATATCTCAGCTACCGCTGAGTCAATCATATACAAACTGGCATTGTAGTAATAAACAATGCCCAGCAATACCACCCCGGAAATCCAGGTAAAGTATGCCTCCCATTTAAACCAATGCAGGTGTTCAGGCAAGGGTTTAGGAGCTAGTTTGTATTTTTCCAGGTAATAAAAGCCGCCGCCGTGGATAGCCCAAAGGTTACCAGCTAACTCAGGCCTGAGCCGGTGTCTGCGGTTGAGGTTGTTTTCCAGAAAAATAAAGTAAAAAGAGGCGCCTATCCAGGCGATGCCGGTAATCATATGAATCCAGCGAACCGATAGATTTAACCACTCAATGATATGTGCTTCCAATTGAATTCTGCCTCTTGTATCGTTAAATATTAGGGGGTGTTAAACTAACACCCATCTTGTTTGAAAAAGTAACTCCTCACGATTATAGGAGTAAATAATATGAAAGCATATCACTGTTGTCCCGTTAACTTTGTGCCTAGCTGATGATAACCCTTACTATCGTTTGGCGCACACCAGTTTTTGTCACCGAGGACATGAATCCCGGGTACTCGCCTGAGACACACCGTAAACCCATCCATGGGGGCTCTTCACCCGCATTCATGCGGGTGGAGGTCTCAGGCGAGCACCCAGAATTCATGCTTGAACAGTTAATGGGACAGCAGTGAAAGCATATAGTAAAGTTAACTGTAGAATCAATGTTAATGCATCTTCAAGCTAGCTGCCTTGATGTCTTATAAACCTCCTTACACAATTACCCCAACAATTCTGTCATTGGTTGCACAGATTAGCGAGGCGATTGCGGGTGCTAATCTGGATATAATTCAAACATCGCCCCAGCTGCGTAGGCAAAATCGGATTAAAACTATCACCAGTACCTTGGCTATTGAGGGTAATACGCTTAATTTAGACCAGGTGTCCAATATTATTGACGGTAAACCTGTTCGTGGTACGCAAAAAGAAATTGCTGAGGTGCGTGGGGCAATTAAAGCTTATGCAGCTTTGGCGCGCTATAGAGCGCATAGTATCGACGATTTACTGAGTGCCCATAAAAAGATGACTGAAGAGCTTTTGTCTGACGCGGGGTATTTCCGGCAAGGCAATGTGGGTATTCATACTGGCGGGCAAGTGATTCATGTTGCACCTCAAGCTGATCGTGTTCATTTATTAATGCGTGATTTATTAGCTTGGCTAAAACATACAGATGCCCACCCGTTAATTCGTAGTTGTGTTTTTCATTATGAATTTGAGTTTATCCATCCCTTTAGTGATGGCAATGGCAGACTGGGGCGGCTGTGGCAAACCTTGATTTTAGGGCAATGGCGTGAGATTTTTTATTCATTGCCGATTGAAAATACCATTAAAGATAGTCAGCAGGACTATTATAAGGCCTTAAAAAGTGCAGATAATCAAGCAGATAGTACGGTATTTGTTGAATTTATGCTGGGTATTATTCTGACCAGCATAGACATCATCAACTTAGGCAGCGACCCAGTTAGCGACCCAGTTAGCGACCCAGTT